>NZ_ATXL01000033.1 GCF_000421665.1 Bavariicoccus seileri WCC 4188 | reverse complement strand
GTTTGAATCCGTAGAGGATATGTTAAAGCAACATCGGCGATATATGAGTCGACACAATAATATTGCACGAAAAGTATTGGGATTCTTAAGCCCAAATCAAATGGTTGAAAAGTATTACGAAAATAAGTATAACGAAGCTGCTTGATGTGTCCACTGATTTTATATTTTTATCGTTTGTTGTCAAGGATCGTTTCACTTTCCTCCTTGACAACAAACTCAAAAAATTCGTTTTGGTGGACAAGACATCAAGCACCACTATTATCAGTTCAGGTAACATATGTTTGACAACCCTAGAGCAGAACGTTGTAACAAACCCTTCTTTCTTCATTTTGATATAGTGTACAATAGGATAGAGTGCTCTATCCTATATTGATAAAATACATATAGTGATAGAATACAATGATTAAAGTATATAGCGATAGAATACAGAGTGATAAAGTATAGCGTGATAGAATACAGGGTGATAAAGTAAAGTGAGATAAAAAATAGAGTGAGTATAGAGTGACTATAAAGTGCATATAGAGTGATAGAATATAGGGTAATAGAATTTCAGGAGGAATCAGGATGTTAAGGAAAGAAAATTCGTTAGTGATTGTTGTCGATGTGCAAGAGAGATTAGTTCCGGCTATAAAATCAACACCAGATTTTTTAAAACACGTCACCCATACGCTTCAAGGCATCCAAATCTTGGGCTTACCAGTCGTTGTAACGGAGCAATATCCAAAGGGGTTGAAGCATACGTTGTCTGAGGTCAGCGCTTTAATTGATCCGATAGCAGTCATTGAAAAAACGAAGTTTTCTATTGTTGTTCCTGAGTTGAAAGCTTTACTACGACAAAGACCTGCTATACAAAATCTGATCATTATAGGAGCCGAGACTCATGTCTGTGTCCTGCAATCAGTTTTGGAGACCCTTGATATGGGTTATAATGTGTATGTTCCTAATGATGTGGTGGGTTCACGGACGGTCGAGAATCATCTTAATGGTTTGGGCCAAATGCGGTTTAGTGGTGCCATTATTACCAATATGGAGTCGGTATTGTTCCAACTTTTGGCAGACGCTAAACACCCAGCATTTAAACAAATATCAGCACTAATCAAGTCATAAAATGAGGAGAGATCGATAGGATGGTATTAAATCAATTCGCATTACAAGAGGTATCTTATGAGCAATTAAAGACCGAGCTCAATCAGTTAGGCTTTACGACCTCGCTAAACACAGCTGTTAAATCGTTATGGAGGCAATGGTTATTAAAGAGTATGCCAGAGTGTCGGACGATGAGTGCGAGACTGGCAAAATTAACCAATATTTTAGCTTATCCTGGTGTCGATCTCAAAGAGTTTTTAATAGATGACACACCAATATCAGCAGAAACTTTTTATGTTGTCGGCTTGCAGTTGTTGAAATTTACTTGGCATGTTGATTTCGAATGGAACAATATCTTGGATAAAGCAGAGAGACTTGGGATAAAGCTTATCACAGGAGATTATTCGGACCCAATTGTTCTACAAAAAGCCTGGTATAATTTGTTGCTGACGCACACAAAGTTTGGAGTAACACTATTAGATGATCTGGCCAGCCGAGGTTTTTACCAAAACTTGTCAATCACGAAGCCGTTCTTCATCAACGGTAAAGCCCAAGCAGTATTTGACACTGATCAACTCATTAGAGAAGTTGTCTATGTCGAAACGGATGTTGATACCGATGGGGATGACTGCCTAGATCTGATCAAAGTCGAGATTGTTCGGCCAGGAGAAACCAATGATGGACTACGAATCCCGTCTTTATTTACAGCAAGTCCGTATAATCAAGGGATCAATCACGAGGTTGGTAATAAAGCGATGCACGATGTCAATCAGTTATTAACACGTAAAAATCCAGATAATCTATCATATGAGGATATTCGCTTCAAACCAGACCAAGACAAGGTGATACATGACAAAAGAGAGGTCAAGGGAGAGTCGGAGGTTGCAGAAGAGACCTTTGGCCGAGAAGCTTCATATGCCTTGAACGATTATTTTCTTGCACGAGGATTTGCCGCGGTATACTCAGCAGGGATAGGAACACTTGATTCCGATGGAATTCAAACATGTGGTTCCATCGAGCAAACCCAAGCAATGGTCAGCGTGATTGAATGGTTGAATGGTAAAAGACGAGCCTTTACAAATAGAACTGATCAAATCGAAATCAAAGCTTGGTGGTCTAATGGCTCAGTTGCAATGACAGGCCGTTCTTATCTAGGAACATTGGCAACTGCTGCTGCGACTACCGGTGTTGAAGGACTCAAAACGATCATTCCGGAGGCAGCTATCTCTAATTGGTATCAGTACTATCGTGACAACGGTTTAGTGATTGCGCCTGGTGGTTATCCTGGTGAGGATGCAGATGTATTGGCTAAAGAAACCTTCAGTCGGCAAAAAGCTGCTGGTGATTATCTACATATCAAACATTTTTTCGACGAATCACAAGCTCAGATGGTTCGTGACCAAGATCGCGACAGTGGGAGCTATAATACATTCTGGGACGAACGTAATTACCTTCCACATATTGGAAATATCAAAGCACCTGTATTAATCGTTCATGGGTTGAACGATTGGAATGTCAAACCACGTCAGGCTTATCAATTATGGCAAGGATTAAAAAATGTTGACGTTCCTCAAAAAATAATCTTACATCAAGGGCAACATATCTATATTCATAATATGCCTTCCTTTGATTATCTAGACATTGTTAATGGTTGGATTAGTCATTATCTTTATGGCTTGGAAAATGGAATCGTAGACCACCTTCCTGATGTTATTTACCAGACCAATCATTTTGAAGAGACATGGGAGGCCTTGCCGGAATGGGGTAGCCAAAGAAAACAACGATATCAACTGGGGCATGAGTCATTGACTGTTGAAGGTGTAGTATCAGAATTTTCGGAACAAACGTTCAATGATCAATTAACAAAAAAAGAATTTGACATATATAAAAAGGATGCCAAAGCTTGGGTCAACGATCTCTACCATGAGGAGAGTCCACTGAAAAAGCATCGCTACTTTGCCAAAACAGCTCCATTGACAGAAGCTATTCAAATCAATGGAGCACCTATTGTGAAGTTGAAAGTGGCGAGCAGTCAAAATATTGGTATGCTGACCGTTCGACTGGTTGATTTCAAGAAAGCAAAACGTCTCAAAAAAAATCCGACGACCATTTCATTGCATGGTCTTCAACTGGGTTACCATTGGCGAGATGAGTCTCTAGCTGAGTTTCGGTTTGATACGCCATCGGATTACCAATTGATCAGCATTGGACATCTCAACTTACAAAATAGACATAATCCATGGTCAGCCGATGAGTTAGTCGCCGGTGAAGCGGTCGATGTTGAACTAGAACTCCAACCGACGATTTATCGGTTGAATGATGGACACGAATTGGGACTAATCATTACAGGAACAGATTTCGAGTATACGGTGAGAGGTAATCAGGCTATCGCCTATACCATTTCATTGGCTGAGTCATCACTACAATTACCACTTGAAAATCTGACGATTAAAGATTCATTTGGGCCATTAGCGCCAGAATTTGACCAGTAGGATTTTTTGCAAAGCGTGCCATAAAAGGGCAACTATAGTCGGATTAGAATCGCTTCTAGGCGATTTTATAGACTTCTATAGGAAGCCTTTTGGCGATAGAATATAGGACTGTGACAAAAAGAAAGTATTGTCACGGTCTTTTTTTACCGTCCTCCATTTGGGGAAAAACCACTATTCAATCGGTATTTTTCCGAAAACTATTGTTGTTTAACACGATAAATAGTATAATACTATTCGATTCATCGTATTAATACATTGATACAGTTTGCGAGAGTTATTTTAATAGTGGTATAAACTGACGTTAGTAGAGAAAACACCAAAGGAGAGAAGGTGGAAAAGGTGGTAGAGTTCGACAAACGATTACCGATATATCAACAAGGGATTGCTTGGATGAAACAACGAATCGTTGCAGGGACGTGGCACCCTGGTTCAGAGTTACCCTCACGAAGAGAACTAGCGGTGGTTTTAAATATTAATCCAAACACCGCACAGCGAATTTTTAAAACCCTTGAAGAAGAAGATCTGATCCAAACGAGTCGAAATGCAAAGAGCAATGTGACAAGGGATGAAGAATTGATCGCCCTAGTCCGAAAAAGGATGACAAGAGAAGCCCTTGAGGAGTGTGTGGAGCAGCTCAAGTTATTAGGAAATTCAGCAGAAGACATCAAACGTATCTTGGTACAATTTGCTAAGGCCATAGAAAAGGAGGGCAATGATGCTTGAAGTCAGTCATTTAACAGTCGGATATGGAAAAACGAGAATCATCAATGATATTTCTTTCTCTGCTAAAGAGGGAGAGGTCACTTGTCTGATCGGGTTGAACGGAACCGGAAAGACAACTATATTAAATGCTATTATGAATTTGATTCCACGAACAACTGGTGAAGTCCATCTTGATGGCAAGCCACTCACAGTGAAACTTTTTAACGAGATTACGATGATTCCAGACCATTTGATGTTGTTACCAGAACAAACAATCAATGATGCATTAGAAGTTATGTCTCTTTTCTATGAGAGCTGGGAAGAGCAACGAGCAGCAGACCTACTCAAATTTTTTAGGCTAAAGCCCAGCCAAGTCATCAGCACCTTGTCAAAGGGGAATATGTCAAAACTGAATCTTGTCTTAGGATTAGGCCTCGATTCAAAGTTTGTCTTGATGGATGAGCCGTTTTCAGGCATTGATGTCTTTTCAAGAGAAGAGATCACGCAAGTGTTTAGTACTGACTTAGTTAGTGGGAAAGGTGTTTTGCTGACAACGCACGACATCAACGATATCGAAGTCATTGCAGATCGCGTGATCATGTTAGAGAATGGCGAGATAATCAAGGACTTCTATACGGAAGCAATCAGGGAAAAAGAGGGTATGAGTATTATTGATGTGATGAGGGAGGTCTACCAACGTGAGCGGATTTAGTAAATTATTGTTTTTAGAAATTGAGAGAGCGAAACGGTGGTTTTTCACACTACTAGTACTTGTTTTTTCGTTGCAAGTTGCCTATTTTGCTGTTCATTTGTTCAATTGGTACAGGGAATCGCGGATGACTAATCAAATTACAGCAGAGGTAATCATACCAGCTCATCCCATCGTTATACTAGCTATCATGATTGGGTTTGTTGCTCTAGCTTTCTATTGTTTTTGGACCTGGCTCCGTGAGTGGTCAAATAAAGGAACCTTTATTTATCGACTACTGCTGTTACCACAAAATAGAATGTGTATTTATTGGGCAAAGTTAGTTTCAATCATCATTCTCTTGTTAGTATTAGTGGCAACAGAGATACTATTGTTAACAGGATATTACTATGTGTTTGAGGCAGTCACTCCTGTTACTTATAAAAATGCACTTGTCCCTTTATCGATGGTGTGGACGGATGCTTCTGTATTACCGTTTGCCATTATCCCTGTCTTTTGGGGTAATTTTATAATGATGTACGGAGCAGGGTTAGGCTTGATCATGACGATTTTTTCACTTGTCCTGATTGAGAGAAGTTACAAAGCATATCCATTTTTAACACGCTTTGGGTTACCCGTTCTTTGGGGCGTGTTGTTGATTGTTGGTGCAGTTGCAATCACTTATGTGAACCGAGATAATTTACTCGTTTGGCTTAACCTAATGAGTGTGGGCCTTTGCGTTTTAAACGCCTTGCTAAGTTTATATCTCATTCAAAAACGTATATCGGTCTAGGGGGATACATATGAAAGGGAAAGCACTTACGATATTTTTAGGTCTATCATCGCTAGTGGTTATTATGATTTTTTATGTTGTAATCACCTTTGATCAGCAGGCATGGCCACGGTTTGAAGCAACGGTCGAAAAAGATTTATACCATAGGGACGAAAGTGGGTCAAGTTCACTGTCGTTAATTGAACCAGAAACAGTCCCTTTTTACAATCCACTGACTCGTGTTGAGGTTGTGAATGGAAAGACACTCTATCATCAATATACAGCGGGGATAGAAAATGCATTAGGTACTGGAGATAGTTATCTTCCAAAATCACTTCAAAAGGTTGTTCGAAAAGAGGGGATAGATTTTTCCTATAATACATTTACCTATCAAAATAGCGTCACAGTTGTCGGGCTTAAGCCCGCGTCTGATACCACTTATAATCTCAAAGTTTTGACCTATGACCGACAAGATGATGTCATTGATGAAAAGTCTTATCGGTTGAAGAAACCCAATACTATCGAATTATATTATCCAACCAGTATTGTTGAGCAAGGGGATAACCTTTATGTTGTCTTTTCGGGTGCAGACGACAACTGGGATGCCAAAACGCTGATGACTCATATTGCTGATAAAAATAGTCAATCTAATGAACCTGCCGAAGTACTAGATCTTAACGTCGAGCAAGAAAATACGGATGACTACTATAGTTATACCAATATCCTAACGGGTGGTGCCTATAGTAAAATTTCAGAGGAAGAGAATCCAGAACTCCTGTTACAAGAAACCAAGACATCCAATTCTGGCACATCGACTTATGCCTATGAACTCTTAAATCTCAAGACACTTCAATTGACAGATATTACAGAAAAAATTGAAGAAAAATTTGGTGAAAGCTTTGATCCGAATAACTTAGTCGTCCAAGTGGATAATCACTTGATCACAGTAGACGAGTATTCTGATCCCGCTAATTATGTCTTTCATCAATACAAACTTACTGGTGACGATTTGGAACAGACGGACACCACCATCAAGTTTTCAAAAAATGAATCCAATGGGTGGTATACCGAAGGACGTTCTCTGTTGACAAGTAGCTTGTTAACGCAAGAGAATAAGCAAGCAAAGCAAATCGCAGTGGATATTCTAACGGGCGAAGTAGTAGAAGAAAAAACGATTTCATTAGTTAGTGGTCAACTTTCTCCACTATTTGAGTCAGTTTCAGTCGATCAATGATCTCTAGGTTGGCTCTAGTACAAAAAGATGTAACAGTTTTGTAATAAGTAGTCTGGCAGATAAAGTGGGGTAAAATATGTCAAACCGGCAAATCAATGGTGTTTTTGAAGAAATGGTTGAGATTAAGATGGTTGGTAGCGAGGAAGAAAGGGTTGAAATGAGTGAAAATGCAACCCTCATTGAGAAAGGCGACCGGTGGGTGATTCGATTTACTCATTCAGACCTAAAAATCACTTGCGTCTATACGATCACGTCCGATCAAGTCAAAATCACCAGATTTCAAACCCCTTCTCAAGTCATGCTATTTCAAGATGGTCAAAAAGGCGTGATCACGTCTAATGGGTTGTCCCTTGATACGCGAGTCTCTTCCTTTAATCGATTGAAGGAAGGTAGAAACTATCTTGTTCAGTTTTGTTATCAATTATTACATGATGGAAAACACATCAGTGAGCATCAAGTAAAGTTGCAATTTCTACCAGAATTATTGTAAACTAAAGCGTAGTCAGCGGAAAGGACGATGAGCGATGGAGTTAAAGGGTTTGGATCAATATAATAAAGACGAATTGTCAATGATCGAGGTTGCACATGCAATTTTAGAGCAAACAAATGAAGTGATACCATTTGAACAACTATTAGTGATGATCCAAGATTATTTAGGGTTATCAGATGAAGAGCTTGAACGACAAATGCCAAGATTTTATACAGACTTGAATATCGACGGTAGTTTTATTTCATTAGGTGATAATCGGTGGGGGCTACGGTCTTGGTATCCGATTGATTCAATCGATGAAGAGATTATTTCTTCAATCGATGATGAAGATATCTCTAAGAAGAAGAGAAAACGCAAGAAATTCAATGCCTACAATACAGATGATGATGCCATCGATTACAGCGATGACGATGACGAAGATATCGAATTAGATGATGATGTTGTTGATGACGATGATGACGACGATAGTGATGACGATGCAACAACGTCAGATGACGAAACTGATGATGATGAAGCAGAAATCAAACCTTATCAATCCGACATTAGCGAGATTGCTGTCGATGATGATGATAGTGATATCACTGAAAACTTAAGCATCATTGATGACGATGACATTGATCAAGATTATGATGAAGACGATGAAGATGACGACGAAGATGACGGCGATAAAAAAGACTGATTCGTTGATTTAGGACTTGCTATTTAAATAGATTACTTGTAATATTTATTTTGGGCTCCCATGTTTCACAAATGGGAACAAGTTCAAGTAGATCCCCTTATCTTAGGATAGGGGGATTATTTTTTTATTTGACAACTAGCTCGTTGCGAAAAAGCTTTTTATCAAAGGCTATGGTTTAAGAGCAACACATCTCAATCTCGTCACAACTAAACGCACAGATCATTCAAAAAAGGGGTAAGCATATGACAAAGTATGTTTTTGTAACAGGTGGAGTCGTTTCATCGATTGGTAAAGGAATAGTCGCAGCATCTCTAGGAAGATTGTTAAAAAACCGAGGACTTAAGGTCACGATTCAAAAGTTTGACCCTTATATCAATGTTGACCCAGGTACGATGAGTCCATACCAACATGGAGAAGTATTCGTCACCGATGATGGGACTGAAACTGATCTTGATTTAGGTCATTATGAACGGTTTATCGACATCAATTTGAATAAATACTCTAATGTCACGACTGGTAAGATATATTCAGAAGTTATTCGTAAAGAACGTCGTGGCGATTATCTGGGGGCTACGGTCCAAGTCATCCCGCATATCACCGATGCCTTAAAGGAAAAGATAAAGAGGGCTGGCGAAACGACCGATGCTGACGTCGTTATTACTGAAGTTGGTGGGACTGTCGGAGATATTGAGTCATTACCATTTATCGAAGCACTACGCCAAATGCGCTCAGAAGTTGGTTCTGATAATGTGTGTTATATTCATACAACACTGATCCCTTATTTAAGTGCAGCGGGAGAAATGAAAACTAAACCAACGCAACATAGTGTGAAGGAACTTCGTAGCTTAGGAATCCAACCAACGATTTTGGTGGTGCGGACTGAGAGACCGTTGAATAATGGTATTCGGGAAAAATTAGCATTGTTTTGTGATGTTCCGAAAGAAGCGGTCATCGAATCACGTAACGTAGACACCCTATATGAAATTCCGTTGTTATTGCAAGAACAAGGAATGGATGAATTTGTCTGTCAACATTTTGGTTATAAGAACCTTCCAAAGGCAGATATGCAGGAATGGCAAGAACTAGAACAAAAGGTGCTGAACCTCAAAAACACGACACGTATTGCCTTGGTGGGAAAATATGTCCAATTACCAGATGCCTATATCTCAATCGTTGAGTCATTGCATCATGCTGGTTATCAGTACGATAGTGAGATTGAGTTGGTCTGGGTAGCTGCTGAAGAATTAACTAGTGAAAACGTGGACGACCTACTCAATAGTGTTGATGGCATTTTAGTGCCAGGTGGTTTTGGAAACCGTGGTATTGAAGGAAAGATCTTAGCTATCGAATATGCTAGAACTCACGATATTCCATTTTTTGGCATCTGCTTAGGCATGCAATTAGCTTGTATTGAGTTTGCTAGACATGTTGTCGGATTAGAGGGAGCAGATTCAACTGAGGAAAACCCTCATGCAGAACATAACATTATCGATTTGATGCCAGACCAAGTCGACATCGATGATTTAGGTGGCACATTACGACTAGGGCTATATCCATGTTATTTAGAAGAAGGAACACTCGCACGTGACCTTTATGGGAAAGACATGATTAAAGAACGTCATCGTCATCGCTACGAGTTCAATAATGAGTATCGCGAAAACCTAGGGAGTAAAGGGTTGGTCTTTTCGGGCTTATCACCTGATAAACGACTTGTTGAGATCGTGGAGCTCAAAGAGCACCCCTTCTTCATTGGTTGTCAATTCCATCCTGAATTTTTGAGCAGACCTAACCGTCCGCATCCTTTATTTGAAGGGTTTGTTGCCGCGAGTCTGACCTATCAGAAGACTAAAATAAAATAACCTAGTCTGACAAACGGAGTACATAAAGAGAAAGTTATTGCTCACTGGCTAACAAAATAGGTATGTTGAGGAATAAACTATTAAAAAATGATGAAATCGTAAGTAAAGATAACGATTTCATCTCTTAAAAACGACTTTCTCGCGATTTATAGACATTTTTTTGTTATAATGACGATAGTAAAAAACAATTCTTTGTTCAGGGAGGAACTAGAAAAATGGCATTAGTATCGGCAGAAAAATTTCTAAAAGAAGCAAGAGAAGGTAAGTACGCAGTTGGTGCTTTCAACACAAACAACTTGGAATGGACGCAAGCTATTCTTGAAGCAGCAGAGGCTAAAAAATCTCCTGTTATCATTCAAACATCAATGGGTGCTGCTAAATACATGGGTGGCTACAAAGTCTGTTTAGACATTGTGAAAGATTTAATCGACTCTATGAATATTACAGTTCCAGTTGCTTTGCACTTAGACCATGGTGCTTATGAAGATGCATTAGAATGTATCGAAGTTGGTTATACTTCAGTTATGTTTGATGGTTCTCATCTACCATTTGAAGAAAACCTAGAAAAAGCAAAAACTGTTATCGCAAAAGCACATGCTAAAGGCGTTTCAGTAGAATGTGAAGTTGGTTCAATTGGTGGCGAAGAAGATGGTATCATCGGTGCTGGTGAATTAGCTGATCCTAAAGAATGCAAAAAAATTGCTGACTTAGGAGTTGACTTCTTAGCAGCAGGTATTGGTAATATCCATGGTAAATACCCAGAAAACTGGGCTGGATTAAGTTTTGAAACATTGAAAGATATTGCTGATATTACTGGTGAACATTTACCATTAGTATTACACGGTGGTTCTGGAATTCCTAAAGACCAAGTTCAAAAAGCTATTTCTCTAGGAATCTCAAAAATCAATGTTAACACAGAGTGTCAATTAGTATTTGCAGCTGCAACTCGTAAATACATTGAAGCTGGTAAAGACTTAGAAGGTAAGGGATTTGACCCTCGTAAACTTCTAGCTCCTGGTAAAGCAGCAGTTGTACAATTAGTTAAAGATCGTATTGACTGGTTTGGTTCTGAAGGCAAAGCTTAATTGTCCAGAATTTTCGACTAGTAATCAGACTAGTAATCACTGAAAGGGTGGGACAATCGTCTCACTCTTTTTGTATGCCATTGTAAGAGTAGATTGACCAAATGGGAAAGGGTAGCAAGGGTTTGATGTAAAAGTATTGGCTAACCCTTCCATAAGTGATTATGTTAGAATGGTATTGGTAACTAAGGAAAAATGTTATTGGAAAATAATAGTATCCAGAAAAATAAAATCACGATGACCACTGGTCGCTATAGGGATCAGTGTTTTAAGGAGTCTTTATGAGGAAATTAATCATAAATGGTGGCAAACCATTGCGTGGAGAGGTAACAATCAGTGGTGCAAAGAATAGTACAGTAGCCCTTATTCCAGCGGCTGTTCTTGCTGATTCTCCGGTTACATTGGAAGGTGTACCAGATATCGACGATGTCAAAGCACTAATCAAGATTTTGAACGCCTTCAATGTCAAGACAGATTATCAGGATGGAACATTAACGATAGATCCAACACATATGAAGTCGATTCCGATGCCAACTGGCGTCATTAAAAGCATGAGGGCTTCGTATTATTTCATGGGAGCGACCTTGACTAAGTTCAATGAAGGTGTCATAGGGATGCCTGGAGGGTGTTTCCTAGGTCCAAGACCAATTGATCAACATATCAAAGGGTTTGAGGCATTAGGGGCAACTGTTGAAAATGATAATGGTGCTATCTCATTAAAGGGTCCTAAAGAAGGCTTGAAGGGGACTAAAATCTATATGGATATTGTATCCATAGGTGCAACAATCAATGTGTTACTAGCAAGTGTTAAAGCAAAAGGGAAAACGATTATTGAAAACGCTGCTAGAGAACCAGAAATCATTGACCTAGTGACTCTATTAAACAAAATGGGCGCTAATATTAGGGGTGCAGGTACAAATGTGATTCGTGTAGAAGGCGTTGAAGAATTACATGGTTGTACGCATACGATTATCCCAGACCGAATTGAAGCGGGAACTTATCTTGCTATGGCGGTAGCGATTGGTGAAGGCATTACCGTCAAAAATGTGATTTATGAGCATCTAGAAGGATTATTGGCTAAGATGTCCGAAATGGGCGTACCAATGGAAATCAAAGAGGATAGTATCTTTATCCCTAAATGTGAGAACCTCAAAATGGTCAATATTAAAACGCAACCCTATCCGGGCTTTGCGACAGATTTACAACAACCAGTCACACCGTTATTATTAACCGCACATGGATCGGGTACAATCATCGATACCATCTATCCAAAACGTGTCAACCACTTAGCCGAACTTGCCCGTATGGGCGCTTTTGTGAAAGTCAATGATGGTGTGATATTAATAGATGGACCATCCCAGTTGACCGGTGCAGAAGTTGCAGCAAGTGATTTACGAGCAGGAGCTTGTCTTGTTATCGCCGGGTTGATGGCTCAGGGTACTACTAAAATCAGTCAAATTGAACATATTCTTAGAGGCTATGCTGATATTGTTTCGAAACTGAAAGGTTTGGGAGCTGATATTACTATGATAGAAGAGTGAGGCCATAAATGAGTGAAACATTAACACTTGAAAAATTAAAAAATATGACACTGAAAGATATTTATACCTATGCTAAGGAATACAAAATTGCTTATTATAGCAAGATGACGAAGAAAGAATTAGCAATGGCTGTGATACGGGCTCAAGAAGAAAAGCAAGGTTTCTTCCAAGTTTCAGGTGTCCTCGAAATTATAGACGAAGATAATTTTGGTTTTTTAAGACCAATCAACTATACATCAAGCCAAGAAGATGTGTATATTTCAGCCTCTCAAATCAGGCGATTTGAATTGAGAAATGGAGATTTGGTCGCAGGCCCAGCACGTCCTCCAAAACAATCGGAACGGTTCAATGGCTTGATGAAAGTGGCAACAGTCAACGGTAAGCCACCAGAGCAAGCTAAAAACAGGGACCATTTTCCAGCGCTTACACCGCTCTATCCTGAAAAACAAATGGTACTTGAAACGACGCCACATCGCATTAGTGCTCGAATGATTGATTTGATTAGTCCAATAGGGTTTGGGCAACGTGGGTTGATTGTTGCACCACCAAAAGCCGGAAAAACCACCATGCTAAAAGAGATTGCTAATGGCATTACAGCTAACCACCCGGATACTGAACTCTTGATTCTGCTGATCGATGAGCGTCCAGAGGAAGTGACTGATATCGAGCGTACTGTGGATGCAGAGGTTATTTCGTCGACCTTTGACCAACAACCAATCCACCATACAAAAGTGGCAGAACTTGTCTTGGAGCGGGCGATGCGTTTAGTCGAAGACCAACGTGATGTCGTTATTTTACTAGATAGTTTGACCCGGTTGACCCGTGCTTATAATCTTGTGATTCCACCTTCAGGCAGAACGCTTAGTGGCGGGATTGATCCAGCTGCTTTTTATCTCCCAAAACGTTTCTTTGGTGCTGCCAGAAATATTGAAGAAGGAGGATCTTTGACGATCCTTGCAACGACCTTAGTGGATACTGGAAGTCGAATGGATGACGTGATTTATGAGGAATTCAAGGGGACTGGGAACGCTGAGATACATCTATCAAGACAAATGGCGCAACGCCGATTATTCCCAGCAATCGATTTTAGACAATCAAGTACACGTAAAGAAGAGCTATTGCTTGATAAAGAAACCTTAGAGGTCATGTGGAAAATTCGGGAAAGTATCAGCCATAAACCGTTAGAGGAAAGCGAGCAGTTGTTAAGGCTTGTTCGAAATACAAAAACCAATCAAGAGTTTGTGGACAGGATGAAAAAATCTTTTGCTAGCAAGATGAAATAGACTTGCATTGGCTTTTTTCTCATGTTATTATGACTCTTGTTGATTAATATTAAGAGGAACTCTAGTTTAGCAGATAAATTAGGGCAAAGGAGAGAACAGACGATGAAACAAGATATCCACCCAGAGTATCATCCAGTCGTGTTCATGGACACATCTACTGGATTTAAATTTTTATCAGGATCTACAAAAGGATCTAACGAAACAGTAGAATGGGAAGATGGTAATACTTACCCATTGATTCGTGTCGAAGTCACAGCTGACTCACACCCATTCTATACTGGACGTCAAAAGTTTACACAGGCAGACGGCCGTGTCGATCGTTTCAACAAGAAATATGGTTTGAAAGATCAAAACAAAGAATAGTCACGTGGCTATATGCCTTAAACCGATATCATGATGGTATCGGTTTTTTTGTGCTTTTTTTATATAGGGGTAATCGGTATAATATATGTGATCAAGACATGTGCGTATAGTGACATGTGAGCATAAGAACATGTGAGCACAACTAAAAGTAGGAAGGACCGTTTATGAGGATTGCAATCGTAGGAATGGGAGTATCAGGTATCAATGTGTTGTATCATCTAAAGAAGGAAGAACAATTTACTGACGAAATCGTTTGTTATGACAAGACATTGCAATTTGGATGTGGCTTGCCTTACCAGGAAGATTATCCTGTCTTACTGGTGAATTCAAGGACCGATGAAATCAGTCTTTTTCATGATGATCCTAAACACTTTCGAAACTGGTTAGTGGCACAAAAGATTCCTATCAAAGAATTTATGCCACGATCGATTTTTGGAGAGTATCTCAGTGCGTTCACGAGTGAATTAATCCAACTTCCTGATGTCTCATACCGTTCAGAATACGTGCGAAAGCTAGAAATAAATGCTGACGATACAGTCAGTGTCATCAGTGAGTCAAACGAGATGATGTGCTTTGATGCGGTGTTTTTATGTCTGGGACATGCACCGGCAGAGGATATTTATGGGTTGAGTGGGCATGAACGATTTGTTGAACAACCCTATCCATTGATGCAAACAACTGAAGCAATGAACAGTTCGAACGATATAGCAATCATTGGAATGGGATTGACGGCAATCGATGAAGCAAGAGTCTCATTACTAGAGCACAATGCGAAAACAGTGACGATGTTCTCAAGATCAGGCTTGCTTCCAACGATTCGAGGCATAACAACTGATATACTTCCCGTTGAATTTACCGAAAAAGCTGTAGCCGATTATTTGGAACACCACACTAATTTACCACTTGAACAGGCAGTAGAATGGTTTGTGAAAGATTGTAACCATTACGGCTTTGATTACGTAGGATTGAGTCAACGGTTTGAGGGCCATTCTCTTAAAACGCTTGAAGACGGGTTAGAAAACTTGGAATTACTCGGTCGGTTCCAAAGTTATTGCTCTGCAATACGCGAGTCACTCCAATCTGCTTGGATTGCTTTTACGAGAGAAGATCAAATGACGTTTTCTGAAACCTATGAGAAACATTATATTTTATGGTCTAACCCGATGGCAACTGTTGTGGTCAAAGACATGATTGAATGGATCAAGGCAGATCGTTTAGAGTTAGGTGATGATATTGCCAAGATAGATGTGGCAAAGAATGGGCGATTTGAATTGATCAACCGTGAGGGACATCCCTTAAAAAGTGTCGATTGGGTGCTCAATGGCACCGGTAGCCAAAAGAATTTTGAAACCTTTAAAACACGGCAAAAATTAGTGAAAGATTTATTGAATCAACGGTTGATTGAACCCTTCTCAACGAGAGGGTTGTTGATAGATCCAGCAACAGATGCTATCGCAGGATCTCGGTTTGGACAACTCCCACAGGTCATATTTTTTGGCCAAATGGTTTCGGGAATCGATTTTCAAAACAATTCAACCTTCACCTTAAATCGACGGACTAAGAAGACCGTTAAACGACTAGTTGATTATTTGAGACACTGGAAAAAAATAGAGAAGAGGTAGCCGGCATGGGAAAGCAAAATGAACAGGGAAAAAAAACGAAGCCTTCAAAGAAAAGCCATTCAATTGGACTTTCAATCCTAAGTGCTCTTCTCTTACTGATAGGCCTTGCACTTGTTTTTAATCAACAGATCAAGGATATTTTGATGGATCGGCTAGTGGCAGAACAAAAAACAGAACAGTATACGGCAACTGTTTTAAAGGACAATAATGAGGCACCTGCCAATTTTGATCTGGATACAGTTGTCGATGTTGACATGTCGGAAGTGCTGAAAGCAACAATGACGCAATCAGACCTACCAGTCATTGGTTTTATAGCCGTTCCTGCCGTTTCTCTAGACTTGCCAATTTATAAAGGTGTCGCCAATGAACAGCTATTGTCGGGGGCGGGAACCTTACGGGAAGACCAAAAAATGGGCATTGGGAATTACCCATTAGCAAGTCACCGCATGGCTAATCCCACATTATTATTTACACCACTATTGAACCTCAAGTTAGGGGATAAGATTTATTTGACCGACCTTGAAACAATCTATACCTATAAAACAACCTATATTGATACTGTCGAACCAGATAGGATCGATCTAGCCTATGAAGAAGATGTGACGACGCCTGTTGTAACACTGTTCACTTGTAATGTTACTGGCAGTAAACGAGAAGTTTTTAGAGGTGAGTTAGAAGAGACAACGGCATTTGATCAAGCGGATGCCAACATTCAAGCAATGTTCCAATAGGACGGTCTGTTTCTCAGCGCCTAGTCTTTAGGCTTGCTTTCTGATGATTGCCTCGTGATAAGAAAGTCGATTCGAGAAATCAGCAAATTGGAAGAACTGTTGACAACTAAAATACATCCTTGGTAGTAGGAGTTTTTCAGAAAGTCATGCTATACTGAGAATAACAATTGCAATAGTCACTATATATTAAAGGAGCGATTAAGTATGTGGATATGGATTTTGATCGGTGTAGTAGCAGTTCTGGTTGTTTGGGGAATTGCAATCTACAATAATTTAGTAAAACTAAGACAATGGGTAAAAGAGGCATGGAGCCAAATCGATGTGCAATTGCAACGTCGGAATGACCTGATCCCAAATCTTGTAGCAACAGTCAAAGGGTACGCAAAGCATGAGCAAGGAACGTTGGAAAAGGTAACAGAACAACGTAACCAATTAGTGAAATTACAGGCGGATAATGCGTCACCAGAAGTCCAAATGGAATTATCAAATCAATTGACCAATACATTAAAGACCTTATTTGCGGTCTCAGAAAATTATCCTGATCTAAAAGCAAACACTAACTTCTTGAATCTTCAAGAAGAGTTGACTAATACTGAAAACAAGATTTCTTATGCCCGTCAACTCTATAATTCAAGTGTTGCCAAATACAATATTAAGACTGAAACGATCCCTAGCAATATCATTGCAGGAATCGGTGGCTTCAAAGCCGAAGAATTGCTCAAAACGCCAGAGGAAGATCGTGCAGTCCCTGAGGTTTCATTTTAAGGAATTATAGAAGAATTAGGTGATAGTAAGTGTTATATCAACAAATAGAATCAAATAAGTTAAAAACTGTCTTCGTCGTAGCACTTTATTTTGCCTTATTTGTAGCCATTGGTGCAGCGGTCGGTTATGTTGCCTTTAGCGATTATTTAGCAGGAATACTAACGGCAGTGATTGGCGGAGTCATCTATTCAATTATTATGTTGTCACAATCAACATCCGTAGTCATGCGACTGAACAATGCGCGAGAAATCACAGAAAAATCTCAAGCACCACAACTCTTTAATATTGTGTCTGATATGGCGATGGTAGCACAGGTACCAATGCCTAAAATCTATATCATAAACGATGCGAGTCCAAATGCTTTTGCGACAGGAACAAAACCAACTAATGCTGCGGTAGCAGTTACAACCGGGTTGTTGGATCGATTGGATCGAGAAGAAGTAGAAGGTGTGATTGCCCATGAATTTGGTCATATCAGAAACTATGATATAAGGCTACAAACGATTGCAATTGCCATGGGTGGTCTGATTGCATTTTTGACCCAAATAGGAAGCCGTTTCTTGTGGTTTGGTGGCGGTCGCAGTCGAAAAAGTAATGATGATAAAGGTGGAGCAGGCGTAATATTGATGGTCTTATCCCTAATTTTGATGATGCTTGGACCTTTGATGGCAACAATCATGCAGTTAGCCTTGTCTAGAAACCGCGAATATCTAGCGGATGCGACAGCAGTAGAGTTTACTAGAAACCCCCAGGGTCTGATCGATGCCCTGACTAAGATATCCCAGGCTCCTCCAATGAAGGAAGCAAATAAAGAGTGTGCCTCATTATATATCGCAAGTCCGCTAAAAAGGGGTAAAGATAGTGATTCTTGGTTTTCGACCCACCCAAGTACAGCTAATCGTATCAAACGTTTGCAAGAGATGTAGCCGTTATTTACGACTCTGAGTCAGTGACTGACGAGGAAGACTTCAAAATAGAAAAAGTGTAAGGAGACCAAAAAGTGGAAGCATTGCTGTCAACTTTTTGGTTTTTTAAACGTTTATGGGCAGTTATTGTGATAAAATTTAATAGTACTGTTACCTGTTGTAATATATAAAAGAGTATAATAGTGCGTAGTGATTCTAGTTCGGGAAAGGAGGGTAATAATGGCGGGCAATGTATACATTCATTACGATATGGTCAGCAATCAGGTTTTGTTAAAGGGCCTTCCGCTCCACAAATTATTTTTAAAACATCCAAACTTGTCTCCTCATAAACTGTTGTTACTAGATGACACTAGAACTGTTGGAACGATCGATCCTGTCACCAAATTTACCCTTTTAGAAGAAAGGGAGGATGTCGAGGCTTACTTCTCTGATGTGGTTGACAAGATAATAAAACCGGTAAGTTGGGTGGACTATCAATCAAAAGAACTTGTGCAACAATTGACACCTCCCGAGATTGCTGAGCTACTCTATTTGAATCACATTTATACGCCGATGAGATCGCCTTTCTTCTATAAACTTCAAAATAACATGATTTTTTTGGCACTAGATCAAGAAGTCTATAAGATCTATCAAAGACACTTAAACCATTTTTATGTGGTCTTGAACGACTACATTGTTGGTCAGATTACTGATCTCTTGGCTCCAAAATTTTTCTGGCAATCTAAGCCAAGGCCGATTCAGCCATTATTAACAGAGCAAATGGAAGAGTTGTTACCGTTATTTAGAGAGGGCATGATTTTGTCATTTGATAGGGTGGCTCGAGGAACCACTGAAGTTGAGATAGCCATTTTTATGACGGAAAATATAGAGAAAACCAATCAGATTGATTCTCCAGAGACACCGCCTGCACAGTCGAAAATGGTTTATGATTTTGAGAGTGGCAAATGGCATTTGGCTTTACAGCCTATCATTTAAGTCATAAAATAATAGAAAGTTTCAATAACTACTAAGTTTTAGGGTAGCTGATCGCCTAACTGACGCCTATTTCTATTGTGGTATAATTAGTGAATTATTAAGACAGAAGTCAATACTACGGAGGTTTTCAATGAATATTTTCTTAATTTACGGAGGAAAAAGTGCAGAACATGATATATCTGTGTTGACGGCTTTCTCTATCCAAAAGGAAATCCACTATCAAGAACATACAGTGATTCCAATCTATATTACGCAACAAGGTAAGTGGCTGAAAGGTGCTACAATCAATGAGGCTTTAGTTGAGGGGACTTCACTGGATTTGAAAGAAGCAGATAAGGCAATTTTTGGTTCGGAATCAACCGGAATCGCAGTTATGCCAACAGTTTTGTTGAGCTTACCTGATGCAATCGTCTTTCCGGTTCTTCATGGTCCAAATGGGGAAGATGGGACGATTCAAGGCTTGTTTGAAATTTTTGACCTCCCTTATGTTGGCTGTGGTGTACTGGCAAGTGCTGCTGGTATGGATAAGATTGTCAGCAAATCGTTGTTTCAACAAATGGGGTTGCCACAATTACCATATGTTCCAATTACTGAGTACGAGTGGCATACTTACCCTGAATCAGTTTATGCGAAATGTGAAGGGACTTTGATCTACCCTGTATTTGTCAAACCGGCTAATATGGGATCAAGCGTTGGGGTCAGCAAAGCAGGAAATAGGGAAGAACTGATTGCAGCTGTTAATGAAGCTTTCTCGTATGACCATCGTGTGGTGATTGAGCAAGGGGTTGAGGCTCGTGAAGTTGAGTGTGGTGTTTTGGGGTTACATGACATCCATACGTCTGTGGTTGGTGAACTTGTCAAGAGTAAAGGCTTTTATGATTACGACGAAAAATACATTAATAATACTGTAGAGCTACAAATCCCTGCAGATCTTCCAGAAGAAATTTCAGCAAAGATTCAAAGCTATGCCAAAGAAGCGTTTGGTGTTATCGATGGTTCTGGACTCTCAAGGTGTGACTTTTTTGTCACAGAGCATAACGAGATTTATATCAATGAGATCAATACACTACCAGGGTTTACCCAATTTAGCATGTATCCTTCTTTATGGAAGGAAACGGGCTTACAATATAGCGATCTGATTGCAGAATTGCTAGAACTTGGTGTACGGCGTTTTAATGAAAAAGAAAGCAAAAAAGTGTCAAGAAATGATGACTGATTAAGGGGTATGAACGGTGAAATTCTTAAAAATATTTGAGATTGTAAAAGCTGTAAAAGCTATCGATTATAACTCGGGTCATCGGTTTGAAGAAATCAGTAAAGTCACTTTCGATTCTCGGTTGGTGGAACCAAATACCCTTTTTGTCCCTTTAGTCGGAGGGCGAACTGACGGACATGATTATGTTGACAAAGCCATTTCAAACGGTGCAACTGCCGTTTTATGGTCTCGCAACGTCGAAGAAGCACCAAAAGACATCTGTGTGATCCAAGTTGATGACACCTTACAGGCTTTTCAAGATCTAGCTCATTATTACCGCCAGTTGATAGGACCCAAAGTCGTGGGTATTACGGGAAGTAATGGCAAAACAACGACAAAAGATATGTTAGCTTCTGTTTTAGCTACGACCTATAAGGTCCACAAAACTGAAGGCAATTATAATAATGCTATTGGTCTGCCCCAAACGATTATGGATATGCCTGAAGAAACAGATGTTTTAGTTCTTGAGATGGGTATGAGTGATTTTGGGGAGATTGAAAGACTGAGCGAAATTGCGGCACCAGATATTGCTATTATTACGATTATTGGGGAAAGCCATATCGAATTTTTGGGGAGTAGAGCAGGTATTGCAAAAGCAAAAGACGAGATCATATTAGGCATGACGGATCAAGGCGTATTGGTGTATCCTGAAAACGAACCACTGATCCGTGAGAACCTTCCCCAAAAACCAGTTGTGCAGTTAAAAACGTTTGGGTCAAGTAGTTCAGCTGACCTATATTCTACTGAAATTACCCTACATAAGAGAGAGACCACATTTAAGACATCTGCGAGCGACCTGACATTTACCATCCCTGTTTTAGGAGCTTATAATGTTCAAAATGCTTTATCAGTAATAGTAGTAGCGCGCCTTTTGAACGTCTTATTTGAAGATATAAAAGACGGGCTTGCATCTTTTAAATTGACTAAGAATCGTAACCAATGGTTAGTAGGACCCAATGGTTCTAATATATTGGACGATGCCTACAATGCAAGTCCAACCTCCATGGGTGCTATCTTAGACAGTTTTCAAGAAACTAACTTAGAACAAAAGCACCCTAAAGCTAATACACGAGATCTTGTGGTTGTTCTAGGGGATATGAGGGAGTTGGGAGCTAACTCTAAGGCCTATCATGAGGCGATGGCAGCACACATAGAGGAACGCTTGATTCGCCATGTGTATCTCTATGGTGTTGAGATGGCAGCTCTCTATGATGTTTTAAAACAGTCGTGGCCAGAAAATAAAATCAGTTATTTTAAGGATGATCAGGCAGCTTTAGTAAACGCTTTGAATGCCGAGCTAAAGGGAACGGATGATGTACTTGTCAAATCAAGTCTTGGTACTGGCCTGATCAATGTTATCAAAAGTATTTGCAATTTAGACGAAACAAGCCTATGATTAACAGTAGCATTGTATCTTTTTACTAAATCTTGGGACACGTTTTATGAGAGGTTCGGAGCGTTGTAAGGCGTGATGGATCTTCTTTTTTTGAAGTGATTTGAAATGGATTAGAGAAAGTTGCTTAGCTGGATAAGAAGAAAGAAGAAAATGAGGGACATATGAAATTTACAGAATTTGATTTAGCAAAACCGTTTTTAGACGCTGTAGTGGCTAGCGGATTTGAAGAGGCCACACCGATACAAGCTCAAACGATACCTTTGGCATTAGAAGGCAAAGATGTTATTGGGCAAGCACAAACAGGAACAGGAAAAACGGCAGCCTTTGGATTGCCCGTTTTACAACACACAGATACCACGGAACCAAAAGTTCAAACACTGATCATCTCACCAACTAGAGAGTTAGCTATTCAAACTCAAGAAGAATTGTACCGTTTAAGCCGCGGCACAAAAATAAAATCGATGGTTGTTTATGGTGGAGCGGATATTGGTCGTCAAATTAAACGTTTGAAGGACCATCCTCAAATCGTAGTGGGAACGCCTGGACGATTACTAGACCATATTCGCCGGAAAACTTTGCGTCTAGACCATGTTAAAACACTAGTACTAGACGAAGCTGACGAGATGCTCAATATGGGATTCTTGGAAGATATCGAAGCAATCATCAAAGAAATTCCTAACGAACGCCAAACATTATTATTCTCAGCAACTATGCCTGATGATATTAAACGGATTGGTGTTCAGTTCATGAAAAATCCTGTCCATGTCAAGATAAAAGCTAAAGAAATGACAGCTGACTTGATTGATCAATACTACATTAAATGTAAAGAGTTCGAAAAATTTGATGTAATGACACGATTGATTGATGTTCAGGCACCAGAATTGACGATTGTCTTCGGGAGAACTAAAAGACGAGTCGACGAGTTGTCTCGTGGCTTAAACATGAGAGGCTATTCAGCAGCTGGGATTCATGGAGACTTACCTCAAAAGAAGAGAATGCAAATTTTACGTGACTTCAAAGCAGGACATATCGATATTTTGGTAGCTACGGACGTAGCAGCTAGAGGACTCGATATTAGCGGGGTTACACATGTTTATAATTATGATATTCCGCAAGATCCTGATAGTTATGTTCACCGTATTGGTCGTACAGGCCGTGCCGGACATGAAGGAAAATCCATTACGTTTGTGACTCAAAATGAAATGGAATACCTAAAGGTTATCGAAAACTTAATTCGTAAACGCATGACCCCTATGAAGCCACCAACTTCTAATGAAGCATTTCGCGGTCAACTTGATATGGCTGTTGAACAAGTAGCAGAATTAGTTGAGAAGACTAACCCAGAACGTTATCAAAAAACTGCGGGCTATTTGGCTGAAAAATATGATGCTGAGGAATTAGCAACCGTATTACTGAAATTACTGGCTAAAGATCCAGAAGAAATAAAAGTCCAAATTACCCCTGAGAGACCATTACCGAGTCATAAGAAACGTAATAATCAACGGTCTTATAACCGCAAATCTGGTAACTCTCGTGGTGGAAAAAGCCGCAATAGTGGGAATCGCAACAATCGTTCTTACAACAAAGGAAGTAACGATTCAAACTATAAAAAATCAAACAAGAGCTCAAAAGGTAGTACAAGTAGCAATAAATCAAGCCAACAATCAAGCTTTAAAGTTCGTAAACGTAGCAATTAACAATTCTTCTAACGTAACGCACGATAGTATAGAGCTAAAGGAATGATATTCTATGAGGCCAGCAATTCATCGACCTGCTGTAGTAACAGTCGACTTAGAGGCTATCAAAAACAATGTTAGTGTCGTTCAAAAGAGTAATCCAAACAAAAAAGTTTTGGCTGTGGTCAAGGCTAATGCCTATGGACATGGTGCAGTGGCTGTTTCAAAAGCTTCTTTAAGTGCTGGGGCTGCTGGCCTGTGCGTCGCCTGTTTGGATGAAGGCTTAGAACTGACAGATGCAGGGATCAAACCGTCACTATTACTGGTCTTGGGTGTGATAGAACCAATCTATGCTCCGATCGCAGCCAATGCGGGAATTACACTGACAGCTCCTTCTGTGGACTGGTTACGTCAAGTACAACTCGTACTCGCCAGCCAAGTTGAAAAGCCTTTGCCATTGAAGGTGCATTTAGCGCTTGATACAGGTATGGGTCGGATTGGCTTGAAGACGGAAGATGAGATCAAAGAAGCAGAGGAATTGTGTGATGCTAGTGAACGGATACAATTAGATGGTGTCTTTACGCATTTTTCAACTGCAGATAGTAAAGATAACTCATTAACAATCAAGCAGTATAATCGTTTCCGTGCATTGGTTCGAGCATTCAATAAGCGACCAAACTGGGTCCATTGTGACAATAGTGCTGCGGGCATCTGGCATACGGATTTGGAAAGCGATGCTGTCCGTTTAGGAATGGCTTTATATGGATTGGATCCGTCTTTAAAAGTACTCGATTTTCCATCTGATTTTAAGCCTGCCTTATCTTTCACTACTGAGATTGCTCATATCAAGCAAACGCAAGCAGGGGATACAGTTGGCTATGGTGCAACCTATCGCAGTGAAGAACCTGAATGGATTGCAACCTTACCAATTGGGTATGCTGATGGGTGGTTGAGACGCTTTAGTCACGTTCCAGTTATTGTAGATGGACATAAGTGTCCGATAGTTGGGCGTATCTGTATGGATCAATTGATGATCAAAGTGCCGGCTTGTTATCCTGCTGGTCAAAAAGTGACATTGATCGGAACAGATCACGGTGTCACAATCACAGCAGATGATATTGCATTAGCTACTGATACGATTGGACATGAGATCCTATGTGGTTTATCGGGTCGCTTACCAAGAGACTATACGAACAGTTGAATTGACTGTATTGAAGGATTTTATTGAATAGAATTTTTGGAGAAGCTAGGCAGAAGACTGCTTGGCTTTTTTTCTACAACATAATTTAGTTAAATAGTAGAATAATTTAGTCAATTTATGATAAAGTCCATATAATTGTGTAAAAGATAAAGAGCCATGTAAACGCCCTTTTTACGGTACAATGTTTTTAACGACAAAAACATACCTAGGAGGACTTTACATGACCCAAGTACATTTTACACTGAATAGCGAAGAGCTTCAAAGCATTATTGACTATTCTGTCCAAGGAGATGCCGCAAAAAATATTTTGACCACCGTATTTAACCAATTGATGGAAAACCAACGGACTGATTATATTCAAGCTGAGGGCTATGAACGCTCAGAAACACGTCAGAGTCAGCGAAATGGTTACTATGAGCGAACGTTTACCACGCGTGTTGGA
>NZ_ATXL01000032.1 GCF_000421665.1 Bavariicoccus seileri WCC 4188 | reverse complement strand
GTAATAAGTCAATCCATCTCGAAAATTTAAGTTCCTATTTTCGGATGGCTATCCTTATTACTCAAAGCTAAACGGTTCTGGAACAACCTCTATCCGAGTTCTACTAGTTCTCCTGTTTCTATGTAGATGATTCGTTCGCAGATGTTAGTGACATAATCTCCGATACGTTCGATATTACCCATAACTGAGATAAATCCTGAGCCATTAAACACCATTTCAGGTTTCTTTTTCATTTCTTCAATGGCTAATTGATTTGCTACGACAAACAGATGATTAACTTTCTCATCATGTTTAGCTGTTTCTTTAGCAGCATTAATAGCTAATTTGTACAAATTATCCAAGCTTTCACGGAGCATTTGTTCCACATAGGCACCAGCTTCTGCTAATACTTTATCAGAACCAGGTATACGTGGGTTTCCTTTGACACGAATGGTTGTTTTTGCAATAGCTACGGCATGGTCTCCCATCCGTTCTAAATCGGAACAAACTTTCATAGCAGTGACAATTGCTCTTAAATCTGTTGTATTTGGTTGTTGTAATGCGATCAATCGTGTACATGCCTGTTCAAGTTTGATTTCTGCATGATTGATTTTACTATCGTTATCGACAACTTGTTGGGCCACTTCAACATTTTGTTCAGTATACGACCGAACACCATTATGAATGGCTTCCAAAACTTGGAGCCCCATTTGGCTCACATGACGGTTCAATTCTTCTAATTGCTTTTGAAATTCTTCTCTTAACATCATTTAAATCTCCCCCTTTTAAATGGATTCGACCTCATTATCTCTATCTATGCTGCTCTGAAGATATTTCCCCTCGCTCATATCATACGCTATTATTTGAGTTTTAACCAAACTTACCAGAGATATAATCTTCAGTTCTTTTATCATGAGGATTTTGGAAGATTTGTGCAGTATCTCCAAACTCGCAGATCTCGCCCACCAGGAAGAAAGCCGTTTTATCTGACACACGTCCTGCTTGTTGCATATTATGTGTCACAATCACAATTGTATAATCACTTCGTAATTGGCGCACGAGATCTTCTATTTTATTTGTTGAAATTGGATCTAACGCACTTGTTGGTTCATCCATCAATAGTACTTCGGGTTCAACCGCCAAAGCTCTTGCAATACAGATCCGTTGTTGTTGTCCACCAGATATACTGAGGGCATTTTTATTTAGTTTATCTTTAACTTCGTCCCAGATTGCTGCTTGTTTCAAACTACGTTCAACGATTTCATCTAAACGATGTTTATCCTTGATACCGTGTGTTCTAGGGCCGTATGCGATATTATCATAAATACTCTTTGGAAACGGATTTGGTTGTTGGAATACCATCCCAACCCGTTTTCTCAACAAATTGACATTATAGTTTTTAGCATAAATATTATCGCCATCTAATAGGATGTCGCCCGTAATTCGACAATCGCTCACTAAGTCGTTCATACGATTTAAACTTTTGAGTAAAGTTGATTTACCACACCCAGACGGACCGATAAAAGCAGTGACTTCTTTTTCAGGAATCTCTAAGTTGACATTTTTCAGAGCTTGAAAGTCCCCATAGAATAGATCCATATTCTTAATACTGATTTTACTCATCATCTAACTCCCTTTAGATAGCTTATTGGATAAAACTGTTGAAATTCCATTGATGACCAATACAGTGACAATCAAGATGACACCTGTCGCAAAGGATTCATTGACATGTAGACCTTCACTTGATAACACGTACATATGAAGTGCTAGAGTCCGACCGGATGAGAACAAACTCTTAGGCATATTGGTGGAAGTGCCTAAAGTATACATCAAAGCGGCCGTTTCACCCACGATTCTGCCTATTGCCAAGATAACACCGGACAATATACCCGGCATCGCTACTGGTAACACAACTTTGAAGATAGTCCTCAGTTTCCCTGCACCAAGTCCAAAACTTGCTGACCGTAGGGAATCATCCACCGATAGTAATGCTTCTTCAGTAGAGCGGACAATAACTGGTAAGACCATAATCGAAGATGTCAAAATACCAGCCAGTAACGAGTACTGGAATCCTAAGAAAATAACGAAAAATAACATCCCAAACAACCCATAAACGATAGATGGGATACCAGACAAAGTATCAGAAGCAATTCGAATCACTTCAACGACTTTAGAGCCCCGCTTGGCATATTCAACGAGATAAAATCCGGAAAAGACGCCAATTGGTGTCGCAATCAACAAAGACACGAAGACAACGATCAAAGTTGTGATAATAGCTGGCATTAAAGAAACATTTTCAGAGGTGTATTGCCAACTGAATAATGACGGTGTCAAATGTGGAATACCATTGATTAAAATATAACCAATCACAAAAAATAATGCCCCAAATGTGAAAAGAGTCGAGAGGTAAACAAGGAAACGAATAATATTTTTTTCCAACTTCTAGTCCCTCCGCTTCACAATGGCAAAGACGCCGTTGATAATCAATATAAAGATAAACAGAATAGCCGATGTCGCAATCAATGCTTCACGATGTTGTCCTGCTGCATAAGCCATTTCTAACACAATGTTTGTCGTCATCGTCCGAACCCCTTGGGTCAAACTAGATGGAATTCTCGGTTGGTTACCAGCAACTAAGATGACCGCCATTGTTTCACCAATTGCACGACCAATACCTAAAATGATTGACGAAATGATACCTGACTTAGCCGCTGGAATGATAACCCGCATCACCGTACGTTCGTGAGTTGCTCCTAACCCCAAACTACCCGTGTAATAGACAATAGGGACAGCTTTGATAGACGACTCAGATAAAGAAATAACTGTTGGCAAAATCATAATACCAAGCAAGATCGAGGCTGTAAGGATATTCATCCCTGTCCCACCAAACTGATTTCTCATGACGGGTACTAGTAGTTGTAGTCCAAAAAAACCATACACAATGGACGGGATTGATGCCATCAATTGCACCGCTGGCTTAAATATTCGGTAAAGAGGCTTAGGACAAAAGTAAGCCAAAAAAGCTGCCGTCAAGACGCCTGTGGGAACCCCCACAATCGTTGCCCCTATAGTAATGACCAACGATCCTATGATCATTGGTAAAATACCAAAGTAGCTCGGTGTATTAGATGGTGCCCACTTAGTTCCAAACAAAAAATCTTTGATCCCATATTCGGCAATGAATGGTAAACCATTTGCAAAAATAAAATAACAAATCACAATTATTGCTAGCACTGAGATCGAAGCAGATAGGAGGAAGACTCCTTTCATAAACCCTTCAGTAAACTGTTGCTTTCTCATAAGTTTCTCCTTTAAAAGATTTGGCAAGTATATTCATTATATCAAACTCATCACTAAAACGGTTCAAATCCTGAGCAATTTGACCACAAAATAGGAGAGGTCACTACTTGATATGTGGTTGAGATAATGGCTATCACTGCCACGTAACAACAGTAAAAGAAGCTGAGACAAAGCAGTGTCGCAGCTTCTTTACCGTTGATTGGCTGATTATTTAGCTAAGTCTTCCCAATCTGTTGTTTTCCCTTGAAAAACTTCTTTGACTTGATCTAATGTCAAATCTTCAACTGAGTTGTCCTTGTTGACAACAACTGCGATACCATCAAGCGCGATAGCATCAGAATTTAATTCAGCTTTTTCTTCATCTTTTAGTTCACGAGAAGCCATACCAATGTCGGCTGTTCCTTCGATTGCTGCAGTCATACCAGCTGAAGAACCATTAGCAGTGATATCAACTTGAACATCTGGGTTCAACTCTTTATAAGCTTCAGCTAATTTTTCCATCAACGGACTGATAGAAGTTGATCCTACAACTGAGATAGAGCCAGATTGATTGGATGCTGAGTAATCTGCACCATCTAACTTAGCTTCAACATACCCATTATCAACTGCGATTTCTTGTCCTTGTTTTGAATGGATGAATTGAACGAAATCAGCTGGTAGAGCTGCTAAATCGCCTTTCCAAGCTATATTGAACGGACGAGAAACTTTATAATCACCTGACAATACAGTTTCACTCGTTGGTTCAACACCATCAATTTTAACTGCCTTAACAGTATCATTTAATGACCCTAAGGAAATGTAACCAATACTGTTAACATCACCTGCAACGGATGACAAAACGCCTTCAGTTGAATTTTGAATTACTGCATCAGGAGAAGTTGTATCTGTTTCGTTGTCGCCATCTTTTTCTAAGATTCCAGTAATTTCAGTAAAAGCACCACGTGTTCCTGAACCATCTTCACGGCTGATAACATTGATCGTTCCACTTGCACCATTTCCGCCATCGCCACCATCAGAGTTCCCATTACCACAAGCTGCTAATACAACAGTTGTACCTAACAAAATAGACCATTTAGCAATTTTATTGATTGACATATTTTACCCCTCTTATTTAAGCAGTATTATCTTACAGGTACATCATAACAAGCTATTGTAAATTGTCTTCAATCATTATTGTAAATTTTTTGTAAACTCTAAATAGTTTGGCAATTCAATCACGAATTGTGTCCCCTCATCGAGTTCACTGACAACCGTAATCCTGCCTGCCATGCTTTTTACAAGGTTACGGACGATAGCCAAACCTAGCCCAGTCCCACCTGAGTTACGACTTCTTGCTTTGTCTACACGGTAGAAGCGTTCAAAAATTCGTGTGAGATCTGCCTGAGGAATTCCTATCCCATCGTCAATCACTTCAATCCTGATTCCCTCTTCTGGGGTCATCGCCTGTACATTGATCTCGGCGTGACCCCCTGGATAATTATAGTGGATCGCATTTTCTAGTAAATTGGTCAATACTTGTGTTAGCCGCTGTTGGTCCCCAAACCACTTCAAATCAGGCGGACTAGAGACAGCAATTGTAATGTCTAAACGGTCCGCTTTGGCAGATAAACTCGTGTTGATTTTATCCAACAGTGCATTAATATCGACTTCGTCCCTTTTTAACGGTACTGACTTCTGTTCTAGGCGGGTCAGGGATAAGATGTCATGAATAATATCATCCAAACGACCGCTCTCTTTTACAATAATCGTTAAGAATTTGTCTAATGTGTCTGACTCTCGATTATTAGGATCAAGTAAAGTCTCAGCAAACCCCTTTATAGAAGTAATCGGTGTCCTCAATTCATGTGAGGCATTGGCTACAAAATCACTTCTGACCTTTTCAAGTTGTCTGATTTGGGTCAAGTCATACAGTAAAACGATAAAATTCGTATGGTGGACAGCACTGTCTACCGGAATCACACTAGCATTGATAATCAGTTCACTGGGATAATAAAAGACAACTTCATCAGTTTGGAGTTCACCCGTTCGATAGGCCAATTCGATCAAGTGAAGTAAGCCATAACTTTCTATGACATGAGCATCCGTCATATTGATCAGCTGCTGATTCTTTTTACCAAGCATTTGCTCTGCAGCAGGATTGGCTAATTTGATTTGCCTATTCTCATCCAATAGTAAAATACCAATGATTGAATGCTGCAAAATCAAAATCATTTGTTCGTCCTGTTCTGTCAGGAGATAGGCATTCTTTTCCAAGCGTTTTGAGAGATGGTTCAATTGGCCGCCGATAAACTCTTTTTGTTGGAAAGGGCCATGATACCTAACATGATAGTCTTTTTCATATAGAGCTTGGACAGTATCCTCAAGTGCCCACCAGGTGCTCGATTGTCTCCAATACAGTCTCGCCAGCCACCACAGCAAGATAATCCAGCTAAGTACTGCAAAAGCAGGCCATGGTGCTATCCAAAAATCCCTAAGAATTGCGAAAGGGGATACTATTTTGACCGCAATAAGTTGGAAGCCATTAGGCATTTGATACCGTCGCCCGACATACCCTATAGAAGAATAGACCTCGGATGTGCCAACTCTTAGCCAATCTGATAGTGGACTAGGCTCAAACGAACGATTAGCAGGCACCAAAACGCTAGTCCCTTTACTGTTGAGCACATACCAATAAGTTCCGTTATCAGATAAATTTAAAGCTTCGTAAGTTTGAAACAGTCTTTCTGAATCAACGCCACTACGTAGCAATAATTCTTCTTGTTGGATTAACTTTCTGGAAAGCTCCTGTGCTGCTTCACTTTGACTGGTCCTCAATGCTTGTGCAGATATAGCACTAAAAACGATAATAGCAGCGATGCAAAATACAGTAATAATTCGTATTGTAAACTGTTTTTGAAAGTATCTGACCATTGGTAGATTACCTACCCTTCTAACTTGTAACCAAAACCACGGACTGTTTTGATGAATTTATTGGTGTCATCCTTTGATTCTATTTTTTCCCGCAAGTGACTGATATGGACATCAACAATCCGAGTATCTCCAGAAAAATCATAATTCCAGACTGCTTCCAATAACTGTTCGCGACTAAGTGTTCGATTTAATCGTTGCGCCATATAAACTAATAGTTCAAATTCTTTTGGGGTCAATTCCAGAAGCACACCTTTTCGCCATGCTTCATAACGATCTGGGTAGATTAACAGATCGCCCACTTTGATATCAGATTGTTTGACTTCTTGTTCGTTACTCTTACGACCTCTACGACTGATTGCCTTCATCCGTGCCAGTAGCTCCCGAGGGCTGAATGGTTTGGTCATATAGTCATCTGCTCCAAGTTCTAAACCGAGCACCTTTTCAATCTGATCATCTTTAGCTGTCAACATGATGATTGGCACATCGATCTGTTCTTGCCTTATTTTTTTACAGACTTCTATCCCATCCATTTTAGGAAGCATTAAATCTAAAATAATGAAATCGTAGTTGGAAGAACTAGCTTTTTCGTATGCACTTAGACCATCCATCACGGCCGCAACCTCATAGCCTGCCTTTTCCAAATGGAAACTCAATAATGTGACAATTGATTCCTCATCATCAACCACTAAAACCTTTTTGATGTCGTCTTGATTTTCAGCCATAACTCCCCTTACCTCTCTTTTGTTATTGCTATTATATTGAATGTTTCCCTAATCTAGCTACTACAGATTTTTAGTGTCGTGACTAGATAGTCACTACCGTTATAATAATCAAAAAAAAAGCAATGGTGCAAGATAAATCTGCAATTGCTTTTTCTTTGAACGTTATTTTCTATTTTTTTAAGAAGCGTGTAATTGAGAATAGTGATCCAAATGACCCAATCAAAATACCGACAGCAAGCATCACTAGGCTCAAATAAAGGAGAAATGGCATCGGATTGAGCAACTGTAATGAGGTTCCTGCTAAAAATTGGATTCCTTTATTGTAAACATAATAATAAGCAGAAACTGAGAGGACGATTGGTACAATAGCCCCTAAGAATCCGATAATCCCACCTTCTAGGAAGAAAGGAGCTCTGATGTAAGAATTTTTTGCTCCTACTAGTCTCATGATCTCTATTTCAGTTCCTCTAGCGTAGATAGCTGTCCGAACAGAGTTTGAAATCAAAAAGGTCGCTACAATCAAAAGTGCCACTAAGATAGCGATACCGATATTGCGGGCGGTGTCGACATAAGTGAAGAATTTATCAATACTTTCCCCACCATAATTGACATCACTCACATAGCTCATTTTTTCAACTTCTTCCGCCACTTTTGTTGTATCAGAAGGTGAAACAGCTGAAACGATAATGGCATTTTGGAAAGGATTTGAATCGCCTTCGAACAAGGTAAAAGCATCACCTTGTGATTCGATGACATCCTCTAACTCTTGATCTTTAGTCCGATATTCTGTCTTAGCGACCTCTGGTAATTTAGAAATATCTGCTTCTAATTGCTTTTCTTCCGCTTCATCTGCTGCAATGTCAATAAACACTTTGACTGTTACATCATTTTCGATGGAAGCAGCCACACTATTCATATTCAGTAAAAAACTAGTTGCAAAAGCGAATAGTAGTAAGGTCAATGAAACAGCTGTGATCGATGCAAAGGTCAATAACCCGTTACGAGTCAAGCTTTTGAAGGCATCGCGAACATGACGAAACTGACTTCTAATGAACATATTCGTAGTCCCCCTCTTTCTGGTCCCGAACAATCTCGCCATTTTCAATCTCGATAACACGATGTCTAATCGTATCCACGATTTGGCGATTATGTGTCGCCATCAGGACTGTTGTCCCTTGCGTATTGATCGTATCTAAAATACGCATGATCTCAAGAGACGTTTCTGGGTCTAAGTTGCCGGTTGGTTCATCAGCGATAACAACACTTGGGGTATTGACGATAGCACGTGCAATCGAGACCCGTTGTTGCTCACCGCCCGACAATTCGTCTGGAAAAGTACGCATTTTGTGCTTTAGATTCACGAGATCAAGCACCTCATTGACTCGTTTTTGGATTTCTTTCGGCCTTCTGCCAACAACTTCCATAGCATAGGCTACATTTTCAAATACAGTTAATTTTGGTAATAGCTTAAAATCTTGGTAGATCACTCCAACATGGCGTCTTAGATAAGGGACATCTCGATTGCTCATCTTGATCACATTAAAAGGGCCAACTTGAATATAGCCACTCGTCGCTTTTTCTTCTCGATATATCAGTTTTGAAAAAGTTGATTTACCGGCACCACTTGGTCCAACAAGATAGACGAACTCGCCTTGATCTATTTGAACTGAAATGTTGCGGAGAGCAGTTAACCCATTCCCGTAACGTTTGGTGAGATTCATCATTTCGATCATGTGTATTACTCCATTCCTCTTTAATTCCTCTAATCGTCATCAACGATTAGTTAGCTGAGTTAGCTTGTACAATTATTTATTATAGCATGAGGAGCCCGGTGCTAGCATTGAGATTTAATTACAATCCAGTGTCAAAGACTACCATCATTTGATAAAGCCCTGTGTTGGGTCACTCAATCGCTTGTCTCGTTAAAGACATCACGGCTCTTGTTTTACCTATCAATGTTCTAATTTCCATTTTAAGTAAGCATCGATGAACGGATCCAAATCGCCATCCATCACGGCAGCAATATTTCCAGTCTCATAGCCTGTTCTCAGATCTTTGACCATTGAATATGGATGGAAGACATAGTTTCTGATTTGTGATCCCCAACCAATTTCTTTTTGTTCACCGCGCAGTTCAGCTAGATGAGCTTCTTTCTTTTCTTCTTCCAGTTGGTATAACTTCGCTTTTAACATACTCATTGCTTGATCACGGTTCTTGAATTGTGACCGTTGCGCCTGACTTTGAACAACGATACCCGTTGGAATATGGGTGATGCGGACTGCAGATGACGTTTTATTGATATGTTGTCCACCCGCACCTGAGGCTCTGTAGGTGTCGATTTTGAGATCATCAGGATTAATATCGATAGTGATATCGGTATCTATTTCAGGTGTCACTTCAACCGAACAGAAGGAAGTATGTCGCTTTCCGGCTGCATCAAAAGGTGAGATACGAACTAAACGATGCACTCCTTTTTCAGATTTTAAATAACCAAACGCATTATATCCTTTAATCAATAAGGTCACGGATTTAATACCCGCTTCGTCTCCAGATTGATAGTCTAGCATCTCGACTTCATAGTTGTGATGCTCAGCCCATCTTGTGTACATCCGCAACAGCATACTGCCCCAATCTTGCGATTCTGTTCCACCAGCACCAGGGTGGATTTCCAAGATGGCATTAGAATGATCATGAGGCCCATCAAGTAGCATACTCAATTCATAGTCATCAACTGCCTTTTTGAGTGCAATAGCATCCGACTCTGCTTCTTTCATGAGCTCTGGATCTTCCTCTTCCCTCAGTAAACTGATTGCTGTTTCTAGATCAGATACCCCATTACTCAATTGTGTTAATTCTTCTAGAGCAGATTTTTTTTGATTCAACTCGTCGATTGTCTTTTGTGCTTTCTCTTGTTTGTCCCAAAAATTTGGCACACTCATCTCTTGTTCAAGGGCAGCTATATCCTCCTCAAGCTGATCTAAGTCAAAGAGACCTCCTGAAACTTTTGACCTGTTCTTTGGCGTAAGCCGCTATATTATTTAGTTCACTGATTTCCATTTATATAACCCCATTTTTCTGTTTTTCTACTGTTTCTCTTGTTTTTTCTGTTTCTCTTAGTTTTTTTACTCTGTTTTTTTGCTGTCTCTCTTAGTTTTATACTGATACTCTTGGTTTTTACTGTTACTGGTAATTCAAAGGCTAAAAGGTAATTTAAAGGCTAAAAATAGCTGGAACAAATTGTTCCAGCTACAGTTATCTAAAAAGGTCTGAAACCGATCAATTGCTCTTCAATCATTCCTATTCCAAAGTAATAACTCTCGATAGAGTTGTCACTTTCATCCTAGTTACCATGAGTATTCTTGACGGGTTCCCGTTTCAAGTTTTGTCTGATCTCAGCTTTCATCACGATTCGTGTCACATCATAATCGACGGCCGCAATCATCTCATTGAAGCGATTGAATCCTTCTGTTTGATATTCAGTCAATGGATTCGTTTGAGCATATGCTCTTAATCCAACGCTTTGGCGAAGTTGATCCATATCATCGATGTGGTCAGTCCACTTACGGTCCACTACTCTCAAAATAACTACTTTTTCAAACTCGAGCATTTGATCTGGTGACGTGAATTGTTGTCTTTTACCTTCGTAAATCTTGTAAGCATGGTCTTCTAACAACTCTTCTAATTGTTTAACCGTTTTGCCTTTCAAGTCATCTAGTTTCAATTCAGCTGGTTTAGTGATGGCAGCTTCAGCAGCTTCCAATAAGCCTTCTAGATTCCAATTCTTTTGTTCTCCAACAGCAACGGTATGTGTTTCAACCATCCGTTTAACAGTCCGAGTGATCATCCCTCTGATGATAGGTTCTAGCGTTTTAGTTTCACTAATGACTTGTAGTCTTTGACTGTAGATTGTTTCCCGTTGTTCCCGCATTACTTCATCGTATTCTAGCACGTTTTTACGCGTATCATAGTTGTTACCTTCTACCCGTTTTTGGGCAGACTCGATTTGTTTTGTAAAGAAGCGGTTTTGGATCACAATGTCTTCGTCGCCATCTTGACCTAAACGGCTCCAGACTGCTTGGATTCTTTCAGAACCAAAACGTCTCATTAAATCATCTTCTAAGGAAAGATAGAATTGTGTAACACCTGGGTCTCCTTGACGTCCAGAACGTCCTCTCAACTGGTTATCGATACGACGAGATTCATGCCGTTCAGTTCCTATTACGCATAATCCGCCTAGTTCTTTTACACCAGGTCCAAGTTTTATATCAGTCCCACGACCAGCCATGTTTGTCGCGATTGTAACGGCACCCTTTTGCCCGGCACCAATAATAATCTCTGCTTCTTTAAAGTGATTCTTAGCATTCAATACTTCATGTGGTATTTTTTGTGCTGCTAATAAACGTGATAATAACTCAGACGTTTCAACCGCAACCGTCCCTACTAAGATAGGTTGCCCCTTGCCATGACGTTCTTTAATATCTTCAACCACCGCGTGGAATTTGGATTTCAAAGATGGGTAGAGTAAATCCTGACGGTCATCCCGAACAATTGGTCTATTAGTTGGGATCACAATAACATTCATGTTATATATTTCTCTAAATTCTTCTTCTTCCGTTTTGGCAGTACCTGTCATCCCGGATAATTTTTGGTACATTCTGAAGTAATTTTGGAAAGTGATCGTTGCCATCGTTTTCGACTCGTTTTCAATCTCAACGCCTTCTTTTGCTTCAATAGCTTGGTGTAAGCCGTCAGAGTAACGACGACCTTCCATAATACGTCCCGTAAATTGGTCAACGATTTTGACCTTGCCATCATCAACAACATAGTCGATATCTTTGATCATAATGTAATTAGCACGTAAGGCTTGATCGATATGGTGAGTCAAAGCTGCATTATCCACATCATACAAGTTTGGAGTTCTAAACGTTCTCTCAGCTTTAGTAATCCCCTCATCTGTTAACGAAATTGTTTTTGAGGTAATGTCGATTGTATAATCTTGTTCCTCTTTTAATCCTTTAACAAAAAAGTCTGCTCTATTATAAAGAATATTCGATTTCTCAGCTTGTCCTGAAATAATAAGCGGTGTTCTCGCTTCATCAATTAAGATCGAGTCAACTTCATCGACAATCGCAAAATTGAGTGGCCGTTGCACCATGTTTTTTTTATAAACAACCATGTTGTCACGAAGATAATCGAAGCCTAGCTCGTTATTTGTTGAGTAAGTGATGTCACAATTATAAGCCTCACGTTTTTCAGCAGGAGACTTACCATTCAGGTTAAGACCAACACTCAAACCCAAAAAGCGATACAACTCTCCCATTTCATCAGCATCACGAGTTGCCAAATAATCATTGACCGTTACAACGTGAACCCCTTTACCAGAAAGAGCATTCAAATAGACCGGCATCGTTGCCGTCAATGTTTTACCTTCACCAGTTTTCATTTCAGCGATATCGCCATGATGAAGAACGACACCACCCATGACCTGCACTTTATAAGGGAACAATCCAAGCACACGCTTTGCACCCTCACGCACTAACGCAAAAGCCTCTGGTAATAACTTATCTAAAGTTTCACCATTTTCAAACCGTGATTTGAATTCTTCAGTTCTAACTGGAAAATCCTCATCACTCAACTGAGCCATCTCATCTTCAAATGCCAAGACTTTATCTGCAACCTTGCTGAGATGTTTTATTTCTTTTTTATCATTTTCAACCAATTTTTTAATGAAATTTGCCATTACGGTCTCCTTTGTAACGATCGTACTTACAGATAACTTTGCCTATTGTTTATTTCTATTGCCGTTCTATTTCTTTTTTATCTATCTAATTCTTTCTATTCTTTAAAAATCTTTCAGATGTTGCTATTCTTCAAATCTATCTGATGTTTCTATGACTAAACCATTTTGATATTCTTTAGTACTTCTTTAAGTATAGTCATTAGAGCAAGCACCAATGTACCACTATGACGATACTCCAGTGATTTTTCCGACACTCCTCGTATCGTAAACTATACAGCATCATTGTTATTCTAGCATTAGTTTATGCATAAATAAACCTTTTACCCAGAACACTACAATAAAAAAACCAATTATAAGAGAACACTGCTCTTTGACCGTTAAAGAAGAGCAAATCGACGACAAATAAGAGGCAGAGAATTACCTCTACCTCTTATTTTTTTCTTATTGTTTTTTCTTATTGCTATTTCTTATTGCTAATTTTTATTGGTATTTCTTATTGCTATTAGTACTAGTACTGTTGCCTATTAGAAACAAACTAGTAAACGAGTGTAGTAACTCAACCTTCAGAAAAACCAGTGCTCGAGTTTTGCTACGAGGCGCCGCATTTCTTCCGGCTTGCTCCTTAAAAATTATCTGTTTCAATCAATCCGTATTTTTGGTCTTTACGTTGGTAAACGATGTTGATGCCACCTGTTTCAGCATCTTCAAACACAAAGAAGTTATGTCCCAACATATTCATTTGTAAAACAGCTTCTTCGCTATCCATCGGTTTCAAAGCAAAACGTTTCGTTCTCACAATTTGAATGCCTTCATCTTCATCGGAAGTTTCTTCTCCTGGAACGGAGGCAATCAATACCTCAGAGGCTTTCTCACGTGATTTACGATTGATTTTAGTTTTATATTTACGAACTTGACGTTCCAATTTGTCAACGACTAGATCAATACTACCATAAAGATCAGGAGAAGTTTCTTCAGCTCGTAATGTAAGGAAGGAGAATGGGATCGTGACTTCAACCTTAGCGGTTTTATCTGAATAAACCTTTAAGTTGACATGTGCCGTCACTTCTTGATCATCAAAATATTTCTCTAACTTGCTGATTTTCTTGATGGCATAATCCCGGATCGCTTGTGTTACCTCGATATTTTCACCACGAACATTAAATTTGAACATAGTAATTATCTCCTTTCGCCTGGCAAAGCCAGTTTTAAGTTAAAGTGAAGGACCACTCTTCCACTTAGCTTTGTATTATTATTATAAACTTTTTAGAAGAAGTTGACAAACGATTATAACTTTCTAATGTGCTAACACAACCGCGAAAAACTGTTGTGGTTTATAGGGCAACAGACAGGAGATTGCATCATGTAGGGTACGCCCTGTTGTATACACATCATCGACTAGAATAATCGTCTTGTCCTGTATTAATTGTTCTATAGCCGTTTTATCTATTTCTTTTTTAATCTTTAAGACTGAATCCCGACTAAGTCTCATTGCTTTAGTTTGTTGACTCTGTTTTAAATCATCTTCAATGTGTTCTAAGATATCAAAAAAAGGCATCTTATTTTCTTCAAGAATGACTTTGTTTTGGTTGAATCCTCGTGCTTCTTCTCTCTTTGGAGAACTGACTAAAGGCACAATGACGATTTGTTTTGGATCGAGCTTCTCTGTTTTTAACATGCTATCGCTCGTTTTTTTGATAGCAGGAGCCAATACATGAACCATTCGAACGTCTCCCATTGTCTTAAAACGTTGAATCAATTCTTGTAAAACACCGTGGTAATGATAGGCTGGATAGATTTTTAATCGATGATGATCTCCTTTTTGTTTCCAATAAGCACAATTAGAACAGATATCCCCGTACAAATCACTATCAGGATTTATCAGTGATATTTTTTGCCCACAACACCGGCAGTGCGTCCGCTCATACTGTGCCTTCTTTAACGCCTCTAAGCACTCGTCACATACTCTCTTCTCACACTTTGGCCTAAAGCTCATCCAAAAATCGAATTGAAATGTGGAACTAATAGTATTATCACAAATCACACATTTCATTCAAAAATACCTCCACTTTTATTGGGACATGTTGCGGTCTTCTTGTCTCTTTAAACGATTTAGGTAAACGATTTGCTTCTTTGCCCGTTTCATTGCTCTTGTTTGACCATTATGCAGCCAAATAACATCTCCTTTGGGTCGGTCAGGGTTTCTTCCTACCCTCCCAGCAATTTGGACAAGTGATTCCGTCGTAAAGGTCTCATTCTCGCTTCCTAAAACGATGACATCGATGTTTGGAAAGGTAACCCCTCGTTCCAATATCGTAGTGGTTAATATAAAACGATAGTTCCCATCATGCATCTTTTGTATCTTTAGTGGTCGCTCCTCATCCTCACTTGACACAGAAGTAAAACTCCAGGAAGGAAAGGCTTTTTGAATCACTGACTCCAATTTAAGCATTCTATTAATATCAGGCAGAAATACAAGAAAAGGATTGCCGCTATCATAATATCGGGTGAGTAGTTTAAGCAATCGGTAAGATAGTTTTAGCCGATCAATTGCCTGTTGCCACGGGCCAATATAAATACTACGTGGAACAGCTAGGGGATGCCCATGAAAACGACTAGGCAGCACACTTTGACTCAGTGTCTTTTCTTTAACTTGTTTGATCAAAAAAGATGGTGGTGTGGCAGTCAACCAAAGCCTAGAAGAGCATTCTTTACTTGCTAAATCTATAGCACGTTTAAGCATATCGCTATCCACAAAAGGAAAAGCATCGCCTTCATCGATGATAATCGCATCAAAGGCTCTATAGAATCGTATGAGTTGATGTGTCGTCATCATCATAAAAGGTTGAAACTCGTAAGGCTCCTCGCTACCACCATAAAGTAAAGGAATAGTAAGATCTGGAAAAGCGTTCTGATATCTCCGACGTAATTCAATACAAACATCAACCCGTGGCGAGACATACGCTATACACATCCCACTATCTAGCCCTTCTTTGATGGCCTGAAAAGACATTTCCGTTTTTCCTGCGCCAGTCACAGCCCAAACCAGATGAGATTGGCGATTTAAAAAAGCTGTTGTAACTTCCTTTGAAACACGCTCTTGAGCTGGACTCAAAGAAAACTCTGTCATTAATCTCGTTTCTTTATCCTGACTAGCTGATGCTAATGATGCTAGAGGCTGTGATAATGACACTAGTTTAGAACATGACTTGATACGGTGAAAAGGGAGACAATCTAAGCAATAAGTACAGTGAGATGAGCACTTACACGGTGTCGGATAAAAGCGACTAGGATCTTTATTACCACACCTTTGACATTTTCCATTAACAACTGCATCTTCTATGACTACAGCTTTGGTATTTTTTTCTATAGTGTCACTAATAGCTGCTCTCAAATCTGGAGAACACTCCGTTAAGACGAGACGTCTACCATATAGTTCGTTCATGAGAACATCTGCCACATTCATCTTTTTTTCTGGACCATTTATCTTACTTGTTTTACTTATTTTGATCGTTTTGTTTCTTTCATTTCTTTTATTTGTTTTATCAGTATCTGTTCCAGTTCTAGAATAATCCATCGATATCCCCTTAGAGCCACTACAGCTAATATACCTTACCCAATCATCAATCATAGACAGCCCGATAGTCTGCTACACTATCATTTCTACAAAGACGACAAAAGTGTCTCATTTGCACAAAAAAAAGAATCTCAAATCGAGATCCTTCACCACAGTCGCTAGACTGTTATCACATATTTAATTTTGGCCTAAGGCATCAAAGTCCGTTAAGTAACCTTCTTCAGGTACTCTCGTCCATGTCACAGCCATCGCCTTCTCACCCAAGTGAGTGCCAATAACTGGTCCAAAGTAGGCAATACTAAACGAGACATCAGGGAATACTTCACTGAAATGGTCTTGCAATTCTTTTGCCTTTTCTGGGAAGTTAGCGTGAACGATAGTAGCACGATAAGTCCCCTCATTGCTGAAGGCATTTTTCATCAATTTTTCTAGCCGTTTATAGGCTTTCTTCTCTGTCCGAATTTTCTCAAATACCACAATATTGCCATCATCAAATGTCAAAATAGGCTTGATTTTAAGCAGTGTCCCAATGGCAGCAGCACTAGCCGTCAAACGACCACCACGTTGTAGATTAGACAGATCATTCACCACAAAATAATCATCTGTTAAATGACGCAATTGCTCTACACGCTTTACGATAGCTTCTGCATTATAACCAGCATCGATCAGTTCACGGGCGTACTGGAGTAAACGAGCTTGGACCGCACATGCAACTGTTGAATCAATTGGATAGATGACACTTTGATGATCATCTCCCCACTGGTTAGCGATAGTTGATACCGTTTGATAAGTGCCACTGATTTTACTAGATAAATGAATAGAAATAATGGCATCATAGCCTTGACGATCTAGTGATTCAAAGCATGAGATCAGTTCGCCAATTGCAGGTTGAGAACTTGTCGGAAAATGTTTGTCGGTTGCTAATAAATGGTAGAACTCAACAGAGTCTATCTCAGTTTCTTTATAAGAAGTCGTGCCAAATGTCACTGATAATGGGACTACCTCAACTTGCCAAGCAGCCTGTTGAGCCTTCGTCAAATAGGCCGTACTATCAGTTACTAATGCAATTTTCATAGGATATAGCTCCCCAATTCGTTTCTAATTTGAACTTTGCCAACTCAAATTTCATTATATTATTAAAATAACATATTATCAAAATAACTTATCACATCAACAAAAAGCCAAAAATTAGGTAACCCCATAAAAATAACGTAGCTCTAGCAAATGATAATTACTTAAGAGTATAGCATAAACCCAAAAAGTTTTCATAGTTGTTGGTGTATGATGTTCTTTGCTATACTAACAGTAATTTCGAGGAGGAAATCGTATGGCAGATCTAACTATCAAGGAACTCAATTCCGCCGAGACAATCGTCAAAGGCTCTCGCTTTATCGGAACTATCATTCCTGTGGAGTCTGAAGAAGAGACCACCATCCACTTGGAAAAAGTACGTAAGGAACATCAAAAAGCAAACCATAATTGCTTTGCCTATGTTATTGGTCCAGACGATAGTATCGCTCGTTGTAGTGATGACGGAGAACCGTCACAAACAGCTGGAGTCCCCATTTTGTCCGTCATTCAAAAGGAACATCTCCACGATGTCTTGATCGTCGTGACACGTTATTTTGGTGGTACTAAATTAGGAACGGGCGGGTTAATTAGAGCATATAGTGGTGCAGCCGCAACTACAATCCACCAATCCCAAATTGTTGACCGTATCGTCCACCAAGTTTTCCGGCTTACCTTTGATTATTCTTATATTGATCCTTTCTCTCATTTCCTACAACGACACCCATCACTCTACACTCTGAACCAAGATTATTTAGAACAAGTCACTTATCAAATGAGTACCCCCTTGACACTCTATCAAGACAACCTCCAAAAGATCATTGAATTTTTCAATGATAATGTCAAAATTGTTCCCATCAAAAAAGAAACGATTGCTACACCTGTATAGGTCAGCAAATCGTTTCTTTTTTTTGATTTCTTCTACTCTTTTAGGCTTATTATTTTTAATTTCAGGCTTACTATTTCCACTTTTAGGTTTATTATTTCCAAAAGTCATCATAGACAGTAATAGGCAATTGCCGTTTATGTTCTGTCTTGTCATACCAGCTTTCAATTGTTTGAGCATCCTTATCAGAGACGTCTTTGCCCTCTAGATAATCATCAATAGCCTCATAAGTCACACCAAGAGCCTGTTCATCAGCAATAAGAGGCTTGTCATCTTCCAAATCAGCAGTCGGTACTTTGGTATAGATATCAGCAGGCGCCCCTAAGTACTTGAGCAGTGCCTTACCTTGACGTTTATCTAACCGCCATAATGGTAAAATATCTGCCCCACCATCACCAAATTTTGTGAAGAATCCTGTGACACTTTCTGCCGCATGATCCGTTCCAATCACTACCCCTGCATTAGCCGTCGCAATCGCATACTGAGTGATCATCCGTTGACGAGCCTTGATATTACCCTTATTGAAATCAGACACTGATGTCCCTGTTTCTTCAATTGATTGCACTGTAGCATCTACTGCAGGTTTGATATTGACCCGCAACGACACATCAGGATCAATAAACGATAAGGCTCTTTTAGCATCTTCTTCATCCGCCTGATTACCGTAAGGTAAACGAACTGCGATGAATTGATAACTTTCATCACCTGTCTCTTCTCTCAGTTCTGCTGCCGCAATATTGGCTAATTTAGCTGATAGTGAGGAGTCTTGCCCACCACTTATCCCTAATACGAATGTTTTTAGAAAAGGGTGTTTCAGGAGATACTCCTTCAAAAAATCGACAGAGCGTCTGACTTCTTTTTCAGGGTTGATCGACGCGCTGACTTTCAGAGCTTCTATGATTTCCTTTTGCTTTTCGCGCATTTTTTTGGCTCCTTTATTCTGATTTCTGATTTACTGACTGTTAGTAAGACTATGAGCTTCGTTGTTAACGTTGACTCCTTAGCGTGTGACTTGACGACGACTTTGTTTTTTGAATTTTGCTTGTACTTTATCCAGTAAGTTCATCTTATGATCATATGCCTTTTGAGAGAGATCAACAGGATATGGCTCTGGATTAAGTATCCGCTTATATTCATCCCAAAGGTTTGCTAATTGGACTTCCGCATAACGTTTGACTTCGTCAAGGTGTGGAATATCATAGACTAACTCCCCATTGCTGAAAATGTCTACTAATAGTGGCCGTGCCGAGAAATCTTTAATGGTCTTGTTGATATACGTATAGGTTGGATGGAACATATACAATTCATCTAATTCATTGGGTTCTTCATCCCAGAGTGCAATATAATCACCCTCTGATTTACCACCGTTATTATTGGTGATCCGCCAGACCTGTTTCTTACCAGGCGTCGTTATTTTTTCTGCATTGGAGGAGATTTTGATCGTATCGACCATTTGCCCGTTTTCATCCTCTATGCTAACTAATTTGTAAACTGCGCCAAGAGCTGGTTGGTCATAAGCTGTAATCAACTTCGTCCCAATCCCCCAAACATCGATTTTAGCATCTTGCATCTTCAAGTTTAGAACTGTCAATTCATCTAAATCGTTTGACGCATAAATCAGTGCATGCGGATAACCGGCTTCATCTAATTGTTGTCTCACTCTTTTAGACACATAGGACATATCGCCACTGTCGATTCGAACACCTTGGAAGTTGATCTTGTCCCCAAATTCATTTGCCACCTTGATAGAAGCTGGCACCCCAGAATTCAACGTATCATAAGTGTCGACGAGAAAAACGCAATCTTTATGGGTCTCAGCATAGGCTTTAAACGCTTTGTAATCATCACGATACACTTGTACTAGCGCATGGGCATGCGTCCCACTAGCAGGAATGCCGAATAATTTAGCAGCACGAACGTTTGATGTGGCATCGAACCCACCGATATAAGCGGCACGTGTGCCCCAAATAGCTGCATCCAATTCTTGAGCCCTTCTGGATCCGAACTCCATGATTGGATCCTTGCCAGCGACACTTCTAATGCGACTAGCCTTTGTCGCTATCAAAATATGAAAATTGACGATATTCAACAAAGCAGTCTCAACCAGCTGACATTCTGCTAGAGTTCCTTCTACCTGAACAACTGGTTCATTAGCGAAGACGAGATCCCCTTCGAGAACACATCTAATATTGCCTTTAAAACGGAAATCTCTCAAATATTGGATAAATGCTTTTGGGTAATCTTCTTCTGCACTCAAGTACTCTAAATCAGATTCTGAAAATCGTAACCCATCAATATATTCGATAATACGTTGCAAACCTGCGTTGACGGCATAACCATTTCCAAATGGTAACTTACGAAAAAAAACCTCAAAAACTGCCTTTCGTTCAGCAATTCCTTTCTCCCAATAAGTTTTCATCATATTGATTTCGTACAAGTCGGTATGCGTTGCTAAACTATCATCTTGATAATCGCAAACTGTCATCACCGCCACCTCATTTCCTAATATTTATAATAACACCCTGTTTTTTGATGACCAAAACTCAACTGACATGTGATGTGAGGATTACCTCTCCAAACACCTACTATTAAACCAGTAAAGCAACCACCATTCGATAAACTATTATACAACACTTTCAGGTAAAATTCTTTTGCTTACTCTTAATGACTGACTAATCAGCTCCACCTAATACATCTAATCGGCTTAGTGTAAGACGATGTAATTAGAGTCACTCTCTGCTTCTTCCAAGGTGATGCCTCTGACAGTAGATTCAGCTCTCATTTTTGACTTCTTAAACATAAATTTCCGTGCAAGCCACTGAAGAATCAAAACCGCATCCATTCTGGGTCTAAAATTTTTGATGTAATAAAGGTCATACTTCAATTTTTGTTCAACCGTTTTCGCTCTGAAGCCTAGTATATCGACAGGGTGAATCAAACCAGGTTTTGCCTTAAATCGCAAGAAATAGTCAGGGACTTGCGATTTGAATTGATTCGCAAAGAATGGTTGCTCAGGGCTAGGCCCAACAATCGACATACTTCCTTTCACAACACTGAATAATTCTGGAACGTGGGTCAAATGGAGACTAGCAATCCAGTTTTTAGGTTGCTCACTCGTGTCTGCTTCAATCTCCCCAGTCTGTTCCAAGTCAGCTATACTGCCCTGCTTTTTGAAGATGTCTGAGTTAAACTTATAATGATAAAAGACTTGCTCATTTACCGTCAAAAGTTCCGTCTTTTGAAATACTGGGTCATTACTTTGGAGTTTCAAAATGAGCCAAGAAATCGCCACAACTGGTGCCATAACGATTGCTAACGGTAAGCTAATTAAGAGATCAATCATCCGTTTTAAAAATCGGTCGGTGCTAGCTCGTTCAAAGCCATTTCGTTCTAATAGGCAAACATATGGATTACTGATTAGTCCCGCTGTAGCTGCAGTCAATTGAATCGTATCGCCATCAGAGATGATACCCTTGTTATTTCGAATCAACAACCGTTTGATCTTTTTCTCATCCGCATCTGTGATAGCTGATTTTAAATATACAGCATCATATTCTTTTATATGATCTCTCAAATTATAGTAAAAATCTCCGATTATAATGTGGCTGATCAGCCCATCAAAGCCAAAATTAGGATGTTGTTGCAGCATCGTGTCAATGTCTTTCTCAAATCCAATAACAGCAATACGTTGTCGGGGAATGAATCTGAGTAATAACCGTCGTGCCACTAATCGCCAGGTGACTATCAGAATTGATGAGAATACAAAATAAAGCAATAAAACCCATCGTGGCGTCCTCATCGCGTCGGTGATAGCCGTCAAGCTCATCATGACAATAACCGTCAGAAACTGATTCATGACTAATCTAACGACCAGATCTGGCTTTCTCATTTTGGTCAGATCATAGGTACTTGATCCTACTTGGATCAATAGAAATCCTATTAAAGTCACCCAAAAAACAAGGTGGAATTGTTCAGGGAAAATGCGGTCAAAATTGTAGCCATATCTGACAAAATAAGCCAGAAAAAGACTAATGATATAAACCACACTATCTCCTATTGCTAAGATGATATTGATCATCCGCTGTCTTTTTTGCTGTGAACGATTCATACTGTCTTGTCCTTTCATTGCCTTTTTAACAGTTAGGTCAGCTACTATTGACTATTGTTTTTACAATTTGATTTTGTGGCGTTCTTATTGTCCTTCTTATAAACCCTTTTTAGAGTTCTTTCTAGATCTCTTTTTTGAATTCTTTTGGAACGCTCTATTAAACGCTCTATTAGAAGTCCACTAGCTTTTTAGCTTCAATACCATCATTTTAGCATATTTAGAGGACAAGGCTTAACCAAAGCTTGATTTTTTCTTAACAAACCCAATCACTAACTTAAGAAATTCTTATGATTCATCTATCAATCTCTAAGAACTTTTGCTATAATTAAGGGAAGGTCCTTTAAGTTGATCCAGTGAGATCGATAAGGTGTTAAGTCAAACAACTTTGAGGGCATTCTGTGCTCTTTTTTTTGTGCCTTTTTGGACCTACATAACCAAGGAGGGGAAACAATGCAACATACAAAAACACAAGGTGTTTCAGGGTATTTACCAGATGAGCGCCCTACAGCAGGTAAATTGGTCTTATTCGCAATCCAACAGATATTAGTCATGTTTCCGGCTACTGTCATGGTCGCATTACTTACAGGTTTCCACGTTTCAACTACGATTTTTGCGAGTGGATTTGCAACACTCTGTTTCTTATTTGTTACCAAAGGTAAGATTCCATTATACTATGGATCCAGTTTTTCTTATATAACAGCAATCGTTGGGATTACTGGTGGAGTCGGTGGCATCACTATGGGTGTCAATGCTCCTGATGAACTCATTTCCCAAGCGCAGTTTGGGATTATCGCATCCGGATTTGTCTCAATCTTAGCAGGGATTATCGTCAATCGTTTTGGCCAAGATAAAATCGAAAAATTCTTGCCACCTACTGTTACTGGTAGTATTGCAATCATCATCGGGCTTTCTCTAGCAGGGAGTGCTTTAACTGGAGCTCTTGGTTATGATGCTGCTACCAACACGACTGATACTCACTCAATCATCGTTGCTCTAGTCACTTTAATCAGCACGATTTTATTCTCTGTTTACGTCAAAAATGGCGTTTGGGGACAAGTCCCAATATTACTCGGAATGGCCATTGGCTATGTCTTAAGCTTCTTTTTCGGAATGGTTAGTTTTGAAGGACTGTTTGATCAGTCTTTCGTTCAAGTCCCTCATTTTACATTGCCAACGCCTAACATGGGTGCCGTCTGGGCAATCATGCCGATAGCAATTGCAACAATTCCTGAATCGACAGCTCACTTATTCCAATTAGATATCTACGTTAATAATCTGGCTAAAAAACGTAGAGTCACAAAGAAATATAATATTGCCGACAAATTAGGCCTCAACTTGATTGGTGATGGCATCGGCGATATTGTTAGCTCATTATTCGGTGGTCCAGCTGGAACCAATTATGGGGAAAACATTTCAACAATGGCCATCACTAATAACTTCTCAGTTTGGGTACTCGGTTGTGCCGGGGTCATCACGATGTTGATTTCTTTCATCAGCCCTTTATCAACACTCGTCAACAGTGTTCCTAGCCCTGTAATCAATGGCGCTGGTATTTACTTGTTTGGTGTTATCGGAGCACAAGGAATCGCTATTATCATCAACAAAGGTGTCGATCTCTTTGACTCTAAAAACTTAGCAATCATTGCAACGATCTTGATCATCGGTTTAGGAGGTTCTTTTGCCTTTCCTAATGGGATGATCCCTGTTGGTAATACACCACTACCTGCTATTGCTACTGCTTCTATTTTTGGGATACTATTGAACATCTTACTGAGTATCGATTTTAAATCGAAATCTCCACAATAAATCTGAAATAAATCTGATAAAGCTCACAAGATTACTCGCATTACCAAAGCTCGTGTTACTAGAGCTACTTAAGATAACTTGACTAATTACTCATTGAAAAGACTGAAACAACGGTTCCAGTCTTTTTTTGTCTAAATATAGTCTCAAAATATGTTCTCAAACTCGTTTGACATTTCTGTATCCATGTTTTAAACTTAGGCGTAGAAAACATATGGTTATTATAACTAGATATAGTGGTTATTATAACTACTTAACCTTTTTAACATTTTTAATGTTTTTACTGCTTTTACTATTTTTGACCACAAGGAGGATTGTATGGCTGATCGGATAATAATACTTTTGGAGCGTTCTTTACCCACTTGGAATGACCTTCCTGCAATGCCTTTGTTTAACCAACAAGTTGTTGATTATGTCAACGAACAATTGGGACCCTATCTTTTGAAGAATCAAAAACTGACTTCCACTATGATCCAAAACTACACGAAATGGGAAGTCTTGCCCAAACCAATCGGTCGTAAATATGATCGATTGCACATTGCACAGATCATCGTAATTACTATCTTGAAACATATTATTCCACTGGAAGATGTCCATAGTGGCATCAACTTGATGGTCCAACTAGTTGGCCATGAGGAAGCATATGATAGCTTCATCAAAACCTTGTCTGAAAGCACCAAACGAACATTTGAACCACTTCTAGACCCAACGCTACCAAGCTACCGCTATAGTGGCTTTGAAATATCCCGCAAACTTATTGCTATTGCGGCAATTTCTGATGCTTACAGTCGGATGCTACTCACTGAGATGATTCTGGAAAAACAAGGAATCAGAGGATTATTAAAGGAGACTCACTAATGCCAACATTTAAGATTGTACTCGACTCATCTTCAAATTTTGATTTTGAGTTAGCTCAAAAATATGATATCGAACTGATTCCATACAATATCCAAATGGATGAAAAACATTATAAGGATCTTGTTGATATCACAAGTCTGGAATTTTTCCAGAAAATGGGCGCTTGCCATACTCTAAAAACAGCGATTCCTAGTCCACAAGAAATAGGAGATTTCTTGACTGACCTAGAGTCAAAAGGAGTGACACAAGTTTTATTTATCACGACCTCTCAAAAATTAACTGGAATGCAAGATTTAGTCCATCTCGTAGCTCGAAGCCACCCCAATTTAGAAATAGCAGTTGTGGACTCAAGACAAGCTGGTGCGACAGTTGGTTTGATCGGTATTTATGCTGACAAACTCCGTTCAGAAGGTAAAGACTTTAACACCGTAGTTGATACACTCAACCGCAAGCTTCCAGATGCTTCTATCCATGCCCTATTTAGGACATTAGAGTACGTCATCCGTGGAGGTCGTTTAAGTAAAGTCAAAGGTGCTATTGGGATGATGTTGAAGATCCAACCTGTCCTGACTATTTCAGATGGTGAGATTACGATTACTGAAAAAATGCGAGGTATTAAGCGAAGTCGTAAGCAGTTGATTACCAACATTCGCAAAAAAATAGCTAGTGGTCGTCCTTATTATTTTGCCCTGTTCTCTGGGGACAATGAAGAAGAACTCGCTATCTTAAAAACAGAATTAGATGACGTGATTGCTAAAGCAGACGTGTACTTTGAAAAAGAATTCACGCCTGTACTTGGTGTCCATGGTGGCCCAAATGCTATCGGAGCATCAGTATTCTTTACTGATTGATACGCTTATTCTAATAGTTGGAGTCACTTGAGTTGTTCGTGTTTCTTATATTTCTCGTGCTATCACTTTAAAATAAAATGAGACTACAAGCTAACATGAGATTACAAGCTAACATGAGATTACAAGCTAACATGAGATTACAAGCTAACATGAGATTACAGCTGTAAAAACGGAAAGAGGGAGAAAATCTTCAACGATTTTCTCCCTCTTTGCTATTTAGTAGGACATGTGTATTTCAGCTGGTGTTTCTTCTTCAAATTGACTTTGATACAGGTCGGCATAGAAGCCATTTGCTGCTAATAGACTATCATGCGTACCGTGTTCGATGATATTACCATCTTGCATCACTAAAATCAGATC
>NZ_ATXL01000031.1 GCF_000421665.1 Bavariicoccus seileri WCC 4188 | reverse complement strand
AATCCGTAGAGGATATGTTAAAGCAACATCGGCGATATATGAGTCGACACAATAATATTGCACGAAAAGTATTGGGATTCTTAAGCCCAAATCAAATGGTTGAAAAGTATTACGAAAATAAGTATAACGAAGCTGCTTGATGTGTCCACTGATTTTATATTTTTATCGTTTGTTGTCAAGGATCGTTTCACTTTCCTCCTTGACAACAAACTCAAAAAATTCGTTTTGGTGGACAAGACATCAAGCACCACTATTATCAGTTCAGGTAACATATGTTTGACAACCCTAGATATTAATAAGATAACCTACGGGCGTACTATATGAAATCCACCCCCAAAAATGCTATAATGGGAATGATGAATTGTAAGACGAAAGGAACTTAAATATGATTACTATGTCAGATATAATTCGGGAAGGGAACCCTACTCTTAGAAAAGAGGCTGAAAACCTAGAATTCCCACTTTCTGATGATATCAAGAAAACCGCTCATGATATGATGGAGTTCTTGATCAACAGTCAAGATGATAAAATCGCAGAACAATATGGCCTTAGAGCTGGCGTTGGCCTAGCAGCTCCCCAATTAGACTTGTCGATTCGTTTAATCGCTGTCTTAATTCCATCTTCAGTTGAGGCTGAGGACATGATAGAAGATGACAGCACTACTAAAAATGATAATCATGACGAAAAGCAAGACTATGACCTTAAACTAATTATGGTAAATCCAAGAGTTATTAGCCACTCTGCTAAAAAAGCCGCCTTAGCAAACGGTGAAGGCTGTTTATCAGTCGATCGAGAAGTCCCAGGACTAGTTCCTAGAGCTAAAAAGGTGACCATCCGTTATTATGACCTTGACGGTAATGTCCATAAATTGAAGCTCAGAGATTACGAAGCAATCGTCGTTCAACACGAAATCGATCATACCAATGGCATTATGTTCTATGACCATATCAACGAAGAAGATCCATTCACTCCAGATGATATGACAGAATTGATTGGCTGAAGATTTTGGCTGAATCATTCATTAACACCTACAGTAGGTCACTACTAATAGTGACTACTAGTTACTCATTAATACGAGTAATTGAGACTGTTGATTGAGAGTATCAACTAGTATAGGATTTGTCTGCCTATACAAGACCATTCTAAACGATATGCACTTCAAGTAGGCAGTTATATGGTAGTGACTACACAATTTACGTTATAGGTAACACCAAATTGTGTGATATAATAAAGCAACTCGCTCTTTTATTACTAGTCACTAGTAATTGATAATGACTTTTAGTAGAGAACTTTCAATTGAGAGCTTTCAGTAGAGACTTTTCATTAGAAATTTTTAAATAGGGACTTTTTATATAGAGACCTTTTAATAGAGACCCTTTTTAATACCACGCCTTAGTGACTTCTATTGAACTATTGTAAAGACTGATGACACACTCTCGTCAAACAGTCACTCATCAAGAATCAGCAAGAATTAACTTAAAACTCAAACTAAAAATAAACAATAAAAATTAATAAAATTCATTATTTAAATAATGATACAAAAGGAGATTTTTTAATGATATTCAAAGTATTATATCAACCAACCAAAAAAGAAGCACCTCATCGTGAAACAACAAAGACTATCTATATCGAGGCTGATGACCTTGTTACTGCTAGAGCTCTATTAGAAGCTCATACACCGTACAATATCGAATTCATCCAACCATTGACGGGCAAACACTTAGAGTTTGAAGAAAAAAACTCAGACTTCAAACTAACGGAGTTTACTAATGAAGGTTAATGTTAAGAATAACGAGACCGGCGTCTTTGCATTAGGCGGTCTGGGTGAAATTGGGAAAAATATGTATGGGGTACAATTCCAAGATGAGATTATCTTAATGGATGCTGGGATCAAGTTCCCAGAGGATGATCTTTTGGGAATTGATTATGTCATTCCCGACTTTTCATATATTATTCAAAATCAATCTAAAATAAAGGGTTTGTTCATCACTCATGGTCATGAAGATCATATTGGTGGAATTCCTTTCCTATTAAAACAAATCAATGTGCCAATATACGCTTCTAAATTAGCCTTATCATTGATTCGCAATAAATTAGAAGAACATCATTTGTTAAGAGATGCTGAGCTTCATGAGATAAATGAGGATAGTGTGATTAGTTTCCGCAAAACATCTGTCTCGTACTACCGTACGACTCACAGTATTCCAGAAGCCTTCGGAATCGTTGTTAAAACACCAAGTGGTAATATTGTCTTCACAGGCGATTATAAATTTGATTTTACACCTATTGGGGAAACAGCTGACCTTCACAAAATCGCTAGAATCGGTGAAGAAGGTGTTCTCTTGATGTTAGGTGACAGTACTAACTCTGAGATACCAGGATTCACTAAATCCGAACAAGTCGTCAATCAAGCCATCCACAATATCATTCGCAAAGTAGATGGCAGAATTATTTTTGCTACTTTTGCGTCTAATGTCTCCCGTTTGAGTATGGTGGTTGAAGTTGCCAAAAAAGTTGGCCGGAAAGTTGCTGTCTTTGGGCGAAGCATGGAAAATTCCTTTAAAACAGCTCGAGAGATTGGTTACATCGATGCACCTGATGATTTGTTTATTCGCGGTAATGAATTGAATCAATATCCAGCGTCGGAAGTCATCATCCTCTGTACTGGATCTCAAGGTGAACCAATGGCTGCTCTTAGCCGGATTGCAAATGGTACACACCGACAAATTCATATTCAACCTGGGGATACTGTCATATTTTCAAGTTCGCCTATTCCAGGGAATACAACAAGTGTCAATAGAGTAATCAACCTCTTATCAGAAGCTGGAGCAAATGTTATTCACGGTAAAGTAAATAACATCCATACCTCAGGTCACGGTAGTCAAGAAGAACAAAAATTGATGTTACGTCTATTGAAACCCAAATATTTCATGCCAGTTCATGGTGAATATCGGATGCAAAAGGTACAAGCGAAAACAGCTCAATCTGTTGGCGTTAAGAAAGAAAATTGCTTTATTCTTAAAAATGGAGACGTATTAGCAGTGACAGATCACTCAGCACGTTTTGCTGGTCATTTTACCGCTGATGATGTTTATGTTGATGGTAAAGGTATTGGTGACATTGGTAATATCGTCTTGAAAGATCGGAAGGTCTTATCACAAGATGGCCTTGTCATCGTAGTCAGTACAGTTGACTTCGCTCATAATACCCTACTTGCTGGTCCAGATATACTTTCCAGAGGATTCATTTATATGCGTGAATCTGGAGATCTCCTACATCATGCACAAAGTGTCATCAGACATGAAATCTTGAACCAACTTAATTCTGGACAAAAAACAAATGTCAGAAACTTAAGACTTGGGATTATTGATGCTTTACAACCTTTCCTATATGAACAAACAGAACGAAATCCAATGATCTTACCAGTGATCCTCGGTGTTGATGATAAAGCAGAAAAATCAAAAAAACCTGTTAAATCAGCAAATAAATAACAAGGTTAACGTCGGAATAATGGCTTTCTAGTATAAGCTAGAATCTGATGGCTATTCGACGAATGATGATTACGATTAGGTTATAGTAAAACTAAAGTGGCGTTTCTACAACGATAACATTGTAGAAACGCCACTTTAGTTTTACGACCTTATTTTTAAAGCTGCCCATATCACAAACAAACTCGTATTAGTTGATCAGGTGGTGCTGGAAGGCATAGATAGTGGCTTGTGTCCGGTCAGCCACATCAAGTTTTGCTAATATATTTGAGACATGTGTTTTCACAGTCTTTAACGTGATGTATAATTCATCCGCTATTTCTTGATTACTTTTACCCTCTGCAATCAGCAACAAAACTTCTAATTCTCTTGATGTCAATGCAGCATGCGGTTCTGGTTCCTGATTCAAATGCTGAATCATTTTTTCAGTCACTTCAGACTCATAAACCTTTTTCCCACTAGCAGTGTCGCGAATAGCTTGAGCTATTTGCTTTGCACTTGACGTTTTAAGAATATAACTCTTAGCGCCAGCAGACAATGCTGGAAAAACTTTCTCATCATCAATAAAACTAGTTAAGATGATAATATTTGCTTCTGGCCAATCTGACATAATTTTTTTAGTGGACTCTATACCATCAACTGGAGTCATAACAAGATCCATCAATACGACATCTGGTTTAAGAGCAATGGCTTTTTCATAACCCTCTTCACCATCTTTTGCTTCCCCGACGACTTCAATATCTGGTTGGATACTTAAATAAGCTGAAACACCCATTCTGACCATCTCATGATCATCTACTAATAAGACTTTAATCATCTGTTACTCCTTATCCTAACTTCTCAGTCGTTTGATTCAATGCCTTAGGAATATGGATAGAAACTGTCGTCCCACGACTCGAATCGGACAATAGCTTAATCGTCCCACCCATTCCTTCGATTCTTTCTTTGATATTCATTAAACCATAACTACCATTCTTTACCACTTCAGGATCGAACCCAATACCGTCATCTACTACTCGCAAATTATACTGACTTTTTCCTTCAGTCAAGTACAATTCGAGTGTTTTAGCCTTTGCATGTCTCAAGGTATTAGATAATAATTCTTGCACGATACGAAATAAATGGACTTCATTTCCAGGTAACAAACGGATATCTTCGATATCCCACTTGATCTCCATATTAACTTTAGAACTTAATTCATTCAATAACGAAATAATACCTTCTCGCAACGTCTTACCTTCAAGTTTTGTTGGTCTCAGATGGAGCAATAAGGCTCGCATCTCAATTTGGGCTTCATTAACAATACCTTCTATTAGGACAAGCTGCTTTTTTAAGGTTGGGAGGTCAAGTGAGCCCTCTTCATTGATGGCTGATAACATCATCATAACGGCAAATAACTGTTGACTAACAGAATCATGTAATTCCCTTGCAATCCGGTGTCTTTCCTGTTCGAGTAACTCTTCACGGGTTTCAGATCCAATAAAAGACGGTTTAGCGGATAGAGTCTGAATGTCTGAGGAAAGATTCATAATTTTTTGACGAACTTCATTAATTGGCTCAGCATATTTAGAGACCGAAAAAGACAAGCCAAACCAATTGACTGTATCTCTGTCGAAAATGGCATGGTTATAATTACCTAAAACAAGCCAGTCTAATCTTTCAGCAACATTCTTTTCAATTGCTCTCTCCATCACTAACAATAATAAACTGAAAATAAAGGTAAAAGCTAAGCAAATGAGTACCGTAGTGATTGTCAAACGAATCACTTGCTGGCGGGTATCATCCGAGATGACAATGAAATCTTTGAAAGTAAAAATTAGTATAAAAGTGACCATTCCAGCAAAAATCCCTAACACCGAAAAATATTTAAGGAGTTTTGAGGTTGTATTCATAGAACAATCACCTCAACATCACCTAATACAGTATTATTGATTATCTTGATATGTGTTACAGATTGATCATAATTTGTACTATAGATTTTTAGCTGTTCATTTTTTAATGCAATTGTTTCATTTAAAAAATCTACTTCTCCATAAATTGTTCTTTGATGTAACGAAATACCAATACCAGGGGGAACAATGATTTTAGTATCGCCTATCCCCTTGCTAATGACGATATAGTTATCGCCATTCGGTAATATCGTCTCCCCTAAATCGATAATCGTATCACCTAACAATGAATTCAGTTGAATGTCATCCCAAGGGAATGTTTTACCCGTTATCTTTTGATCACCAAACCATTTTTGTCTTTCTCGTTGATGAGGAGTTGGAACACTTGTCTCAATTGGTACATAATCGACTTTAGATTTTTTTCTCCGTTTCGTCCCAGAAAATGTTAAAAGATCACTCCCAAATAGCACCAGGTAAACCAAGGTCAAGAAAATCATAAACCATGCGATGCCCGTCGACAATCCCGCAAACATAATCACTAATAATCCAAGTGGGATAAACAAGTTTATCTTTCTATCTTTAGTTTTATATTGCTTTCTCCAACCCTGTAATACCATTAGAACTCCGATAATAAAGATTAAAAAAAGTTCAGTATCATTCACTAATATGTATCCCATGATGACAAATAGCAAAGCCTGAAAAAGAAAGAATAACTTGGTGATGACTCTCTTTGTCTTATTCATTTTCTGTTCACCTCCACTTGCCACTCATATAGTCACTCTTCTCACTTATGTTGAAAGTGACTATAGAATGTCTATCGAACGTCATATACTATCTTAACACTACTCCCATTATAAAAGAGACCCCGTTTATTACAAGGTCTCTAAGTCTTAACAGATATCAGTCTAAAGACTGATTACAACGATTCAATTTTCATGATTTTAACTTCCATATTGCCACCAGGAGTCGTGATTGTCACTGTATCGTTCAAATGACTACCGATCAAACCTTTAGCAATTGGCGAATCATTTGAAATTTTTCCAGACAATGGATCTGCTTCTGCTGAACCAACGATCGTATAGGATTCTGAATCGCCGTCAGGAAGTTCTTGGAACGTCACTTTACGTCCTAAAGTAACCTCATTTTTATCAATATGTTGGTCGTCGATTATCTCAGCAAACCGGATCATTTTTTCTATTGTTGAAATACGGCCTTCCACAAAAGCTTGTTCATCTTTGGCAGCTTCATATTCAGAGTTTTCCGATAAATCACCGAATCCACGGGCAATCTTGATACGTTCTACGATTTGTGCTCTTTTGTTGACTTTTAAATCTTCTAATTCTTCCTCTAGTTTCTTCTTTCCTTCTAGAGTCATTGGATAAGTTTTCTCTTGCATAATGATTCATTTCTCCTTGAAAACGCTAATATTAAAAAATAATGACCTAACTTTACCACGTCTAGGATAAAAGTTCAAACAGAATCACTCTCTGTTCGTCTTTAATAGTCGCGTCCTTTTATAGTAATTTTTCCCTATATTCTTAGTAGTATATCCTAAATTATTCTTGTTCTTCTATTTGATTTTGCATGAGGATCGATTCTATTTTTGTGATCAGCAGATCAATAGCAACCTGATTCTGACCACCTTCGGGAACGATAACATCAGCATATTTTTTGGTTGGTTCAACAAATTGTTCATGCATCGGCTTCACCACAGATAAATACTGAGTTATCACCGAATCAAGTGTCCGCCCACGATCTTCGATATCTCTTTTGATACGTCGGATAATGCGGACATCAGAATCTGTATCGACATATACCTTGATATCCATCAAGTCCCTCAGCGTTTGATTCTCTAAAATCAATATACCCTCAACAATGATCACATCACGACATTCCAAATGTACGACCTTATCCGAACGAGTGTGGTTCTTATAATCGTAAACTGGCTTATCTACTGGGACAAAATGGATGAGTTTCTCAAGATGATCAATCATTAAGTCGGTATCAAAAGCCAGCGGATGGTCGTAATTTGTCTTTAGCCGTTCACCAAAGGGGACATCTGATTGATCTTTATAATAGTAGTCTTGTTCTAGTAATAACACCGATAGTTCCGTAAAATGGTTTAGTATTGCTCGACTAACACTCGTTTTCCCACTACCAGAACCACCTGTCACACCGATCACAATAGGTTTTCGTTTTGTCATGATGTACCCTCTTTTTAAAGAATTATGATTCGTTCGGATCCTTGACGTATTCTTCCTGTAGTTTCAAATGCTCTTCGTAGGTTTCTGCAAAATATACTTTCCCAGTCGAAATATCTGCTACAAAATAGTAATAATTGGAATCGATAGGATTTAGGGTTGCAGCTATGGCCTGTTCACTCGGATTACCAAAAGGTCCAGGCCCTAATCCAGTATGTAGATACAAATTATAAGGCGAGTCGACCTGGGTATCTTTAATCGTCACGTATTCCTTATGTTCACCCAAAGCATATAAAACAGAAATGTCAGATTGGATCATCATGTCAGTGTTCAAGCGATTATAAAATACACCTGCTATTTTTTGACGATCTTCCTCAGTAACGCCTTCACGTTCCACTAGAGAAGCTATTGTCAATATTTGCTGAACATTATACTCACTCTGCATAATTTTCGGCAAGTATGGTGTCATCACCTCATTCGTCTTGGCAACCATTTGCTTGATCAGATCTTTGATATCAGAGCTATCTGAATAATCGTAGGTTGCTGGGAATAAATACCCTTCAAGGCGATGCATCACGTTTTCTGTCTTACTAACATCCGTTAACAAGTCAGGATACTCCTTGAGTAATTCGTCGAACAGAGCATCATCATCAACAGCTTTCATAAAGTCGTCCTTAGTAAAAGACGTTTTATCAGCTACCTCATCACCGATTTGATCTACTGTATCACCTTCACGCACGAGCACTTTTTCAGCAGAAGAGGAATCACTACCACCCTTTTCAAGGGTTAAAATAATCTGATCTAAGGTCATACTGGGAGAGAGTTCATAATAGCCCGCTCGAAATTCACTCGCATTTTGGAATTTCAAATAAATTGAAAAAATCCGAGCATCCTTAATAATGTGGTTCTCTTCAAGTATATTTGCGATTCCACTTGTACTAGTCCCTAGTGGGATCTCTATTTCTTCAGTTTTAGTGTCATTAGAAACAGGTAACAAGGCATCGTTAACATAGCGATAACCAATGACCCCAACTATCAACATCAAGGTCAATAGAATGGTGACAATGACCCAAACTATTTTACGTGCAATCGATTGTTCTTTATCCCGTTCATAACGTTTAGCTTTTAATCGTTCTTTATAGGCTTTTTTCTCACGAGGCTTCATAACATTCCTCCATTCATCGCAGTATATTATACCTAAGTTGGCAGCGATACACAAATTTAATTAGAAAGTGATTGTCAGTGATCAAAAAACAGAAAAACAGAAGGCTAGTTGAACAGATGACATAAAAAAGCGGAATTCTCAATTATCAGAATTCCGCTAAGTCGACCTAATCGTTTGACTGAGTGATTTTCATAAGTCGTCACTTGTTTCCTGCCATCACTCTCGTATTTGCCGATTCAAGAGCACTTTAATTCAATTCATCTTCTGAAAGGAAGGTATTTAGTACTTCTTCGACCATATCCCATTCTTCATCAGTTTCTATTGGACTTAGTTCACCTTGACCAACACTACCCTCTTGTTCAATATAACTGAAAGCTTGTAATTCGATTTTATCATCATCTGCACTATCTTCGGGGTAAACCAAAACATAAGACTTTCCAAAATCGTCTGAATCGAAAGTAAACAGAATATTATAACGCTGCTCCTTACCGAATTCATCGATAACTGTGATGAATTCTACTTCTTCATCATGGTTATGCTCATGGTGATGGTCATGACCGTGATCGTGATCGTGATGATTGGATTCTTTTTTAAAATCTGACATTATAAGGCTCCTTTACTGTGTTGATCGAGATAGTTCTGTAACAGGATTACTGCTGCAAGCTTGTCGATCACTTTTTTTCTTTTTTTTCGAGAAACATTTCCTTCACTGACAAGCATTCGTTCCGCTTGCACGGTCGTCAAACGTTCGTCTTGAAAATCAATTGGAAGATCGACTAGCTTTGTGATTTCGTTTGCGTATCGTCTTGATGCTTCGACCCTGAATCCTTCAGAATTATTCATATTCTTTGGTAAGCCAATTACTATTTTTTCAACCTCATATTGCCCAATCAACTCTACTAGTCTATTTAACCCAAATTGTTCTTTGTCTTCATCAATCTTGATAATTTCGATACCTTGTGCCGTCCAACCGAAAGGGTCGCTAACAGCGACCCCAACAGTTTTACTTCCTACATCTAAGCCCATTATTCGCATAAACTACCTCAACGATTCAATGTAATGTCGTACTAACTCTTCGAGTATTTCATCACGTTCATGACGTCGAATCAAGTTACGTGCATCATTGTGCCTTGGAATATAGGCTGGATCACCTGACAACAAATAACCAACGATTTGGTTGACGGGTTGGTACCCTTTTTCTTCTAATGCATCATACACAGTCAATAGCGTTTCTTCTACGGTTTGCTTTTTTAATTGTTCAAAATTAAATTGTACTGTTTCGTCATCTGAATGCATTGAAACACCCCATTTCTGCTAATAACTATTTTACACTTTATTACCTTAAAGAACAACTTTCTGAAATAAGGCTATCCGACTCGGCAGTATTTTTCGTTTGTACACCCCTATTTTTGGTCACTCAACCATTTTTTTGCGATGTCAAATGCATTCTTGATCCCAGAAGGGTTGCTACCGCCTGCTTGCGCAAGAGTGGGTCTGCCTCCTCCACCACCATTGATAGCTGGGCTGATGGCTTTAATCAAGACACCTGCTTTAATCCCTTTTTTGACTGTCTCATCACTCACGGCTACTAAGAGATTCACTTTATCACCAACACTTGTTCCTAGAATTAAAACATCTGAGGCCTTTTTTTGACGCCATTCATCAGCAAGCGTCCGCAACTCATCTATTGATTTGTTTGGTAATTCTGCAGAGATCAAGGAATAGCTTCCAACGGTCGTTGCTTGATCCATTAGCGTTTCGGCTGCTTGATGAATCGCCTTAGCCTTCAAACTCTCTAATGCGCTATTCAGCTCTTTTTGACTTGTTTTCAGTTGCTCTAACCGTTGAGGGACTGCGTCAACAGTTGGCGCCTTTAGAGATACTGCCACTTGTTTCAGTAGCTCAACGCGATCTGTGAGATAACGGTAAGCTTCTTTACTGGTTACCGCTTCTATTCTTCTAACTCCTGCACCAATGCCAGATTCTGAGACAATTTTGAAAAGTCCAAGATCAGCCGTATTTTTCACATGTGTTCCACCACATAGCTCAAGAGACCAATTATCAACATCAACGACACGAACATCGTGGCCATACTTTTCACCAAACAATGCCATGGCACCCATTTTTTTTGCTTTCTCAAGGGTTGTTTCATGAGTCAATACTGGGATAGCTTCCCAAATTTTTTCATTAACGATTTCTTCCATTTGATTGATTTCTTGATCTGTTACTTGACCAAAATGACTAAAGTCAAAGCGTAAGTAATCAGGTGCCACCAAGGACCCAGCCTGATTAGCATGCTTCCCTAAAACATCTTTTAAGGCTTGATGTAGTAAATGAGTAGCTGTGTGATTGTTTTCAATGCGACGTCTTCTCAACTCGTCTACTACTAAGACGTAAGTTTTACCAACTTCGATCTTTTTCTCCAAAATAACCGTGTGGAGATTTTGTCCATTTGGCGCATGTTGGACATTCGTCACTCTTCCGACTGGAGTGCCGTCTTCCGATCCAATTACCCCAGTATCAGCAATTTGTCCACCCATCTCAGCATAAAATGGTGTTTGATCAAATACTAATTGAACTTCGTCACTTGCATCAGCCTTATCGACTAACTTGTCACCTGATACGATTGTCTTCAAGACCCCATGGTCGGTCGTCTCACTATAACCTACAAATTGGCTTGGCACTGTGATATAACGGAGAGTGTTACTTTGTTCGTGCATTGAGGCATCAACATTTCTAGCAGCTCTAGCCCGCTCTTGTTGTTCCTTCATAGCAGTCTCAAAGCCCTCATTATCAACTGAAAAGCCCTCATCTTTTGCATATTCAATTGTTAACTCTAATGGAAAGCCATATGTATCATATAATTGAAAGGCATCTTCGCCCGATAACATGGTTTTATCAGTATTTTTCAACAAAGCAAGCTTTTCATTCAAGATTGTTAAGCCATCGTTCAATGTTTCGTGGAAGCGATCTTCCTCATTCCGAATTACTTTTTCAATAAAGCTCTCGCTTTCCTTTAATTCTGGGTAATAACCTGACATGATTTTAACGACTACCTTGACTAAACCACTTAAAAAGCTATCTTTGATGCCCAAGCGTTGGCCATGCATGACACTTCGTCTAATCAAGCGACGAATAATGTAGCCGCGTCCTTCGTTACTTGGAAGAGCACCATCTCCGATTGCAAAAGTAACAGCACGAATGTGGTCGGCAATAACTTTGAATGAAACATCGGTATTTTTACTCTCACCATATTTAATAGGCGACTGTGCTTCAACGGCTTGTATTATCGGTAAGAAAAGATCCGTTTCAAAATTGGTTGGTGCATTTTGCAAAACAGATACAACCCGCTCAAGACCCATGCCCGTATCGACGTTTTTATGAGGTAAAGGAACATACGTCCCATCACTCTTATGGTTAAACTCTGAAAAAACTAAATTCCAAATTTCAAGATACCGTTCATTTTCACCACCTGGATAGTTTTCTGGATCATCCTCAGCTAAATCTTGAAATTCTGGACCACGATCAAAGAAGATCTCTGAGTCTGGACCACAAGGGCCTTGACCGATATCCCAAAAATTATCTTCTACTGGTACAATATGGCTTTCTGGAACTCCTGTCTTGATCCAGATTTCCTTGGTCTCCTCGTCTTCTGGGTAGTAGGTGACATATAGTTTTCCAGGATCTAATCCTAATCCTTCTTCTTTTGAGGTCAAAAAGTCCCATGCCCATGGAATGACCTCTTTCTTAAAATAATCTCCGATTGAAAAATTGCCCAGCATTTCAAATAAAGTATGGTGGCGAGCCGTATAGCCCACATTTTCGATATCATTAGTTCTGATACTTTTTTGTGAACTCGTGATTCGTGGGTTTTCTGGCGTTTCTGTCCCATCAAAATAACGCTTCATAGTTGCAACCCCAGAATTGATCCAAAGTAAACTTGGGTCATTAATTGGGATCAGTGAGGCACTTGGTTGGACCTTGTGCCCTAATTTCTTAAAGTAATTGAGATAACGTTGTCTGATTTCTTGGCTACTTAACATAATTTAACTCCTCGTTTTTAATAGAATGGTAAACAACAATTGCTAGTGACGTCATCAACAGAAGTGTTTCTTAAATCGATTCCATACAAAAAAGCAGCTCTATTACTGACAAGGACGTTGCCACGCGGTACCACCTTGTTTGTAAATAGAGCTACTCTCTCTTTACCTCTTAGTTTGCTGATAACGCTCGCTAACGGTGATATTTCTATCACTTTACAAAAAGGTAGCACAGCTTGCGCCATTTTCACCAACTAGGCGTCTCTTGTCTCACTGCATATCCTTTTTAATTCTACTATATCTTACCTAATTTATGATTAAATTACAATATACTCACTAAAAAGCGGAAATTCGATTAGCTCTTTGGAGGTTCAATTCGAATAATTCGACGATAAGAGTAATAGCCAATTGGTAAAGGGGTATCCTCGGTTAAGACGTCTGCATCATCTTGGTTTCGATAATAACTGGCTAATGGTAATAACTGCCTTTCCAATTCCGTATCTAAGATGTTGATCCAACCATTCTTGACGATATCAGTCGAATGAATCAACTCTGGTCCATCCTGGAGCAATCCAATTTTTAAACCAAACATATTGTGACAATTCATCAAATTCTTAACGCCACTAGTGGTTGTATCGCTAGTCCCTAGATCTTGCCATCGAAACAAACGCCTAGTGCCTGCTCCACAACAATACTCCCATTCATCTTCTGTCATTAGATCCATGCCTTGCTTATCAACACGCTTGACAATGTCACTATAACTTCCTTTCTTCTCATGGTAAATGCGATAACGATCTTCTTTTGATCGCAAAAATATCAGGTAATCAAGAATTGTCAATCGTTCTCTTTGAATTTTTAGGTCAAACATGCCCGATTGTTCCTTCAACAATACATCAACGATTTCATCACGATGTTCATTGTCCTCTTGCGATAGGTTTATCTGTCCTGTAATGATTTTATATTCACCACAAGGTTCATAACCAGCTATCTCCGGAGTTGCTTCAACTAACATAGGTGAAATATCAACTGTTCGAAGTGGTGACATGACTTTTTCAATCTCTAGAAGAAGGTTCATGTCTTTCCCCTCGTTATCAGCCACAGCCTTTGCTAACTTTTTGGAGAGATAAGTGACTGTTTCATCAGGCAGCTTGATTGAGAGATCCGCGATAACATGCCCGATGGATTCTCTCATAGCCCCTTGATTGATGCGTTTCAACCAATCTTTTTGCGGAAGACCCGGTTCCCACCCTAACACAACACCTTTTTGCCCTGGAACGAAGCGAAATAACTTATCGTCCAATAGCACTTGAAAGGTTTTAACTTTGATCCCACCGTATGTTAATTCTATCAACTCTGGAGACTCAATTTTAACTAGTGGGTTAATAAAATATTTCAAGATCTGCTGTGAAACGACTTCGATTCCTTGATCAGTCAATCGTTTCCACATCGGATTGTAAAGCGTATCAAAAAAATTCCCAGACATGTCTATCCCTCCTGCGTCATAAAATCTGATGGTTGTTTGAGCACGCCGATCATTGGATCGACTGTATTGCTTCTAATCATTTCTTCTGTTAGTGGTCCCATGTTTTGCGTTTCTACTCCTACTGAGACCGTCGATTGCGCACCAGTGACTGAACTTCCTTTATTTTCTGTATCAACTAGCCTATGAGCGTCGTGACTCTCCTGACCATCTGAGGTCCTATCGCTTTCCTGACCTTTATTGCTTCCATTAACTTCGGGTTTATCATTAGTTAGAAGATCTTGATGTTCTGATAAGAATGTGTCTGGTTCTTCAACACCTAACAGATCCCTCAAAAATGTCCGACGTTCTGTACCAATCGTCATGACAGCTTCCTCAAACGCATTTCTTTCGCCTACCATAATCAGCTTTTGTTTACTACGGGTGATTGCCGTATAGAGAAGATGTCGCTGTAACATCCGTTTGAAGGCCCCTACTAGCGGAAGAATCACTAGCTCAAACTCGCTACCTTGGGCTTTATGGATTGAGCAGCAGTAGGCCAGCGTCAAGCTTTGCCAATCGGTTCGTCTTAATACGACTTCTGTTTGATCAAACAAAACAGTCAGTTCGTCCTGTTTCGATTCTGTTGTATCCGCTAAATCAATTGCCGTAATCTCTCCTATATCGCCATTGTATATACCTAATTCAGGATTATTGACCAATTGTAACACCTTATCGCCAACCCAAAAGGCTGAATCAAAGTATTTAACAGACCTTCTATGTTTCAATATCTTCTGATTTAGTTCCTGCAATACAGTATTCAAATGCGTGATACCTGCAATACCTCTATACATCGGTGCCAAGACTTGTACATCTTGAAAAGTATAGCCATGATTAAGTATTTTACCCATAATTTGAGTCACGACAGTAGGTACTTGGTAAGCCGAACAGGGAATGAAAGACCTGTCTACCTCATTTTTAAAAAGGGCTTCGGTCACAATACCGTTTTTTACATCATGTGCCAGCGGAATGATGGTCGAACCATTATCTTGTCGATAGATTTTAGTCAATGCTACTTGAGGAATATCTCCATCACTCAATAAATCCGCAAACACTTTACCTGGACCAACGGACGGAAGTTGATCTTGGTCACCTACTAATACCAATTGACAGCTTGTTGGTAATGCTTGTAATAACCAATTCATTAACCAAACATCTACCATTGACATCTCATCAACAATGACAAGCTTAGCATCAAGTTTTTCAGAAATGAAAGCCTCTCTATCACCCTCACCGATACCTAATCCTAATAAACGATGAATCGTAGTTGCAGGTAAGTTTGTACTCTCTTGCATTCGCTTAGCTGCCCTACCCGTAGGTGCCACTAATTTGATATCACAATCATCGAATAATTCCGTTTTACTGGGTAACGAAATATCATGATAAGCGGCATAGGTCTTTGCAATACCGTTAATAATTGTTGTTTTTCCTGTACCAGGACCGCCTGTCACCAAAAATACTGGCTTTTGTAATGCTCTGATGATGACTTTTTCTTGATGACTATCATAGGTTAACTGCTCAGTTAACTCGACACTAGCCAATGTTTCTTCCCATTCAGCTCGGTCATCTGTTGAAAATATATCCGGTTCTTTTAATCTTTTTTTTAGGCTATTAGCAACACCCAATTCTGCAAAATATAAATTAGGAATCGAAACTTCATCCTCAATCACAATTAACTTTCCCGTATGCCCCGCTGTCCCCATAGCATCTGCTAGTTCTTCCAACTGGATCATATATCGCCAAGAGCTTTCTAATAGAGATTGTGTTTTATCGATCACCATTTTAATAGGAATTCGGGTATTACCACTTTGGTAGCAATAAGATTGTGTCACATCATATAAACCAGCCATTAATCGTCGGTCATCATTTGGCTCAAAATCTAATTGTTGCGCAATGACGTCACATCGTTTTAATCCTACCCCTTCGATTTCATATATCAAATCATAAGGGTCTGTTTCAACACGCTTAATGGCATCAGTTTGCCATTTTTGCCATATTTTTTGTGAAAGAGTTTGACTGAAACCATAACGATTCAGAGCAATAATGACATTGTCAACGCCTCGATTAGCTTTGAGCTGAGCTATAAAATCTTTTTGCTTTTTGTTGGAAAACCCTTTTATGCCCTTTAACCGTTCTGGTTCATCAAACAAAATTGTAAAATCATCCCCTTCAAGAGCGTCTACAATTTTTGTTGCAATTTTTTCACCCACACCAACAAATTCATCACTGCTGAAATAGCTAATCAAAGCACTATCACCCATTGGGGTCTTTTGTTGGTAGCGACTTATCTTTAACTGTAGTCCATATTTTGGATGGGTCATTGGGATGCCAGTGAACTCATAGGTCGTATCTTGATGTAATTGTCCAAAAATACCAGTGACAACCACCTCATCCTCAAACCGGTCATCTGTTGAAGACTCGATCCCTACTAACACTACTTTATAAAAGTTTTGTGGATTTTCATAAAAAACGGCCACCACTTGTCCGACAATCGTGACTTCTTCAGTTGACAATGCTAGGCCTCCTAACTGAACAGTTTAAGAAAAAACTGTCTTACTATCTCCCTTATTTTAACAGAGTAAGTTTGTTTTTACAGTATAGTCTCCACAATTTGATTGTTTCTCACAGATTAAGACACTGATTGCATAAAAAAAAGCAACCGAAGTTGCTTTTTAAACGGTTAATCTGCGCTATCTACTAAAACTAAACGGTCACTATTGGTAAGGTAAAACCGTTTCTTTTTGATAAGCACGGTCAATCAAGCCACCACCAAGACACTCACGCCCGTCGTAAAAGACAACAGCTTGACCTGGTGTGATTGCTCTTACAGGCTCATCAAAACGAACCGTCACTTTTGTTGGATCTGAGCTATCAGGATAGACCGTCACAGCTGTATCTTTTTGACGATAACGGAACTTAGCCGTACAAGTGTAAGGTTCTGTTTTGACTGTTGTCGTATAACTCACTTCACTAGCGACTAAGCTATCAGCATACAGTTGTGGGTGATGGAACCCTTGACCAACGTAAAGCGTTTGTGTCTTGAAATCTTTTCCAATCACAAACCATGGGTCGTTTGTTTTGCCGCCCCCACCGATTCCTAACCCTTGCCGTTGCCCTATCGTATAGTACATAAGACCGTCATGAGTTCCTTTGACTTCCCCAGTCATCGTTACCATTTTTCCGGGTTTACTTGGTAAATAGTTACTTAGAAATTGTTTAAAATTCTTTTCTCCGATAAAGCAAACACCTGTTGAATCTTTTTTCGCCGCTGTTTTCAATTGGTGTTTAGCCGCTATCTCCCTGACCTGACTCTTTTGCAAATCACTTAAAGGAAAGAGCGATTTTTGTAATTGTTCTTGCGATAATTGACTTAAGAAATAGGTTTGATCTTTATTTTCATCGGCACCCCGAAGGAGATGGACAGTTCCATCTTGATCTCGTTCTGTTTTTGCATAATGTCCCATTGCAATGTAATCAGCTCCGAGAGTCATTGCATAGTCCAAAAAAGCTTTGAATTTGATTTCTTTATTACACATCACATCGGGATTAGGTGTCCGACCAGCACGATATTCTGCCAAAAAATACTCAAACACTCGGTCCCAATACTCTTTTTCAAAATTAACAGAGTAATAAGGAATCCCAATATCTTGCGCTACTGCTTCAACATCTTTGTAGTCTTCCGTAGCTGTACAGACACCAAACTCATCCGTGTCATCCCAATTTTTCATAAACAAACCAATGACATCGTAGCCTTGTTCTTTTAACAATAAGGCTGTTACGGACGAATCAACTCCTCCACTCATGCCAACGATCACACGAGTTTTCGTTGCATCCATTTTTTCACCATCACTTCTATTTAGTTTTTCTAAACGATTTGAAGGTCGCCAGAATAAAACTCATTGTACCACAATTATCATTATTCCGTTACTAAACTGACTGGTTCAGTTTTTTGTTGATAAGAAGACCTCTTAAGGCCACCAATCATCATCATAGCAGCAAAACTGATTAGATATAGAGTTGCTAAGAAGATCATAACCATTGGTATACCAGAGCCATCCATAATCATGCCGATTATAACGGAGGAGAAGCCACCAATCGCACGTCCAACATTCAGAATCGTATTATTAGCTATCGAGTGGATACGAGAGTCATATAAGCGTGTGACAATAGCCCCATAGCCTGCAAACATACCATTAACGAAAAATCCCATTAATGCACCGCCAAAAAGCATTGTGATTTCAGATTGAACAAATGTGAAAAGATAGACGGCTATCGCTGAGCAAATCAAGAAAATGCCATAGCTTGCTCTTGGTCCAATAGTATCAATTAGTTTTCCAAACACTAGCATGCCGATAGACATCCCGACAATAGTTGTAATCATCCATAGAGAAGAATTATTTTGGCTGATTCCCATTTGATTTTGCATCATCGTTGGTAGCCAATTCATCATACCAAAGTATCCTGCAATCTGTACCGTGGTCATTACCATCAAAAGAATCGTTTGTTTCGCAATTTGTGGTGTATTGAAGAGATCACCGATCGATGGCTTTTTACCTTGCTTCAGCTCTTGGGAGTCTTTCTTTTCATGGCTGATGGTAAGCGGAGCAACTGCTTGATGCTCTTCACTCGGTTCAGCTTTTACGAAAAATTGTAAGTAAAGCACAACTAAAAGAGGAAATAGCCCAAACAAGAACAACCCGCGCCATCCTAAAGCACTGAGAAACACTCCGGCTACTAGAGCAGAGGCAATTGATCCTACCTGTCCTGCAACACCATTTAAGGAGGAAATACGCCCCATACGATTTGCTGGTACAATACCTGCCATTATGCTTAAGGCAATCCCATACTCACCACCAACACCGATACCTGCAATAAACCGAAGCACATAAAGCCACCCAACTGAGGGAGCAAAGAAAATGAGAGCAGTTGCCAAACTAAATACAATCAATGTCGATTTGAATACGGTCATTTTATTATAACGATCTGCTAATACTCCGAAAAACAGACCTCCGAATAACATCCCAAGGTTTGTGATTGTTGCGATCAGACCTGCTTGTCCACCCGATAAAGAAAACTCTGCAATAATACTAGACATTGAAAACGATAAAAACATGACATTCAGGTCATCGGTTCCTGAGGCAACAATTGCCGCTGCAACTGTTCTAAATTGATTCTTGGTTAAATTCATTACCATACTCCCCTTTAAATAAGTTATCTCCGTAACTTGTTATTTAGTGCTATTGAATCCTAATCATTGGTTAATTAGTCTTAACTTCTTGCCGCATCGTTTCTTCATGCCATTTTAAAACCACTTGAGCATTTTCTTTGCTGATAAATTTCTTTTCCGTTGCCGTTTCAATTAATGTATAAAAATCCGTCAGCCAGACTGCCTCAAGCTGTGCTTTATTGAAAGCGTCTGTTGCCTTTGGTAGATTATAATTAAATATGGCACAAACACCAACAACCGGACAAATTTCCCTAACAGCTTCACATGCCGCGATAACACTATTACCTGTAGAAATCAGGTCCTCGATCATCACCACTTTATCAGTTGGATGAAGAACTCCTTCAATTTGAGACTTTCTCCCGTGGTCTTTTGCTTTACCGCGAACATAGATCATTGGAAGATTCAATAATTCGGCAATCCACGCTGCATGAGGTATCCCTGCAGTCGCTGTTCCCCCGATAACCGTTACATCAGGAAACTTTTTCAAAATCATATCAGCCATCCCCTGAATAATTTCCCGTCTTTCCTTGGGGTAACTCAGCAACTGACGATTGTCAGTATAGATTGGGCTTTTGATACCACTCGCCCAAGTGAACCACTTCTTTGGCTCCAATATTACGGCTTCTTTTTGTAATAGAATATTGGCAACTTGACTGCTTTTAATCATTTATAATCGACTCCTTCTAAACACTTTATAACCTGGTGATAACTGCTAACTGGATCTTCTGAATGAATGATTGGTCTACCAACCACTAAGTGATCGGCGCCATTTTTAAAGGCTTGTGCTGGCGTAGCAACTCTTTTTTGATCTTGATGGGCACCACCCTCAAAACGAATTCCTGGTGTCACACACAAGAAGTTTTTCTCTGTCACAGCCTTTATTCTTGGAACTTCGTCCACTGCAGAAACAGTCCCATCTGCTCCTGCTGAATAGGCTAGTTTAGCTAAACGACTAACTGAGTCATTCAAACTCTCGTTTATTCCTTGCTCGTTAGTCAATTGCTCTTGTGTCGTTGAAGTCAATTGCGTGATTGCTAAGATTTTAGGGTGATAAGGAGCTTCCTTACTGCCACTAACTGCAGCTTTAATCATGTCGCTTCCACCCAATGCATGTACTGTCAATAAATCGATTGGGAATTGCGAAAGTTGTGACACACCTAAGTACACCGTATTAGGAATATCATGCGATTTCAGATCTAAAAATATGTCATATCCTTTTTGACAAAGTTCTTCAACAAACCCTAACCCACCTCTGTAAAACAAGCTCATGCCAATTTTTACTGGTGGCAAGTCATCATGAAATAAATCCAAAAAATCGATTGCTTCCTCTGTTGTGACAAAATCTAATGCAATGTAACACTTTTTCTCCAACTGATCACCTTCCGCCTGTTATTTCCTGTCCTTAATTCCATTTTTTCTCTCATCTAATACCTTAGATAGATAAAAATGTATAAAAAAAGGGACAGCATCTTTGCTGTCCAGTGTTAGTCTTCTTGAAACAACCACAGTAGATCAAGATCTTGATCCATTGATTTGACCGTTACGAACGGACTTACACGACTTTATCGTCTCACTGGACAGATTTAAAAGTAAGAGTCTCGCTCTTAACTGTGGTAACTATATCGTAATTCGGCTGATTTTACAATAGGTTGTGGGGAATCTTTACAAATGTCTATTGAGGGACAATTTCCAAAATAGATGTCGCTACAAAATTTTCCATTAAATAGCTAGCCTTCTCAATTGCCATCTCATTATTGACTAACCGAGTAATGTTCACTTGTTGTAACCCATTCGGTGAGACAGTACTAATTCTAAGGCCATCTAACGTTTGATTGATTGTGATTTTTAATTTGACCCCGCGACTTTCACCATTAGGAGTATCCAAGTCACGGATGAATTCAAAATTTTTGTTACGCGTTTCGACAAACCCATTGTCTCGCAACGTATATTTTTTACAATTTGGTGATACTTGATATGCCGTATCAAATCCTGGTAATGAAGCTGTTTTATTGAATGCCATAGTTTATTTCTCCTCTTGTTGTTAGTTGAATTGCACTTATTTTACTTACTTTATTTTTTCTTTATGACTATTCTTTCAAAGGTTGTGATAAGTAAGTTTACCAGTTGATCTAATTCATCAGTCGTTGTTTCGGGTCCAAAAGAAACCCTGATTGACTCATTGATTCGATTGCGATCTGTAAACATGGCCTTCAACACAGGACTAGGCTCTACACTTCCCGCACTACAAGCTGATCCTGCTGATACTGCGATACCATCTAAATCAGCCAAGATTAAAAATTGACTAGAGGAGATCCCTTTAAGCCATAGGTTTAGGATATGTGGGCTATGATACCGTCGTGATCCGTTGATTTCAATCGGTAACTCACTTTTATGAAGGGCGGAAATTAAATAGTGCTCTAAGGAAGCATAATGATCTAAGTGGACACCCCGATCACGAACGACATCAGAAAAGGCGGCTGCCATTCCGAGAATATAAGGGAGATTCTCGGTACCAGCTCGGTGTCCTTGATTTTGTCCACCCCCAGTTATAACACTCACATAATGATGTGGATCCTTACAATAGAGAATCCCTATTCCCTTAGGACCATTGAACTTATGGGCAGAGAAAGAAGTAAAGTCGGTCGACCAGTCTCTCATATCAACCTCAGTAGTACCTACTGCTTGAACGCTGTCCACATGAAACCAAATTTCCTTTTCTTCCAATAACTTGCCAATCTCTTTTATCGGAAAACGCACACCCGTTTCGTTATTGACAGCCATCAGACTGACTAATTTAGTATCAGGTCTAATCGCTTGTTCTACCGCATCAACAGATAGCTCACCCAATTCATTAACCGGTAAGTAAGTCACCTCAAAGCCACGCGTTTCTAACCATTCCATTGTTTTCATGACAGAGGGATGTTCGATTGTCGATGTAATCACATGTCCGCTTTCAAAACGAATGGGAAGTTGACGGATAACATTATTCGTCGATTCCGTTGCACCACTTGTGACAATAATCTGGTCTGGTCGAGCATTGATTGCCCTAGCAATCGCCTTGATCGCATCATTGAGCTTCTTTTTTGCTTCACGACCAATCGTATATGTCGCTGATGCATTTGCCCAATCATCGGCAAGACTAGTTGAAATCACATCTCTAACATGCTTGCTGATCGGTGTTGTTGCTGCATGATCTAAATAAATCACTAAACTTCTCCTCTTTCACATTTTTCCTCAATTAAATCATTCTTCTAATACTCGTTTCTTACCTTATCGCTAATATCTCTTGCGAGAAATATCTCCCGCTAGAAATATCCCTTGCTACTAATATATCCTGCTACTACTAATATATCTGTTACTACCCGTTGGCATATCCTAAAACAAACGGTAAACAGTCAAATATGATATTATTATACTAAATTCAGCATCTTTTTGATACCATTCAAAAAGATGACTTTCAAACGAGATAATGATGATCGCTAGACTAAGTTATGATGACATGAGATCATACTAACGAAGTCTATCAGTTCATGTCACCAGAAAGGACCGTTAATAATGTCCAAACCATTGGCATATCGTATGAGACCCACAAACATTGATGAGATTGTCGGACAAACTCACTTAGTGGGCCCACATAAAATCATTAGACGTATGGTTCAGGCAAAACGTCTTCAATCGATGATTTTATATGGTCCCCCAGGTATTGGAAAAACAAGCATTGCTAGTGCTATTGCAGGGACTACCAATTATGCCTTTCGACAACTGAATGCTGCAACAGATACAAAAAAAGATATGGAAGCTGTTGTAGCTGAAGGAAGAATGAGTGGCTCAATCATCCTGTTATTAGACGAAATTCACCGTTTAAATAAAGTGAAACAAGACTATCTACTACCTCATCTTGAAAGTGGCCAAGTTATTTTAATTGGTGCTACAACCGAAAATCCCTATATCAGCATCAACCCTGCTATTAGAAGTCGGACTGAGATTTTTGAATTGAAGCCTTTAAGTCCTGCCGATATCAAAACAGCCTTATTACGTGCAATTTCAGATAAAGAACGTGGATTAGGTCACTATAATCTAGATGTCGATGAGATTGCTCTAGACCATTTTGTTAATGCTGCCAATGGTGACTTACGTGGCGCATTAAATGCTTTGGAATTAGCCACCCTGTCGACAGAACCTGAAAAAAATCACGAGGACCGCATCCATATTACGATTGATGTTGCTGAAGAGAGCCTGCAGAAAAAAGCCTTGTCCCACGATACCAACGGCGATGCACACTATGACGTCATTTCTGCTTTTCAAAAATCAATACGTGGGTCTGATGTTGATGCCGCTTTACATTACCTAGCCCGTCTACTTGAAGCTGGTGAGTTGACCATCGTCTGTAGAAGACTGCTAGTGGTTGCTTATGAGGATATTAATTTTGGAAATCCGCAAGCGGTAGAACGAGCAGTACTAGCAGTTACTGCAGCGGAGAAACTAGGATTACCAGAGGCCAGAATTCCACTCGCTAATGCGGTAATTGATCTATCCCTCTCGCCTAAATCAAATTCTAGTATTGTAGCAATCGATAAAGCACTTGCTGATGTCAGAGAAGGTAAATCTGGACAAGTCCCTGACCATTTAAAAGATGCTCATTATAGTGGTGCAAAGAAATTAGGTAGAGGTATCACTTACAAGTACCCTCATAGTTATCCAAACCATTACGTTTCACAACAATATTTACCTGATACTCTTAAAAAATCAACTTACTTTGAACCTGATAGTATCGGAAAATATGAACAAGCCCTTAAATTACAATTACAAAAATTCAGAAAGTCTTAAAGACTATCTCGCTTGAAAACACGCTTTCATAGTGCTACTATATGACTATAGAGTTCTGCGATGTACGTGGTATCCATACAGTGTTGACCGAACATTTAACGTTTTAAAAGGGATTCATTCCGTTACTTCTGACTACATGCCACATCACATGGAAGTATAACGTTGTAACTACCGAAGCCCACCTGCTTATACCGCGGGTTCAAACTAAATGGATACAACACACGGCATTAACGGATCTCAAAAAGTTGCAAGACTTTATGCGGTTGGTGATTAATCACCAACCGCATTTCTTTTTGAACTTACTATACAACTCGAATGAACTAGTGGCTTTTTAGCAAAATTCATATTACTATTTTAACTGTATACTACTGATATTGGGGGTCTTAATATGGGTTTGATTCGTTGGTTACGTTCCTTTTTATCAAATGATGATCTAACAGTCGTCACATTTGGTGACAGTCTTACAACAAGACATGAAGGACACGATGAGCCACTGATAACACTAAAACTTGAACAATTATTACCGGATTTGAACTGGATAAATGCTGGACACTCAGGCGATGACGTTTTGTCTGCAGATAAACGATTTGAAAAGGATGTCTTAAGGCATCATCCAGATATCGTCACGATTCTGTTTGGAACGAACGACTCTTCCTTCCATCATAATGTTAGTCAGATTGAATTTCGTCAAACTCTGATTAAGTGGATTGAGGAAATTGGTTCAGAACGCGTGATATTGATAACACCCCCTCCAGTAGACGAGGCTAAACAACTCAATAAAAGAACGAACGAGCGGATCAATGCTTATCGTACGATCATTATCACACTCAGTCAAAAATATCAGATTCCTCTTATTGATCTTTTTCTCATTTTTAAAAACGATTCTCGCTATCCCGAGATCTTACATGGTGAACGAAATGATGGTCTTCATTTCGGTGAAGCAGGCTACAATTTATACGCAGCTAGTATCGCTAAATGCTTGAGGGAACATTCTTTAACCCATCCTTAAATTATGGTATAATAAATTCGAATAAAGGCATGTCGTTTGACTCATGCAATCTTTCAATGATGACTATAAAAATAAAGGAGTGATTAATATGTTTCCACAATATAAACGTATTTTAGTGCCAATCGATGGTTCTGACGAAGCTTATCTTGCTTTTAAAAAAGCAGTACAAGCTGCAACAGAGGATACCTCTCGTCAATTGATCCTTGCACACGTGATCGATACAAGGTCGTTACAAACTCCAACAGGCTTCGATGGTGATTTCAGTGAAGAAATCTTACGCCAAACACGAGCTGTGTTTGACGATTATACTGCCTATGCCAAGGATAAAGGTGTAACATCGATTGAAACTGTTATTGAATATGGTTCTCCTAAAATGATGATTGCCAAGGAACTTCCGAAAAAATACCATCCAGATTTGATTATGATGGGTGCTACCGGTTTGAATGCAGTAGAACGCTTGTTTATCGGTTCAGTTTCAGATTACGTTATCCGTAATGCCATATGTGATGTATTAGTCGTTCGTACCAAAGATGACGACTAACCCTATTATCTAGATAGACTTAAAACAAGCTATGACAATTATTTGTGGTTCTAAGTCAAATAGTGTTGTTACCGTTAAATCACTTAAGGAAAACGCTTCGGCGTTTTCTTTTTTTTTTCTAAATAATCTGGCAGATATCTTGTTGAATTAAAACTCTCATCCGAAGGTGATAGAAGGTTCTAAACCCAAAAGCAATTCGTTTAATGACCTTTATTAAATTGTTTTTCCCCTCTAATTTCCCGTTAGAATAAGGATAAATAAAGGCGTTAATAATGGCTTTTTGATGTTTTTGTAA
>NZ_ATXL01000030.1 GCF_000421665.1 Bavariicoccus seileri WCC 4188 | reverse complement strand
ATCGCTAGACAGACCTCCCCAGGTAAGGTGCGATAACCTTCCACTCATGTCACTGCCTCATTTACTAAATGGGATTCGTGCAGTATTGGACTTTGCTTTGTGTTGCAAGCTCGTCCGTCCCAATCCAGCCTCCATATGAGATTTCTGTTCGTCAGTGCGAGTATTTGCTTTCAGCTTCCTTCAGATTCCACCTCACGGTGGACACCCTTGCCTTCAGCTAACAGTTCCTACTGCCAAGCCTGTAGTGGACTTTCACCACCAAGTTATCGCCCATGCTGGGCGCACAACCTAAAAAGATCGAGCGTCGTACTAACCCGCTCGATCTTTCCTTGTTTCTCTTTTAAATTTTCAGACTGCACCTGTAATCAATTAGATCAATCAGGTATATCAATCAGAGCTAACAACTGCATTTTCGTCGTTAAAGAGTTGATCGTTGAAATCACCAATTTGCTTACTCGTAATAACCCCTGCTAACATGCTATCATTTACGTTTAGCGCTGTTCTTGCCATATCAATCAGTGGTTCAACTGAAATGACTAAGCCAACGATTGCAACGGGGAGGTTCAAAGCACTCAATACGATTAACGAAGCAAAGGTTGCTCCTCCACCAACACCAGCAACACCAAAGCTTGAAATCACAACAACTGCAATAACGAGCAAGATATAAGCAAGATCAATGGTTTGTCCCGTAGTTGGAGCTACCATGATTGCTAGCATCGCAGGATAGACCCCAGCACAGCCATTTTGTCCGATTGATAAGCCAAAACTAGCGGCAAAGTTAGCAGTCGCATCATCTACTCCTAATGCTTTCGTTTGCGTTTCTATATTCAAAGGTAAAGCTCCTGCACTTGACCGTGACGTGAAAGCAAAGCTAAGTACAGTGAAAGTCTTCTTGAGATATCTGATGGGGCTAACTTGAAATAGCATCAATATAATCATATGGATCAGGAATACTGTTATCAAGGCTACGTAAGAAGCTAAAACAAATGTTCCTAAATCTAAGATAGCATTAAAGTCACTCGTCGCAACTGTGGCAGTCATCAATGCTAAGATTCCGTATGGCGTTAATCTTAAGACTAGGGTCACAATGCGTAGGATGATGGATTGGAGGCTGTTAATAATTTTCGCAAAAAAGGCAGCGTCCTCTTCCTTTTTCCGCCGAAGCCCAAGATAAGCAACGCCAACAAAAGCTGCAAATATCACAACTGCAATTGTACTAGTAGCTCTATTTCCTGCCAAATCCGAAAAGATATTGTTTGGAATAAACGAAACAATCTGCTCAGGAATCGTTAAGTCTGCAATAGCCTCTTGCCGATTAGCAAGCTCGGCAATCCGAGCAGTTTCTGCTGCACCTTCCGTAAACGTCGTTCCTGCTAAACCAAATAACAGAACACTACCAATACCAATCGCCGCAGCAATAGCTGTCGTACCTAATAAGGTCGCCAAGACATTAAAAGCGATTTTCCCAAGTTTTTCGGAAACTTTTAACCGTGTAAATGCCCCAACGATTGAAATGAATACGAGTGGCATTACTAACATTTGAAGGAGTGACACATAACCATTTCCGACGATGCCCATCCAACTGGTTGCTTCAGCTAAGACATCACTGTCAGCGCTAAAGATTAATTGTAAGATCGCTCCGAACACGATCCCTACAGCTAGAGCTGAGAAGATTCTGGTTGAAAACTTATAATGTTTTTTTTGGAGCCAATAAAACCCGTATAATAGTGCGGCAAAGACAAGCAAAATAATAATGACAAAAGCTGTTGTACCCATGATCAACTTCCTCTCTTTAGTGTACCCTTGTATACCTATATTCATAGTGATTCTGATAGCACTAACTATTTAGAAACAACCTAGATGACACCTGACACAAGAGGTACTATGATCATCATAACAAAAGGGACTAAAAGCCACTAACATTTTGTTTGTGAATTTAACTGAACAAACTTTTTTCCTTAAAACAGAAGATTAATAATGACAATAATGACTGCAAAAACAGCCAAATGATAGTATCGAAAGTGATAAATCAAGGAAGATACAGCTTCAGCCCAATAGAAAAGACGCTTATGCCATTTCACATGAGGTAAGACAGCAAGAGAAAATTCGAGAGTCAAGTTGCGGTGACAACTCGTCATAGCCTCTACTAGCAGTTTAGTCGGAGTTGTGACCCATAAGCCTTGAGTGTCAAACAAGTGCTCATCAAGCGTCTTCTGCTTTAAAATACTCATCTCATCCGATTTGCCAGTTAAGGTGGCTACAACATGGATTAAACTCTCAGACACGCCTTCACTTTTTAGGAATGTCATGGCATCTGATAGGACATCAACAGATCCGAGAATAAAAATATCGGGCTTACCCTCGTCAACTCCTATCTCGTCTTCATCTATCTCGTCAGTAGCATAGAAATCCAATAGTAGATTTAATTTTTCCTCAACGAGTTGATAATGATCGCTTTGTCGCTCTTTCGGATATAATGATTCTAAATCAGTAGCTAAATAGGCTGATAGTTTTTTGGTGGGTAATGACCTAATGGCCAAATAAGACAGACCCCAACTCAATAACATGAAACTGCTATAAGCAATCATGGCGATCATGATTGCCATAAATAAGGTAACAGGTTCTCCTTCTCCCCTATTAATAGAAATGATTGTAAAGGAGAAGACAACAATAAAGGAAATTATCGCTAATAAAAACCGTATCAGCACCTTTAGTTGCTGCCAAGAAAACTGTTTGAACAAGACATTTGTTGTCACAAATTGCTTTATTTGTCGCCCGTCTCTTAGGCCATAATATGCTACAATATAGGCACTGAATAATAAGATCAAACCGGTTGCCACAGTTAAAGCAATCGTGATGATTTGATCTATGGGTTTCCCTAATAAAAGCATCGTATGCCAATAAACTAATAATAGGGTGAGCAACCCAAATACACCTACGCTCATTTGTCTTCTATCGATCAAAAATAATACAATTGTCACTAGAAAATCTAATAGTTCACTGGTCACTAAGAGTACTAACATAAATTCGCCTCCCGCTTGATGTATAAATTATACTAAGCGTTACCAAAAGGGTCAAATTAAATAAAGGAGTTCTGACATGACACCCAACCAAGCATTTTATCGTCTATCGCGAGAAGAAAGATTAGAACAATTGTTAGACCGTCATTTGCTAACGAAAGAACAGGCAGATTGCCTTTTAGCAGGAAAAACGTTGCCCTTATCTGCCGTGGATACAATGATTGAAAATGCGATTGGTATCTTTGGCTTACCATTCGGTCTCGCACAACATTTTACGATCAATGACCACTCTTTATGGATACCAATGGTCGTTGAAGAGCCATCAGTCATTGCAGCAGCAAGTAATGGTGCTAAAAGAGTAGCACGATCTGGTGGTTTTCATATATCGCATACCGAAAGAATCATGCTAGGTCATATTACATTTAATCAATTGAGTGATCCCGAAACTTTTAGTGAACAAGTCTCACAACATAAAGCCGACTTGCTCCAACTAGCAGCAAGTGCTCACCCTAGCATTGTATCAAGAGGCGGTGGTCCAATAGACCTCTTCGTCAAGCCATTTCCTAACTTTACCAGTGTTTATTTAACAGTCGATACAAAAGAAGCGATGGGTGCCAATATGATCAACACCATGTTAGAAGCCCTTAAAGAACCATTAGCAGAATTAGCTCATCAACAACCATTGATGGCCATTCTCTCAAACCTACCGACTGAATCAATTGCAACCGCTCAGTGTACCTTATTACCTGAAACCATCAAAACCAGTAAGATGTCAGGGACACTGGTGGCAGAGCGAATCGCTTTAGCCACTGACTATGCCAATGTCGACCCTTATCGAGCCGCCACTCATAATAAAGGTGTCATGAATGGCACCGATCCTGTCGTCATCGCAACCGGAAATGATTGGCGTGCAGTTGAAGCAGCTGTTCACAGCTATGCTAGCAGAGACGGTCACTATCAAAGCATCACTCAATGGGAAATGACCCCAGAAGGTAACTTAAAAGGCCAACTCACTGCCCCACTCCCTATTGGGTCAGTTGGTGGCACCAGTCGTGTCAATCCCCTAGCAAAACTATCGCTTGACCTCTTACAACAGCCAAGTGCCAAAGATCTTGCCGGAATAATGGCAGCTGTGGGCTTGGCTCAAAATCTATCTGCCTTACGAGCACTAGTGACCACCGGTATACAAGCCGGTCATATGGCTTTACAATACAAAAGCCTTGCTCATAGCGTTGGCGCTGTTGGTCAAGAAATTGACATCATCTCCCGACAATTAAAGAAAGAAAAGATTGCTAACCAGGTCGTTGCAAAGGCCTTGTTACTCCGCTTACGTGAAAAAAACTAGCACGAACTAGTGTAAACTAGTCAAAATTGTACAATATGTTGCGTCTTCATGTCGTTTCAAGTATCCTAGATAATGGATTAAATCACCAAAGAGAAAACTGCCAATATAAAAAGATAGAGGCGCATTGTTTATCAGTACTTAGTGTAGCGGTAGCTATGATCACTAGCGAAAGGAAACAGTGCCGAAAGTTCTAGAGCCACAAGCTTTACTACTTGGTACTAGATTTAAGAAGTCTAGTACTGTCACACAACGTGTGGTGCGCTATTCTTTAATAAACAGTCTGAATTGTTGTTAAAGAAGCAATCACCACATCATTTTTGATGTGGTTTTTTTATATATAGACCAAGCTTATATAACGTTTATATAAGACTAGACTTATGGGACAAATAAGTGGGGTGGTAGATTTGGTGATTTGTATCGCACAGCTGTCATAAAATAATCAAGAAAGAAGGAGCAACATGGGACAGAAAATCTTAAAGCGACTCGGAACCATCTTCTTATTTTCACTACTGATAAGTGGATTTATTCCCACTGTCGCAAACGCTGCAACACGTCAGTTCACTATCGATGAACTGAATGAAGGATTAGAAAAGGACGGAGTTTTGAGAGTTGGGATGGAGGCTAACTATGCCCCATTTAACTGGTCTCAAGCTACTGACGACAACGGTGCCGTTCCGATCGCAAATTCTTCAGGTGAATATGCAAACGGCTACGACGCACAAATCGCGAAGTATATTGCTGATACTCTAGGACTTAAACTAGAGATTGTTAAACTCGAATGGGATGGCCTACCACCCGCACTCGAATCTGGAAAAATCGATGCCATCATCGCTGGGATGTCCCCAAATCCGGAACGTCGACAACAGATCGATTTTTCAAACTACTATTATGCTTCCAATTTTGTGATTGTCGTTCAAAAAGACTCTAAATGGACCGATGCAACATCGATCAGTGACTTTAAAGGTGCTCGCATCACCGCACAATTGAATACACTGCACTATGATTTGATTGATCAAATCAATGGTGTCGATAAACAAACAGCAATGAAAGACTTCCCAACGATGATTACTTCTTTATCAAGTGGTAAGATTGATGGCTATATTTCTGAAGAACCCGGTGCAATGGCAGCAGTTGCTTCAAATCCTGACCTCACCTATGTCACCTTCGAAGAAGGAAAGGGTTTTGATTATAACCCAGATGACTCAGCAGTCTCTGTTGGATTGAGAAAAGGAAGTCCTCTGGTTGATCCAATCAACCAAGTCCTAGCAGGCTATAGTGATAACAAACGAAGCGACTTAATGTCGAAGATGGTCGCTCTCAATACCGCTGATACTGAAACAGGATTTTGGCAACAAGTTGGCCGTGTCTGGAAAACTTACGGATCCCAATTCATCAGAGGGGCTTGGATGACCTTATTGATTGCAATTGTCTCTACAATCATTGGTTTCATCATCGGGTTAATCATCGCTATTATCAGAACGATTGATGTGGCTAAACGCAAGAATCCGCTTGCTTATTGGACACAAAAAGTCGTCAGTTTCTTGCTGACAGTCTATATCGAAATATTTAGAGGCACTCCAATGATGGTACAAGCCATGCTAATTTTCTATGGGAGTAAATTATTCTTCAATATCGACATGACCTCCCTGACTGCTGCATTTCTGATTGTTTCAATCAATACAGGTGCCTATTTAGCAGAAGTCGTTCGTGGTGGTATTACTGGTGTTGACCCTGGACAAGAAGAAGCAGCTAAAGCTATTGGGATGACACATCTACAAACAATGATCAAAATCGTGTTACCTCAAGCTATACGATCAACCTTACCAGCTATTGGGAATGAGTTTGTCATCAACATCAAAGATACATCCGTGTTGAATGTTATCGCAGTAACAGAACTCTTCTTTGTTACCTCAAGCGCTGCCGGATCAACTTATCTGACGTTCCAATCATTCTTGATTGCTTCCATTATTTACTTCGTCTTGACCTTTGCGACAACTCGTTTACTGAAACTCGTCGAAAACAGAATGTCAGGTACAAAATCGTACGAATTATATGAAGACAAAGCAATAGGAGGTCACAACTAATGAGCGAACCAATTATTGAAGTCAGTCACTTACAAAAAAGTTTTGGAGACCATTTAGTCCTAAAAGATGTCGATTTCAAAGTCCTAGCCGGTGAAGTAGTCACCATCATTGGTGCTTCAGGATCAGGTAAATCAACACTACTAAGATGTATGAACCTCCTTGAAGAACCAACTGGTGGAGATATCCTTTATCATGGCGAATCGATTTTAGCTAAAAAATTCCATCGAACCAAGTATCGCACAAAAGTTGGCATGGTCTTCCAACAATTCAACCTCTTCAAACAAGAAACTGCTTTGGAGAATTGTATGATCGGACAAACTAGTGTTTTGAAACGGTCAAAAGAAGAAGCCAAAAAAATAGCCCTCACTAACCTGGAGAAAGTCGGCATGGCTCCTTATAGAGATGCCAGACCAGCCCAACTCTCAGGAGGTCAACAACAACGGGTTGCTATCGCAAGAGCCTTATCGATGGATCCCGAAATCATCCTCTTTGACGAACCAACCAGTGCACTAGATCCAGAAATGGTTGGGGAAGTCCTTGAAGTGATGACTACACTTGCTAAAGAAGGATTGACGATGATCGTCGTTACTCATGAAATGAGCTTTGCAAGAGACGTTTCTACTAGAGTTTGCTTTATGGATAACGGCTCCATCCTAGAACAAGGAACACCAAAAGAAGTCATTGAAAATCCAAAAGAATCCCGCACAAAAGCCTTCCTTGCAAGATATACAAATGGCTAAAAGAAATTGCTTAGTGAACATCGCCAAAAAGGTATCAATCGTTTGATTGATACCTTTTTGTTTAACTCACTATTCCATTGGAATTCAATTCTATCTTTAATTCAATCTGTTATTCCTTTAATTTTCTTATCACTTAAAAACTCTTATCATTAGCAATAAACTGTATCAATCAACTCAACTATACAACAAACAATTGATTATTCTTGATCACTGCTTCTCTTGTCTCAGGTGCCCATTTACGATAATCTTCCCATAGAATTGGGTCATCTGGATCAATCAGCGTGATGACAAGGCCTTCTCTCCCCATTCGTCCAGTACGACCTGACCGATGTTGAAATTGTTCTACTTCACGAGGAAGGTCATAATGAACCACTGTATCCAATTCTGGAATATCCAGTCCACGAGCTGCCAATCCAGTTGCTACTAAATAAACGAATTCCCCATTTTTAAAAACTTTCAAAACTTTCTTTCGTTCTTCTTTTGGTTGGTCACTATGAAGAAGACCGACTTTCAAATGGTTAAACCTTAATTTTTCAACTACCAGATTTGCTTCATTACGACTGTTGATGAACACCAAGGCTCTAGCATCTTCTACATTAGCCAATCTTCGCAAGGTTTCTGTTCGTTCTCTTTTTTTTACTGGAATATAAATATGCGTCACTGGAACTTTGACTTCATCCAATAGATCAAACACGATAGGATTAGCATTGAAGTAATGGTGGAAATCCAATAGTGCATCACTAGCTGTTGCTGATACAGCTATCACTTGGCGATCACTCATCGCCCGTCCCACTAATTCTCGAGTCTGTGTCATCAGTTGGTCTGACAACAGTTGGTCTGCCTCGTCTAAAACGATTGTTTTAACTTGGTGCCACTTGATTTTCTTTTGATCGGTCAATTCTTTCAAACGATGTGGTGTCCCAATAATTATCTCTGGTTTTTTCTTCAACCGGTCGATTTGTCGTTTGATATTCCCACTACCTGGTAATGCGCCGACTGTTACGTTAAACGGTTTGCTATAGTCTCTTACAACTGCACCCAATTGCATCACTAGTTCATTTGTTGGGGCAATAACCACCAGTTGGCAGAGATGATTACTTGCCACTTTAGGGAGCAAAGGCAATACATAAGCCAATGTCTTTCCTGTCCCTGTTGGTGATATAGCAACAACGTCAGAACCTTCACTAACTGGTTTATAGAGTTTCTCTTGAACTGGAGTCAGTGTACTAATCCCATGTTCAGTTAATAATTGATTTAAAACTTTATCTGCTATAACGCTCAATTAAACATCCTCATTTTGCAATTTATCAGCTGGGAAAAAGATGTGTGCTGATTGTCGCATTTTTTCAATCACATTAATGACCATTGCCGAATGATTCAACTGATCATGGTAGTCCTCTTCACTTACTTCCCCAGCGACAAGAGCTTTAAAGCGTGCTACTTCATCATTCATTGCTTGTTTTGCTGGTTCTACTGCAACAGTCTCATCTTTATCGCCATCACTTAATACGATCTTAGAAATAGCAGTCAGTTCTGGGAGTCTAATTGTTTTTTGACCACTATAAATCTCAGATTCCAAGTATAAATTCATATCTTTACTACATAAAATCGTCACATTGAAGTCATCATAACGTAGGACTCCAGTCCCACTTAGATCAACTCCTGTTTGGCTCATCTTGGGAACATACATTGCCTCATTAGGCGCACCGAACCAAGCAATGGCTGCATGAATAACATAAACACCCAAGTCCATGATCGCCCCACCAGAAAATGCTGGGTTGAAAATATTAGGATTCTCCCCTGCTAAATAAGCTGGCATTTTAGAGGAATATTTTCCATAAGACAAAGTCGCTCCATCGATCTTATCAAAGGAAAGAACCAATTCGGTGACTTTTTGAAAATTTGGTTCATATAGATGCCTAGCTGCTTCCATCAGATAAACCTCATGATCAAAAGCAGTCTGAACAAGATCCTGCCATTCTTTTAGCGTTGATGTTACAGGTTTTTCTAAAAAGACATTCACATCATGTTCTAAAGCTTGTTTGGCTTGTTCATAATGTAAAGAATTAGGCGAAGCTATATAAACAGCTTCTAACTCTTCATCAGAAAAGAATGCTTCTAAATCGTCGAAAAACTTTTTAGCGCCATATTGATTTCCAAATTGCTCGGCCTTTTCAAGTCGCCGGCTATAGACACTATGTAAGTCAATGCCACCAACTAGTTGACAGGCTTCTAAAAATTGAGTCGTGATTGTGCTAGTCCCTATTATTCCTAGTTTCATCTGAACTGCCTCCTTATAACTTGCTGTTAGTGACTGGTACTTTTGATTAGTTGTTTACCATTATTACAGTTTTCTTTCGAATCAGTAGTTAAAATCAGCTAGAGATTTCGGTTCGCCTGGTTGTAATGTTAAAATTCTTGGACCTTCATCAGTGATTGCAAAAGTATGCTCAAATTGACAACTTAACCCACCATCTTCTGTCCGCCCAGTCCAACCGTTACTATCAACCTTAGCTTTCCACGTTCCAGTATTAACCATTGGTTCAACTGTGATGACCATTCCTTTTCTGAGACGAACGCCTTGTCCAGCTTCTCCGTAATGAGGGACGGAAGGTGCTTCGTGGATTGTTGGTCCAATGCCATGTCCGATGAATTCACGAACGACCGAGAAACCTTCTCCTTCAACATATGTTTGAATAGCATGGCCGATGTCGCCGATACGATTACCAACTGTTGCTTGAGCAATCCCTACATAGAGTGCCTTTTTAGTCACATCATACAAACGCTTTACTTCGTCGCTACCTTGCCCCACAATATAACTCCAACAAGAATCTGATAGCGCCCCGTCAAGATCCACACAGAAATCCACTTTGATTAAGTCGCCATTTTTTAAGATAACTTTTTTAGAAGGAAAGCCATGACAAATTTCATCATTAACACTTGTACATGTAGCGTACTTGTACCCTTCATAACCGATTTGAGGTGCAGATCCACCTGCTGCTTCTATTTTATTTTGCACAAACTTATCAATATCATGTGTTGAAACACCAGCCTTAACAAAATCTCTCAAGGCTACATGAATACTAGCTAATAAAGCTCCAGATTTGTCCATTGCATCGATTTCACGATTTGATTTTAATGTAATCATTTATAACTATATCCTCTTTCTATATCTATCTTTTACATCTGTTTCAACTATTTCTAGCAATACTTTTATAACAATAACCCTGTTATAGGAGGGTATTGATTGTAGTCAATACTATTAATTTGAGCTACCATCACTACTGTCTTCATAGCCATTTGGATTCTTTTGTTGCCAATTCCAAGAGTCTCTGACCATATCTTCAAGTGATAACTCAGCTTCCCAGCCTAGTTCTTCTTTTGCTTTTGTCACATCAGCGTAGCACGTTGCGATGTCTCCAGGACGTCTGTCAACAATTTCATAAGGAATCTTGACGCCGTTTACGGCTTCAAAAGTATGAACGAGATCTAGGACGCTAACCCCTTTACCTGTTCCAAGATTATAAGTTTTGCTACCTTTTTCAGCCATATTTTTCTCAAGAGCTTGTACATGGCCATTAGCCAGGTCGACAACATGGATATAGTCTCTGACGCCTGTCCCATCGGGGGTATCGTAGTCGTCTCCAAAGACCGATAGATGATCACGTTTCTTGATGGCAACTTGCGTAATATAAGGCATTAAGTTATTAGGAATACCTGAAGGAAGTTCACCAATATCGCCTGATTTGTCAGCACCTATTGGATTGAAGTAGCGTAAGTTAGTAACCGTCCATTCTGGATCACTAGCGGCCACATCGTTGATCATCCGTTCAATCACAACTTTGGTATAGCCATAAGGATTAGTCGCACTAGTTGGCATTTCTTCTTTAAATGGTACAGGATTTGTCATCCCATAAACCGTTGCAGAAGAGGAGAACACGATGTTCTTAACGTTAGCTTTCGCCATAACTTCTAATAGATTGATCGTTCCTGTAATATTGTTGTTATAGTATTTCAAAGGTTTCTCCACAGACTCACCAACTGCCTTGAAGCCTGCAAAATGGATGACTGCATCGATCTCATGCTCAGCAAAAACTTTTTCTAAGAAAGGAACATCTAAAATGTCTCCCTCTACATACGGCACCTTCTTTTCTGAGAGATGCTCTAAACGTTTCAATACCTGAGGATAACTATTTGAAAAATTGTCTAACACTAAAACATCGATATCATTAGCTAGTAACGCTAATACTGTGTGACTCCCAATATATCCTGCCCCACCGGTCACTAAAACTCTCATGCTGACACTCCTCTATCTCTAATATTTTGATTCCATTCTTCAGTTTGTTTTAACGTTTTAAACCAAACTTACCTAGATTGATTATACCAAAAAAAACTCTCAAAAATTACCCATACGCCCCATTATATCACTACTACTTAACGAATGATGCTGATCTTTCAAATACTGTCCAGAAAACATCCTTTCCTACTCAAACTTATACAACATTTTAGGCGTGAAAATAGCCGTTCTAACCTCACAATAACATCTCAATAGCATCACATAATAACGTCTCAACATAACTTCACAAAATATTCACAGAGATTAATAATAGCTTACAGTTTGCTTGTATCATATGAATCTCACTGAAAATATGCTATATTAAGACACGTGAACAAAAAGAAAATTAGGATGTGACTTATAAATGAAGAAAAGATGGTTTGCAGGTCTACTGACATTATCTGCCATCACGTTAGTCGGTTGCTCAAGTGGCGACAAGGCGGAAAGCGATAAAGCAGTGGCAACAACCTCGGAAGGAAATATAACAGAATCACAGTTATATGACCAAATGAAAGAAACTGCAGGAACAACTGCCTTACAACAATTGATCTTGACGACAGTCCTAGAAGGTCAAGTTAAAGATAAAGATAACTTGAAAGAAAAAGCAAAAGCAGATGTTGCGGGTCAAATTGAACAATACGGTGGCGAAGATAGCTTCAATAGCCTCTTGGCTCAATCTGGTTATGCTAATAAAGATGCCTATGAAAAATCAGTCTATCTCAACAATTTAGTTTCTGAAGTCGTTGAATCAAAAGTCGATTTATCCGACAAAGCGGTTGAAGCTTACTATAAAGATTGGCAACCAGATATCACCGTTGACCATATCTTAGTCGATGATGAAGACACTGCAAAAGATATCATCAAACAATTAGATGATGGTGCCGATTTTGCTGAACTAGCTTCTAAGTATTCAACAGATACAGCCACTAAGGATAATGGTGGCGAAATGGGACCATTTGGTAAGGGTGAAATGGATGCTGGTTTTGAAGAAGCTGCTTATGGACTTGAAAAAGTTGGCGATATCACACCAGAACCAGTTCAATCGTCGTACGGTTACCACGTCATTAAACTCGTTGATAAACCTGAAAAAGGCGCTCTTGACGATGTCCGTGACGAACTAGAAAAAGATATGAAGAACGAAAAATTGAATGATACAGCCTTTGTACAAGATACAATTGCTCAGTTAGTTAAGGATTCTGATGTGAAGATTAAAGACTCTGATCTTGAATCTGTCTTAGACAACTTTAAGACATCTGAAGAACAACAAGAAGACTCAGATACTAATTCTGGTGATGCAACAACAGATGATGCAAACACAAATTCTGATGATTCAGATAGTAATAAAAACACTGATAGTGATTCAAACTCTGACAGTGACACAAACTCTGATGAAAATAGTGATAAGTAAGAATAACCAACCTAGTTGAAACTCAATTATATTTGGCTAACTATTTATGACATTAGCCAATTGCTAGGTTAAACATTAGAAAATCGTCGTAAAAATAGACCCGAGGTTAAAACCTCGAGTCTATTTTTTTCATCTTGGATGAAATAGTCTCATTCATTACATGAACCAGTTTTGCTCAATTAACGCGATATGTTTTAAACACGATATGTCTTATTTTAAAGCCTCAACAATGGCTTGGTCGAATACTGGTAAGTCTTCGGGAGTACGACTTGAGATCAATCCACTATCATCGATCACTAACTCGCTATCTTCCCACAATGCTCCAGCATTTTTAAGATCAATTGCAACTTGTGATACCGATGTGATCTTCTTTCCTTTTAGAACCTCTGCATTGATCAATAGTTGTGGTCCATGGCAAATCGTAAATATCGGTAATTCTTCCTTAGAGAAGTAACGAACAAAATCCAAAATACGCTCGTCTTTTCTCAGTTTGTCTGGTGAATAACCACCTGGAATCAATAACGCATCAAAGTCAGTCGGATCCACCTCATCGATACCCTTATCGATTTTTACAGGTGTACCTTCCTTCTTCCCTTTGACAGTCTTGCCACCCTCTACATCAATAGTTGTTATCTCATGCCCTGCTTCTTCTAACGCTTTTACGGGTTCTGTAAATTCGGAATCTTCGAATAAGTCTGTTACTAATACGGCAACTTTTTTACTCATTAATACTTCCTCCTTGTTTTGTGTCCAATGACCTTACAAACCCATTGTCACATGAATAAGAACATAGCTCAAATAATCTGCCCCAAAAAGGAGGTTGTGCATGACGCGGTTTGCTTTGAGCCATAAGGCGAGCGAGCTGAAAATTTTTAATTTTCAAGCTTGATGGACTTATGGATGAAAAAGCTGCGTCAGGTACACCGTTTAAAAAGAGGTTGTAGGTCAAGCGTTTAACTTTGAGTAATAAAGAAGACCATTTGAAAATAAGAACTGAATTTTCAAAATGGTCTGAGTTATTACCGAAAAAGTTGCTTGAGGTACACCGTTTAAAAGAGCTTGTACATGACGCGTTTAGCTTTGAGCCATAAGGCGTTCTAAATATTTAGCTAGAAACTTCTATTTTTCTAGCAATGGTTTGTAGAAACTCCGGCCGTCTAATCCAAAAATTCGTTCTCCAAATTGACCTGCTGGGGTTTTGGCGAGGGATGTTGTAATCATATTGATACTAGCATCTATCATATCTAGTTCATGTAAAATCTCGGCTTCTAGTAGGTGTGGTCTAACAGGTGAACCATATTCTAATAACCCATGATGACTCAAAATCATGTGTTTTAAGAGCACAACTGCTTCGGTGTCTTCTGAAATTTGAAGGGCTAAACACGCTCGCGTTATTTCTTCATCAATAATCACAATATGACCCAACAAATTGCCTTTTACCGTATATTCTGTCCCAATGGCTCCCGTTAACTCAATCGTTTTCCCAATATCATGTAGTAGGGCTCCACCAAATAATAATGATGGGTCAACGTCTGGATAGAGTTCGGCTACTTTATCTGCTAAACGTAAAATTGAGATGGTGTGGAAGCCTAAACCACCTGCAAAGGCATGATGATGTTTTTTCGCTGCTGGATAGGAGAAAAAGGTATCTGCATGTTCAGTTAGAATATGGCGAACGATGCGATTAATCGGTGCATTTGAGATCTTGAACAAATAACTTTGGATGGCACTCTTCATGTCATCTGTCGTCATTGGTGCGCTCTCCATGTAGAGAGCTGGTTTTTGTTCTTCTTCCTTAACAACTACCAATCGATTGATGCGGACTTGTGGTTGGCCTTTGTATACCTCACGCTTACCACTTAAGTGGACGACACGTCCCGCTTGGAAATGGGCAATATCCTCGTCAGTGGCTCCCCAGTACTTCCCATCCATAGCCCCGCTTTTATCTTGGAACGTAAAGGCAATAAAAGGTTTGCCATTTTTCGCAGTCCTGACATCTGCTTGCTTAACAAGCACATTCAGATCCATGTCCTCATCTAGTTGATACTCATATAACTTCGTCATTCTATTCCATCTGCCTCCAATTCATAAATCGTTAGGTCATCTTGGTTTAGCTTGTATATTAATGGGTCAAAAGTGAACAGTAAACATTGCGTTTCTTTAGCGATTGATGCTAGCAATTGATAAGCAATCAATCTTCTATTTGGGTCAAAATGAACCATAGCATCATCAATCAATATCGGTAATTGTATCATATTTTTGGTTTGCACCACAAAAGCCAAACGCACGGCTAGGTAAAGTTGTTCCAGTGTCCCAGTTGATAGATCGACTAACTTGATAGGTTGATCATCTTTCCTTTTACAGGTGATGTTATTGCCAGAAAACGTAATCTTAGTATATCGTCCTGCCGTTAACTGTTTGAAATACTCGCCAGCTCTTTCAATGACATAATCCAATGAACCAGCTAAGGTATCTTCCAGTGTGTGGTTCAACCATGCTGCTATAAGCTTATCTTTAGACCAAGAAATCATCTCATGTAACACGTCTTGTTTTTGCTTTGTAAAGGCTGCTAGTTCCTTCTCGTAAGTTTCTTCGCTCATCAGTCGGCTCAGGTGGGCTTTAACCGTAGCCAGGTCTTGACCCACAGTCTCAAGTTCTAGGCTTTCTGTTGCTTCTTCCGCCTTCAATACTTCGACTGTTTCAGTCATTCCTTGCAAGTCCTTCGTTTTTTCTAACAGCTTATAACTCTCGCCTAGAGTCTTTCGTAATTGATCCCTCACTTCTAGACGAGTCACACGATAGGCTTCTTTTTCGGTTACCTCAAGCAACTCTTCGTAGTTTGTCACTTCTGCTTGTGCCAACCATTGCTCTAGTTGCTCTTCTAATGTATGTAGCTGAGCCTTTAAAGAATACACCTTTTCTTGCGCATTTTTCGCCTTGAGTGCTTTTTCAGCTGTCACTTCAACGAGTCGCTCTCCTTGCAATAACCACTGCTCTAACTGGTTGATGAGACTTGTAAGACCAGAATCATTTTCTGCTAACAAGACTGCCTTTTTGATTGCAATCCCTTTGTTAGTAAAATCTGCCAGTCGCTCTTGATGGTCTTCTAGTTTTTCTTCAATAACAGCCAATTGTTCTGATAAAACTGAAGCTTGCTTAAAGCCAAGGGTGTCATAAACAACATGCCAATCATTAGTCAAGGTATGAAATCGGCTTTCTTTCACCCACGTTTCCCTTTCAGTAACTAATGCCGCTAATGCTTCCCGGACTCGTTCTAACTCAGTCGTGATCTCTTCAAGCCTTTTCTTGTTATATGACACTTGACTTGATAATTCTGATTGTTCTTTTTCTAATGGCGATGGGGTTGCAGATGTCCCATCAGTGACAGGCACATCGCTCTTTGAGTCAGGCGACTGACTAGAACCTTGTGCGCTGACGTATATAGCCACTCCAGCAACAATCGTCCCGATTAGTGCTACTATCGTCATTAGGTCAGTTGGACCATTTAAGAAGGCTAGTATCGCGGTCAAGAGCAAACCAGCCATGACCACTATCCCCAAGTTAGCGCCAGACTTCTGATTGCTATTGCCTCTACCACTCTTACCACTCAGTTTCTCGCCTTGCGAAGAAGCTGCTTGATCAGCGACCTTCTTAGTAGCCTCATCCGTCATTGTTGCCATTTTTTGTTGCAACTCTTCTTCTTGTTTATCTAGTAGTAGACGTCCAGCAATAAAACTATCTTTTTTACTCGCTAAATTTTTCACTTCGTTTCGAAGTTCCCGCTCTTGGTCGTAGTCCGCTTTTAGACTAGTCTGCTCCGCCGGTGTCAACGGTTGTGGCACACTATCTACTTCATCTAGCTGGTACTTGCCACTATATCGTTCTAACTCTTTTAAAATTGTTACTTTTTCTTTTTTGAGATGTTCTACTGTTACTAGGCTCTCTCTAACAGCGTCTTTATCATGGAGGAATGTCTCAACATCTGAATGATGGGCTTCAAAGGTCTTGAGACTAGCTTGCTCTTTCTCAGATAAGCAATTAGTGTCATACTCTTTTTGATAATCCGCTAACCGAGAGCTGATGAGCTCATAATCGTTCCGATATTGTGCAATCTTCGCCATATCTTCTTCCTCAAAAGGATGTGGAAGCTCTTTGATCTCTTGTTCTATTTTCTTGAGCGATTGATAGGCCGCTACCTTATCCAATAGGGTTTGGAGCGACCGTAGTTTAGCTTGCTTGGTCATGACAGTTTCTCTTAGCTTGTCACGCTTTTCTTCAAACTTTTTCTCAGACTTCTTCAACTCGAAATAGTCTAACTGATCTGCTTTCGCTTGATCCAATCTCTCTTTAGCATCATTCAATTGTAGCAACATATTGCTTAGCGGACGCTTCTTAGAGCGGGCGGAATAATTTGCTTTTGCTTCCTTTTCAGCGTTTTCGGCTATTTGAAGTAGCTTCTCGCTACCACTCTCACCAAGACTGACAAAGAAACGGTTCAAATCCTTGGCAGCTACTAACGTAGCATTATGCAACTGCTCCTGGTTAAACCCAAAAATCTGTTGATAATCTTCCCGACTCATGCCCTTTAAAAAATCAGTTAATAACCGCTCGGGTAAGGGATTCCCCAACTGATCACTTATCTTGAGTTCAGAAGGTCCCGACGTCTTGACTCGTTCGACCCATACATCCGGTACAGTCGGAAAATCGATCAATAATCGGCCGCCAATTTTTTCGTTTTTCTTTTCTTGATAGGTAGCTTTTTTGGACCTTCCATCTAAGAAGTCAAAAAGGATTCCCTCGATAAATGCTTGTAAGGTCGTTTTCCCTGCCTCATTATTTCCAAAGAATATCGAGAAGGAGTCTGTTAAATCAAAGGTTTGCTCCTGCCATTTGCCAAAATGGTAGATTTCAATTTTCTTGATCATCACTAACCCCCTCATAATACAACTGCTCATCCATCTCTTGTTCTGCTAAGGTCCAACTACTCTTTAGAAACTCTTGATCATCCATCAAGTCAGGAAACAAACTGGAAACAATGTCATTTTGCCAAAGTTCTTTCAATATTTCTTCTGTTTTAACGGGCTGTTGAAGCTTGTTTTTTTGAGTGGATAAGTGTTCTAACAGACTCGTCGATAATAAAACTTTATCTGGTTTTTGAACAATTAGCCAGTCAAGATGGGCTAGATGCACGTCATCAATCAAAGCCGATAAATAAACCGGAGAGCGATAGCGTTCAATCAGTTGGCGCGGAAAATGAGCGGATACCTCAAGCGTTAAATCGATAATAATTGGCTGACTTTTTAGCGCTTCAAGGCCTTCATTTAATAACTCAACAAGTGTTTCCTTATCGCTAGCTTTCTTTAAATCCAAGCTGACTTTCTGCCAAATATAGGACTGCGTTGGAATGAAGGAATAGGTAATCTTTTCCCCTAACTCAACATAATAACACCCTTTTTCACCACTATCATTTCGGTGCCTACCTTGAATATTGCCAACATAAATAATCGGTGGATTTGTCGATAAAACTTCTCTCTTATGGATATGTCCCAGTGCCCAATAGTCATATTTCAATTGCATCATTTCCTGGAGGTTGAAAGGCGCATAATGTGCATGTTCGGAATTTAGTTGGTCAAAGAAGCCATGATACATTCCTATGTGGTAAGTCGTCGCTTGATTTCGTTCAGGAAAAAGCCCCACCATTGGGTTCTTTTGCCAGCGTGTTGCGTAACTAAATCCGGAGATGGCCACTGATTCATGCTGGTCATTATGGTAGATCATTGTCTCTACTTCAGGACCAAAAACATGGACATTGTCAGGCCAATCAATTAATGAGATGTCAGGTTGAAAATCATGATTGCCATAACTAAGATAAACCAGAATGCCATGTTCTCTCAAACGTTCAAACTGTTGGGAGACCCAAACAATCGTTTTGACCGATTGCACCTCACTATCATATAAATCTCCCGCAATCACGACAAAATCGACTTTCTTTTCAATAGCCGTATCGATAATACGGACAAAAGAATCATTCGTCGCCGTTTGCATCATCTGAGACAACTCCGGACTCGTCTGTTGCAAACTGGCATACGGACTCCCTAAATGACAATCGGCCGTATGAATAAAAGTAATCATATAATCCCCCTTTTTAACTTGTTTTGAATCTCTCTCATTAAATGACTCCACTTATGTTGTTATTGCTCTCTATGTCAGCTCTCTATGTCAGCTATCTCTTATTTCTCACTCTCATATTATACCTAAAAACAAACCCATTCATGATTAAATCACCCATTTATGATAATTTGATACAATTAATAGACTGAAATACACAAAAAGGAGTGGATTTATCCACTCCTTCAATACCTCGTCATCACATCTAACCAAAAATAACAATTAACCTTCGTGATGATGTGGTTCTTCAGCTGTTGGTTCGCCTTTTCCATAAACTTCTTGGATTGGTTTTGTGATCACACGGTTAATGTCTTCTAACACAACGCTCAATTCTTGTTCACTCGCCATCAAGGCTTTAATCAAGTCATGTTCTCCAGCTAATTTAGCTGTTTCTTGAGCATTCTTGATATCTTCTTCGCTGATTTCTTGCCCACCCATTTGTTTGGTTTGTAATTCGACTTGAACATTACGGAATTTGTCAAACAATGCTTTCGCATCTTGATCTGCTTGAATCGCTGTAAATGCTTGTTCAAGTGATTTGTAAGCATCTAAGTCTCTCAAGTCTTTTTCTAATTGGTTGGCTGTATCATAGATATTGTTTGCCATATAGTGTTGGACACTCCTCTAATAAATAGTTTGTTACTTTTATAATTAACTTCCTTAGTCGATTATACCTAATAAACATCCTAACCTCAACCAAACCGGGTTAGTTGTCTGATTAGTTAAACCATTCCATAATTTTATCTTTTGCTTTCTTACCATAATCATACAATTTATCCCCGAAATCTTTAACCGTATCATTGATTCCATCTGGTAAACTAAATGATCCATCATCACCATTATCGCTTGGCTCAACGCCAAATGCGGTCAAGGAGGTGGTCGGTAATACGCTGGCCATTTCTGTTCTAAAGAGTGGCGCGATGCCATTCTCACTCGTTCCTTCTAAATGATGTTGTTCATTTGTTTCATCAAAGCCTAACCAGGTCGTTACCACGATATCTGGGGTATAAGCGATCATCCATTGGTCCTTTGAGCCTTCACCATGGACAGTTTCTGTTGTTCCTGTTTTACCTGCCATTTGATAACCCGATTGAGCATTGGCCCCTGTCCCGCTATTTGTATAGACGTTAAGGAGCATGCTAGTCATTTCCTCAGCTACTTTTGGAGTGGTAACTTTATAAGTTGTTGGGCGTCGGTTAGACACAACGACATTACCATTTGCATCAACGATTTGTTGAATCAAATAGCCTTCACTTCTGATTCCTTGGTTTGCAAAGGTCGTATAGGCACTGGCCATCATCATAGGAGATACCCCTTTGGTCATCCCACCTAAGGCAATTCCAAGATAACGATCATCATCCGTTATTGGGATACCAAATTGTTTCAGTTTGTCTAATCCCTTGTCGATTCCGATTTTATCGAGTAGCCAAACGGCTGGCGCATTCCAACTCATCGCTAGTGCTTCACTCATGGTTACTTCACCTTGATATTGGTAGTTCCAGTTCTCTGGGGTGTAGTTATCTGAGCCATAAGACGTTTTTTCATCTTGTAACATAGAGTCCGCATCATAGCCGTTTTCAAGAGCAGCCGTATAAACAGACAATGGTTTTAGAGTTGAACCTGGCTGTACTCGCATTTGAGTAGCTCGGTTGAATCCTCTAAAGACGTGCTCATCTCCCTCATCTCGTCCGCCCATCAAGGCAAGGACGCCACCTGTGGTTGGATCCATGGCTACAGAAGCGCTTTGAACCCTTGTCCCGTCACTGGCATCTGGAAACAAATAACTATTGGAATAGGTTTGTGTCATTTGTTGTTGAGTTACTTGATCCATGGTTGTATAAATACGGTAGCCTCTCTCCATAATGGCTTCTTCAGATAAGCCATATTTTGCAATAGCTTCATCAATCACCGCATCGAAATAATAGGGATATGTATAGTCACTATCAGGAACATAGGTATTTTCAAGTGCTAACTCAGTTCCCTTAGCAGCTTGTGCATCATCGGATGAAATGACACCATTAGTTGCCATTACATCTAGCACAACATTTCTTCTGGCAATCGCATTGTCGTAATGGTCGATTGGATTATAGATGGATGGTCCCTTGAGCATGCCGGTTAAAGTCGCTGCTTCACTCAAGGATAAATCAATTGCTGACTTGCCGAAATAGCGTTTGCTAGCATCCTCTACCCCATAGACACCATTGCCAAAATAGGCATGATTTAAATACATCTCAAGAATTTCGTCCTTAGAGTATTGTCTCTCAATCTCTAGCGCTAAAAACAATTCTTTCGCTTTACGAATCAATGTCTGATCCAACGTCAAATAGGCATTCTTTGCCAACTGTTGCGTTAGCGTACTTCCCCCACCAGTTATCTTACCGAAATGTGTCACATAGCCAACCGCTGCACGAGCAATACCCATGGGGTCCACACCTTTATGTTGGTAAAAACGTTTGTCTTCAGTTGCAATCAAAGACTGTTGCATGACTGGTGCAATTTGGTCTAATGATACAAAAGTTCCCTTTGCACGACTAACACTGCCAGCCTCTTGACCATCGCGGTCATAAAAAATCGTTTCGGTGGCAAGTCCAGCTTTTAAGGTAGACACATCACTCGTTTTGGCTAAGTACACCAAATAAATACTTGCAATTAACGTCACTTGAAGACCGATAAAAATCAGTAACTTCCACACATGATAGCGACTCCAGTACTTGGCACTAAAACGCCAAGCTGTGACGATGCCATCCCATATTTTGTTTTTAACGGCATTAAAGTCCATTGTCTACTCCTCTAAAAGTATTCTCCAATTTTTTCAAACTACTTCAATTCTTTTCCAACTACTCGTTAGTTTACCTGTGATATTTCCACTATACATCAGTCCAAGTACTGAAATGTAGCCTAAAAGCTTAAATTTACTGTAAAAAAGAAAGTAGATTGTCTAAACTCTACTTTCTTAGTAAATGCCATGTTAGTTCTTCTAAATAGCTTCTGCGAACTCTATGTTTGGAAAAATGCTATAAATTGATCTAACCTTTACATCTCATTCGGTGCTTTAACACCTAGTAATTTTAGGCCATCTTTTAAAACACTAGCTGTATGTTGAACAAGTTGTAAACGGGCATATAGAGCGTCATCTTCTTCGAGAATACGACTGTTAGCATAATACTTATTGAAAGCTTGTGCTAAGGCAATCGTATATTTTGCAATGACTGAAGGCTCAAATTTTTCAGATGCCAACTTAACTGTTTCAGGATATTTTTCTAACAAGCGAACCACTGCCCAACTGTAGTCATCATCCAAAACGATATCTTTACGACCAACTGTCAGTTTTTCAGCTTTTCTCAAGATACTCTTTGCTCTAGCATGGGTATATTGCACATATGGACCAGTTTCACCTTCAAATTGAACGACCTCTGCTAATGAGAAGTCAAAGTTATTTAGGCGATCATTCTTTAAATCATGGAATACAACTGCACCGATTCCCACAGCACTTGCTACTTCTTCTTTATTGGCTAAATCCGGATTTTTGGCTTCGATTTGGTCTTTTGCTAAAGACACTGCCTCACCTAATACCTTTTCAAGTAAAACGACTTTTCCTTTACGAGTAGACAATTTCTTACCGTTTAGGGTAATTAAACCAAATGGAATATGGTGCATATCATCTGACCAGTCATAACCCATTTCCTTTAAGACAGCTTTTAATTGCCTAAAGTGATTTGCCTGTTCATTACCAACAACATATAAAGATTGGGCGAAATCATATGTTCTTTTCCGATAAATAGCTGCAGCCAAATCACGAGTGATATACAGTGTTGCACCATCACTTTTCCGGATTAGCGCTGGATTCAAACCATACTTTTCTAAATCTACAATATCAGCCCCACGATTATTGGTCAGTAGACCCTTTTCTTCTAACAAATCTACAACTTCGGACATCTTATCATTATAAAAAGCTTCGCCATGATAAGAGTCAAATTCAATTCCTAGTAAGTGATAGATACGATTAAACTCTTTTAATGATTCATTTTTGAACCATTCCCATAAATCATGAGCTTCTTGATTTCCATCTTCTAACTCTTTGAACCAATGACGACCTTCTTCGTCTAATTCTTCATTAGTTTCAGCTTCTTCATGGAATTTGACATAAAGCCTTAATAACTCGCTAATAGGATCGGCCTTGACTGCTTCTTCAGAACCCCATTTTTTATAGGCCACAATCAGTTTTCCAAATTGTGTGCCCCAGTCTCCCAGGTGATTGATTTTTACAGGGGCATAGCCTGTTTTGGCCATCAAATTCGCGATGGCATTTCCAATCACTGTCGAGCGTAAATGTCCCATTGACATCGGTTTAGCAATATTGGGTGATGACATATCGATTGGGACATGACGGCCGTCCCCGATTTGCCAATCACCATAAGCGTTGCCTTGTTCAAGCATCTCTGAAAAGACTAATTCTGCAAAAATATCACGGTTCAAGGAAAAGTTGACATACGGCCCAATTGCAGTAACCGCATCAATTGATGGATCTTTGATTTTTGAAACTAAATCTTCTGCTATTTTTTGAGGGGCTTGTCTAAATTGCTTAGCAAGGACAAAACATGGGAAAGCCACATCACCATGATCAGAATTCTTTGGAATCTCTAATAGGCCTGCTATTTCATCTGTCGTTAATGTTTCCTCTAATGCTTGATATAACTGATCTATGATTACTTTACGGTACTCCACTCTAATATCTCCTTACTTATATCCTTATTTTTATGTTTGTTGTTCTCCCAACAACTTAATTCCAATTTGCTATTTAATCGATTCCTTCAACTGTAGTTAACCGATATAACGCTTCTGTATAAATATCAAGTGCTAGGTTTATATTTGAAAGTGACATGTGTTCATCAATTTGATGTTCTGAACTCGGTAAATCTGGTAGCTTGGCACCATATGCAACACAATTAGGCATTGTTCTAGCAAAGGTTGCTCCCCCACTGGTGACTGGCTCGCTCATGTCCCCTGTATGATTTCGGTAAACATCTAATAGCTTTTGAATGAAGTCAGAATCCTTATCGATATAGATTGAATCAAGATAATCATATTCTTCCCCAACAAGCCCCGCTCGCTCTATACTATCATAGAGAGGTTTCACTAAGAAGTCTTTTGTTAATTTAACGGGCATTCGTAAATCAAGATGGGCTTCACTGTAAGACTCGTTTATAATTACCTTCGCCACATTAAGTGTCAGATTCCCGGTAACATCATCCTTCATTTGCCCTTTGAAAATTGCTGCTGCTAACGGATCATGCCCAATATTTTCTACTAAATAGTGTACTAATGGATGGTCGTAAACCTTATCAATGCCAGCCAGAAGATTCATGACCGCATTATCCCCTTTATCTGCCTTAGCACTATGGACCGACTTTCCATATACTGTAATCTCATTTCCCGATTTATCTGCAGTAATGCCTTGCGATAGTAAAGCTTGATACACCTCTTCTGCCTGAGTTAGAGAGCTAGTAACTTCTCCAGGCACAACATTAAAAGCGCCACCACAATCAAGTGCTAATTGGTCAGATCCAGGACCTTTAATGATGACATTTAGCAGTTTCTTTTCTGCATAAGTCAAAGGGAATGAGGAATCGGGGACAATACCCATTGTGGCTGGTTCTTCTATTTCAACATAACGTTTCATATCACGCCATAGGCTTTCTTCATCGGTTCCAAAAACAAAGCGAACACGTTTCGTAAAGGTATAGCCTTGATCGATTAGGGTCTTTAAGGCATAGAGTGCAATACAGCTAGGCCCTTTATCATCTGCAGTACCTCGACCATATATATTCCCATCTCTAATAACCGCTTTAAACGGTGGGGATGTCCATTTTTTCTCGTCATCCGCCGGAACAACATCCAGATGGCATAACACAACAAAAAGATCTTCCCCTCGACCATATTCAGCAAATCCATAATAGCCCATATGATCCTTGTAAGTCTTCATTCCTATTTCTTCACAAAAAGCCAAAATATATGTGAGCGCATCATCAATTGCCTTCCCAAATGGGGCATTATCTAGAGCTTCTTGATTTACAGATGGAAATTTGACTAGATTAGCAATCAGCTCTATGCAATCCGACCTTGTTTCTTCTGAAATAATTGGTTTCATTGTACTCCTCCTTGTGTCTTATATTGTATCGGGTTTTATTGACAATAAGTTGTTTAATCCTGCCTCAATTATTATAGTTATTTTTGGTATAATTGAGGCATAAAAAGATATCTCTTATAACTAACTATTAACGTTTGGAGAGGAACCACTATGACAAGACTTTTGCGATCGACAACAGCAATCTCCTCATTCTTGGATGATCCCTTACTAAATCACCTATCCCCACTAGAAAAAGAGAAACTTAGAGAGCACTCCTATTATCGAACTTACGCCAAAGGACAAATTCTATTTGATAACGGAGACGCTCGCGATCGTATCTATTTTCTATGCTCCGGTTTAATTAGAATAGAAAGTGATGACCAACAAGCAGAGTTTACTTATATTGATTACATCAGTGGTCGACAATTTTTTCCTTACGGTGGCCTATTTAAGGATAAGTCTTACCGTTATGGTGCAGAGGCTTTAACACCAATCGAAGTGATTTATATCCCAACTACTTTTTTTGAATCATTTGTAAAAGATAATCAGAACTTTTTAATTGATATGTATATTCATCTTTCCGATGTTCTCTACTACCACGAATTACGGGTGAGACATACAACAACCTCTAGCGCAACTGACCGTGTGATGCAGTCTTTGGCCATTTGGTGTAGAGATCTTGGTGTGACTCAAGACCAGGATAAAAGGGGTATTGACTATCCGTTAACTATTATTGAGTTGGCACGAATGAGTGGTACAACACGTGAAACGGCTAGCCGAGTTGTTGCCCAGTTAAAAAAAGAGGGCAAATTATCATATCGTCAAAAATTATTTACATTTGAGGATATTCCTTATTTTGAAAAGTTTCTCGACTAATTTTAAAAATAAAAAGCGCCTCTACAGCGAATACAACATCACTGTAGAGGCGCTAAAACATTCAGTCTTTGCACGGTACCACTCTACTTTAGGATATATTCACCAGTTTAGTCTCCTACGTCAAACTACCCTATCTTAGTTGAAATACACCATGACGTGGGTTCATTATCTTGCAGAATAAAGCGTGTGTACTAAACATAAAATGACTTTAAATACCCTCTCTCTTTTTAACGAAGTTTTTCTCCGTCATAGCAACATTGCTATAATGAGCAAGAAGTGCGGTTCTAAATGTTACAACTCCGGCTTTCACCATCCCAGATCGCTTCTACATTGTAAGTATATGTACTCTCTTCTATCTATCTCAAACCATTATTTAATTTTTTTCATATCGGCTTCAATATAGGCATATCCTACCAATTTTCACAAAAAAAGTAAAGATAAACTAGAAGACCTCTAGCCCTCATCTCTAGGGTTGTCAAACATATGTTACCTGAACTGATAATAGTGGTGCTTGATGTCTTGTCCACCAAAACGAATTTTTTGAGTTTGTTGTCAAGGAGGAAAGTGAAACGATCCTTGACAACAAACGATAAAAATATAAAATCAGTGGACACATCAAGCAGCTTCGTTATACTTATTTTCGTAATACTTTTCAACCATTTGATTTGGGCTTAAGAATCCCAATACTTTTCGTGCAATATTATTGTGTCGACTCATATATCGCCGATGTTGCTTTAACATATCCTCTAC
>NZ_ATXL01000029.1 GCF_000421665.1 Bavariicoccus seileri WCC 4188 | reverse complement strand
CTCATGGCCATACCGTTGGTAGGTCTTTTTCATGATATTTAACTCTTCTTCAGTGTGTTGATTGGGATGTGAGTGGGGCTTTGTACTCTTATTTCTTAAACTATCCCATGTCCCATCATAGTTGTCTCTCCAACGTTTGACTTGCATCCGATTTGTGTGATATTTGCGTGCAGCCTTGGCATTATTATCATGTTTAACCGCATAATCAACGACTTTCTTTCTGTATCGCATTTCTTCTGTTATAATATTCTTCATAGGGGAAGCTTTCCTTTCTGTGGTGTGGTAATTACAGTATAGCAGAAGCTTCCTCTATTTTTTTATTTTCATGTAACACATGTATTGTAACCTTACACTTTATCAATATACTTTAATACTATTTACTAAAATTGTAATTTACTAAAAACTAGTAGCTATTGAATTTTCAAAATACATCAGACGACTTAAGTTGAAGTAATTTTACCGAGTAATCCATTTATAGTCATAATCTGCACCAACAGTGTGAGTTGTCCAGTTTTCAATATCCGGTTTATTCATAGCCGCACGATACATTTGATAAATAGGAGCAATAGCAGCATCATCCTGAATCAGTATCTTCTCCGCTTCTAGTAAATATCCCCATCTTTTTTCAAGGTCAGCAGTCTCTTCTCTTGAAGCTTGAATTAACTCATCAAATTTTGGATTATCGTATTGACTGGTATTAAATGTATTATCTGTTTCAAATAATTCTAAATAGTTGATTGGATCCGCAAAGTCTGCTCCCCAACGAGTAACTTGGAGTTCAAAATTACCATCTGTATTTAATTGCAAACGTGATTTGAATGTTACGTTCTTCAGATTAACTTTCAAACCAGTTAGATTATCTTGAAGTTGGGCTTGTAAAAATTCACTAGATCGTTTCGCATTATCAGTATCATCACCTAATAGTTCCAATTCAACAGAATCAGTACCAAGCTCTTCAAGACCCTTTTCCCAATATTCTTTAGCTTGGTCAAGATCATAGCCAGCTAAGTCTCCAGATTCATCTCTAAAGTCTTCACCTGTTTCAGGATTCTGTGCTAGACCATGAGGAACAAATCCATCAATAGCAATAGAGCCATCTTGTAAGATACGATCTACATAAGCTTGTCTATCCACTGAATACTGGATTGCTTTTCTGATATTCTCATTTGCTAAAGCTTCATTAGCATAGTTCATCTTGATATAGTAGCTGAAACTATTTGGCTCGGTCACAAAATCAGGGTTGTCTGCATATTGTGTAACAAAGTCCTCAGTTAGAACCACCCGATCGAGATCATCAGACTCATATAAGTTGATACCAGTTGATGTTTCCTTAATAACTTGAATGTTGATTTCATCAGCCCCAACATTTTCAGCATCCCAGTAGTCTGGATTGCGCTCATATGTCCAAGAACTTCCTGTTCCGTCCCATTTAGTCATTGTATATGGTCCGATAAATAGCAAATGATCGCTATCAATACCGTAGTCCGAACCTTGTTCTGTCACATAAGCCTCATTTAAAGGAAAGAAAGGTGCCATTGTCAACAAACTATTTAAATATGGAACTGCATTTTCAAGCGTCACTTCAAGTGTTTGTTCATCAACTGCTTTAACACCTAATTCTTCTGGATCTGCCTCGCCATTCATAATTTCTTCTGCATTTTTAATAACACCACTCATGAGATAAGAATAATCTGCAGCAGTGTTTGGATTTACTAATCGTTGCCAGGCAAAAACGAAATCATCAGCAGTCAATTTGCTTCCATCGGACCATTTTGCATCTCTTAGTTTGTAAGTCAACGTTTTGCCATCTTCAGAAACTGTGGGCTCCTCCACTGCTAGAGCTGGTTTATAGGTCCCATCAGGATCTTGACGATAAAGACCTTCTTGAGTAGCCATCAATGCTACAAAGCTTTCACCATCAGTTGCTAGCGAACCATCCATCTTCGGAATCTCCGCGCCTGCTGGTAAATTAAAGACAACTTTATCATTGGATTCAGAATCTCCACCATTCGCATTTCCATTGCCACAAGCTGCTAATATTAGTGTCCCAACCATTAAAGAACTTGCTGTCATCACCTTTTTATAGTCCATCGTTTTCCCCCTTTATTAAATTATGATTAAATAATATCATTATAAACTGTTACAATCAAATCATTTTTTAACATTTAAGCCGTTTAGATGAGTTTATTTTAATAAACTTAAGAGTAACACTGGGTTTTAGCTTCCACTTCTAACCATTAAATGACGTTTTTAAAATCATCTCAGTCTGGATTAAGGATTCAGTAAAGCAATTATAGTGGGATTGCTCTTTCTAGATTTTACTTATTTTGCTAATATAGTAGTAATGAGTCGTTATAAAGGAGAAAAATATGACTAAAATAGATTTTAACAAACCTTTCACACCACCAAAAGGACTGAATATCGTTGATTTAAAGCAACTAAAAAATGATGAAGAGTTGCCGACATTGAAAACAGAGCATTCCGTCATAGAGGCTGCCAATGAGCAACAAATACTAACAATTCTTACATTATTGAATATTCCAACTAAAAATCTTTCAGGAACAGATCAGCTAAAGAATAAATTTTATGAAGCTTATTATAATCCACAGTTTCTAAAGTGGTTGATTAGTTTTATTGACCCAAGAATAAATCAAGCTTTTATTGATTCAACCTACTTTAGTCGTAACGATTTATTGCCACAGATATGGGTACATATTCAACCAACTTTAAATACACTTTCTCAGTTAGGAATCATCTTTTTCCATAAAGATTCTAATAATCAAGTGACTTATGAAGCACCACCTGCTTATACTGAAATATTAGCCACTTTAGCATCAAAAGACTCATTTGGAGCGGTCAATCATTACAATGTGTTCATTACTGATTTGATTAACAGTATTCTAAATACTTATGGTTTGATGTCACAAACCAGTCTTATACAACTTTTACACGATTTTAAATTAATCAAAAAATCTTCGGAAGAAAAATTACTTCAGTTAATCCATGCGATTCCTAATTTTTCGAGGTTGTTCGGGTTTGATGGTGAAAACTTTGTTCTCAAACGTTATAATTCGGAAGAAAAACGGCAAAAACTATTGGAACAGCAAAAACCATTTCCTCGATTTAAATTGGAATCTATAAAAGAAGCACTCCAAATACAATATAGTGTCACGGAACATATAGCTGATTCTAAGTTAGAAAATGAGTTGAAGCGACTCCTAACGGTTGCGAAAAAAGAAGTTGGTCCAAGCTTTGCCTTTGTATCGATTAATGAACTGTTCAATGTGCCATACCCGCTCGATAGTGCCTTATTTAAACTTTTAGACCAATTAAATATCTCAATCGAACCAGAAACGAAAGAGCAACTGCAACGGTATTTTAGAGAACTCATGGTCTATAAACATATTCCTGAGTTAAATGGTCATTCGCTAATAACTTTAAGAGCCCTAAAAAAAACTAAAAAATAAAAACTAATAAAAAGAAATGAGAAACTAAAAAAGACCTTAAAGTGAGTTAATAAAGGAAATCAAAAGAAGGAGCTACGTTTTCGTAGCTCCTTCTTTTTGAGAACAGATAATTAACCTTTATTCTGTTCATAATAATAATTGGATTAATAGACTGCTAATGCACCCATTGGATCCCATGGTTCTAATTCAACAACAGGTTCGTCAAGGGCTTTCAGCCATTTAGCATCAACATATTTTTTATCAACCATAATTTGATAATTATATTGATCGAACCAAGCGTCACTCATACTGAAGATACCCTTATCTCCAGATTTATCTCCCCAACTATTTTCAACTTTCCATTTAATTGGATTGCCATCGTCATCTAAATCCACACCAACAAAGACCATAGCATGTGTCAACATACTCTCACCATAATCAAGTCTTTCGGCTTTGTTCAACGAAAAGTCTTCTCCAATCGTTAAATCATAATTGAACGCGTCTAGATCCATAATACCAGCATCACGTAATGAAAATTGACCAACATCACATCCGAACCATACTGGATGTCCATCTTTAATCGCATTAATGGCTGCAGCCTTTAATGCTTCAATCGGAACATTGATATATTGGATAGGTTTAGCTTCCTTGATAGTCCCCAAATATTTAACGGTGTATGATTTTCCATATGGTTTGTCCGAAGTTGGCGCATTGATCAAGCTTACCTTACTATCAAGATCCCATCCAACATACTTATTAAAGAAATCAACTGGGGTAATGTTAGAAATACGGTGGAAATTATTATCTTTATCCCTATATTCGTAAGTAAATGTTTCAGGGACTTCCCCCAAAGCTTTAGTCAATATATTGTAAATGCGATATAAGCGATCTTCTTTTAAGGCTTTTAACGCGTCAACCGACGTTTCTTTAGAATCTCTGATATCCCGAGCATATTCTCTTAACTTCTTAGTCAAAAGATTATTTAGTAGTCTTGTATTTGAAGAATGGAATGTTTCAGGCATAGCAGATTTTGGAACAGCACCGTATTTCTTCAGAATTCCAGAAAACATATCCCATTGCCCGCCATCTTGAACTGGGTCAGATAACAAATGCATAATAACCCGTGACCCTTGTTCTTCGTCTTTTGTAGCGATAATGCTATCTAGAAAATAATTAGATTTCTCTAGTTTATCCCAAAATAGGGTATAGTTTTGGGAAAACTCAAACGTATCTACATTTAAGGCAGCCATGGTATCAACTCTAGCCGTATTTAAAGCGGAAAACATCCAACAACGACCACTAGCTTTTTGATTAGTTATCAAACCACGTTTGGTTTCGTTTGAGAAAACAAAATCGTGTTTTCTTAAGATGTCATTATTAACGCTCGCGTCTTGGAATCCAACCTTCGCAATTGCTCCAGCAACAGCTAGATTTGTCTTATCACTTAAATAACGACTTTTATAAGAATCTAATACTGACTTGTCAATATTGTTCATGAAATCACTACTTTCTGTTATAATAATTTTACACATTTTCAATTCTTGCACTTGTGTGAGACATTGTCAATTAATTCATTTTAAATTCTCATTCTTAATTGTCAAAATAGTTTTCTTACCTCTCACTTTGCTACTTTATAGTCACTATTTCATCTCCAAGAAAGGAAGTATTATGTTTGATTTCACTTTGATTGCTATTTCTGATTCTGCGGGTGATACAATAGATGCCATATTACTTGAAGTATTGGCTCAGTTTCCAAATAGTAACCCACGTATTATTCCATATCAATTTATAAGTTCCGAGTCTCAAATCGACGAAATTATAAAACAAGCAGAAGAAACTAACGCTTTGATTGTCCACTCCATTATCAATCATGATTTAAGAAACTATTTACATCATTCCTTATCGCACCACAATTTAAAAACTTATGATTTGATTGGACCTCTCTTGTCTGGCATCGAAGATATGACAGACGACACACCAAGCTCTCGGCTACATAGGATCGACCGATTGAATGAAACCTATTTTCAAAGGATAGAGGCCTTAGAGTTCACTGTTCAAAATGATGATGGAAAAAATCCTCCCGGTCTCTTGAAAGCAGATATAATTCTACTAGGAATTTCAAGAACGAGTAAAACGCCCCTTTCCATGATTTTAGCAAACAGAAACCTTAAAGTCGCTAACCTGCCTCTTGTCCCTGAGAGTACACTTCCACAAGAGATTTGGCATGTTGACCAACTTCGCATTATTGGTCTTACTACTACCCCAGAAGTGCTTAGTAATTATAGACAAGAAAGAATGAAAGCATATGGGTTAAGTCCAACATCAACTTATTCAAATGATAATAGAATAAGAAAAGAACTAGATTATGCGGATTCTATTTATCGTCAATTAGAATGTCTAGTTATTAATACTGCAACCCGTTCTATTGAAGAAACTGCCTCTATTATTTTAGCTTACTTCAATAATCATCACATTCCAAAAATGTCCTAGCAATTTGCTAGGACATTTTTATAGCATAGTTTGTAATTTTATAAGTTTTAGTGGCAATAGAGCACTCTATTTTATTTTTAATCCTAGCTCATTAAGTTGAACTTGAGATACTTCACTTGGCGCATTTGACAAGACATCAATTGCTTGATTGTTTTTGGAGAAAGCTATAACTTCTCGAATATTTTCTTCTCCTGCTAGTAACATGATAAAACGATCTAATCCTAGTGCAAGACCGCCTACTGGAGGAAAACCATAATCCATAGCATCTAATAAAAATCCAAATTGTTCTTGTGCCTTTTCCAGAGGAAGACCTATAGCTTTCAATACTTGCGTCTGCAATTCTTTTTCATGAATACGTAAGGATCCACCGCCAAGTTCATAGCCGTTTAATACGATATCATATGCTTCAGCTCGAACTTTTGATAAATCTGATTGTAAATATTGGATGGTATCAGCTTGTGGGAGCGTGAATGGGTGGTGCATAGCCTTATAACGTTTTTCTTCCTCGCTATATTCAAACATTGGCCAATCTACAATCCACAGAAAATCAAACTTGGATTGATCGATCAACTGATGTTTCTTCCCAAAATGGTTTCGTAAAGCTCCTAATGAATCTGCAACAACACTTTTTTTGTCCGCACAGAAAAAGATAATATCTCCGTCTTTTGCGTCCAAACGTTCATTCAGCTCTTCTTTCTCTTCTACTAGAAACTTAGCAATAGGGCCCTTCAAATCTTCGCCATCCACTTTGAGCCAAGCTAACCCCTTAGCACCATATCGAGCCACAAAGTTGGCTAAATTATCAGCATCTTTACGTGAGTACTCACTAGCTAATCCCTTTAGATTGATAGCCTTGACTTGTTCGGCTTTCTTAAAGACTTGCAAATCAGATTTAGCTACGACATCCGAAACATCAATCAATTCTAGACCAAATCTAGTATCCGGTTTATCACTGCCAAATCGGCTAATGGCTTCATCATATGGCATTCGAGGAAAAGGTGTTTCAATTTCAATACCCAATGTATCTAATAAGACTTGTTTCAAAAGTTCTTCAGTTATACGTTGAATTTCTTCAGCAGGTAAAAAGCTTGTTTCCAAATCGACTTGTGAAAATTCAGGCTGTCTATCTCCCCTTAGATCTTCATCTCTGAAGCAACGTACTACTTGGTAGTAACGATCAAATCCTGAAGCCATCAACAATTCCTTAAACAATTGTGGTGATTGTGGTAGAGCATAGAATTCGCCTTCATGTACACGTGATGGTACAAGGTAATCTCTTGCACCTTCAGGAGTAGATTTAGCTAAGTATGGTGTTTCAATATCAATGAAGCCCTCTTGGTCTAGAAATCTTCTGATAGAATGTGTTGCTTTAGATCTTAATAAAAGATTATTCATTTTTGAAGGTCTTCTCAAGTCTAAGTAACGATATTTCATACGTACTTCATCGCCAATCTTAGCATGATCATCAATATAGATTGGTGGTGTTTTACTACGATTGAAAAGTGTGATGTCGTGGACTGCAAGTTCAACTGTACCAGTCGCTAATTTAGGGTTTTCTAATCCTTCTCCGCGATTTCTTACAACTCCTGTCACACCAATCACGAACTCTGAACGAAGATTTTCAGCCACATCAAAAGATTCTTTATTGATACTTGGATCAAATACCAACTGTAATAGACCTGTTCTATCTCTTAAATCAACGAAAATCAAACCGCCATGGTCTCTTCTACTATTTACCCAACCATAAACAGTTATTTCCTGACCAATTTGTTCATCCCTGACTTCACCATTATAAATGCTTCTAATTCTCATACTATTTAAAAACCTTCCTCATTATGATTTATTCGAAAAATTCATCAATTGCAGATGAATCAATTGTTAATTGATTAAAGATGGAATCAAATTCAGACATGATTAAATCTTTGTCCTTTTCAATCTCTTTTCCATTAGCCATGTTCTTTATGGTTAATTTACCTGTAGCTTGTTCACTTTCACCTATAACAATAACTAATTCACTATTTTGCTTAGATGCTTGCTTAAATTGCGATTTTACTGATTTTTTTTCATAGGCATAATTAACACTGTACCCTTGCTTTCTGATTTGTTGAGCTAGCTCAAACGAAAAAGTACCAACTGAATCGTCAGCTTTTACGATATAAACGTCAACTGAATTGTCGATGTCAAGAGTTAGATTTTCTGCCTCTATCAATAATATTAATCGTTCAATTCCAAGTCCAAATCCGAATGCACTTGTTTTTGGTCCCCCTAATTCTTCAACGAGACTATTGTATCTTCCTCCACCACAGATTGTGGTATTAGCACCAACGGCTGGTGAATCCGACACAACTTCAAAAATCGTTTCTTGATAGTAATCAAGCCCTCTAACCAAACAGTGATCAATTGTATATGGAATATGCAACCGATCCAGTAGATTTAGGACAACATTAAACCTTTCCTTTGAGTCTTCATTAATGACATCTAGAAGTCTTGGAGCATTTTTCACCACTTCTTTATCCGCTTTATCCTTACTATCTAGCACACGAAGTGGGTTCTCTTCAAAACGTCTTTGTGAATCAGCACTCAATTTGTCTTTAAGAGGCGTCAAATAATCTAATAAAACTTTTCTATACTTTACACGATCTTCGTGATTACCAAGTGAGTTTAAAGTTAAACTAAGATTTTTTAGTCCAATTTCTTTTAAAAGATCGATAAGAAGTGCCATAGTTTCTGCATCTACGATCGGAGAATTGTTTCCAAAAACTTCTGCACCAATTTGGTGAAACTCCCTACTACGTCCTGCTTGAGGTCTTTCATAACGGAACATTGGTGAGATGTAATATAGCTTTAAAGGTTGCGGAAACTCTGGTCCATACCATTTGTTTTCTATATAAGCTCGAACTATTGGAGCTGTTCCTTCTGGTCGTAATGCAATATGACGATCACCTTTGTCATAGAAATCATACATCTCTTTGCTAACAATATCGGTTCCTGTCCCCACACCCCTAGAGAAGAGGTCATAACTTTCAAAGAGAGGTGTTCTGACCTCTTCAAACCGATAATCATTCATAATGATACGAACTAAATCTTCAACATATTTAATTTTGTCTAACGTACTCCCATATAGATCTGTTGTGCCTTTGGGCCTTTGAATCATTCTGTTCACTCCTTATAACTAAAATTCGCCCTTAAGTTCGCATGAACTTAAGGACGAATGGATCGTGGTACCACCTTATTTTGAAGGCCAATTAACCTTCCTTACATCGATAACGGCAGATCCGTAGCACTTTTCATGCTAATTATGATAGGTCGAGTGTCTTCACTTTGATTATCAGAAGTAGATTTCAGCCGAGTCTACTTTCTCTAAAACAGTATAATCATTGCTACTTTTCTCATACCGCGGGCAAGTTATAGCCCAAGTCACACATAAGGATACTTAATTTATCACTTTAAGTCAACAGCTGTTATTACAATTAAGTTACATTTTTTGGTTTTTTCTCTTTTGATAGCAACATATAATAGAATAATAACAGATATCACAGATTATTCAGTTGAGTGTCATGTTATAATGTAGCTTATACGGGATAAACAGTCAAAAACTTAGGAGGCCATCCTTTTGAAAGAAGGGCTTTTGTTACTTATAAAAAATCGCATTACTATTACCCTATGTATATTGTTTCTTTTCTTAACTTCTTTATTCCTACTTTTTTCAGGAATGGCAAAAGCAACTGCTAGCGAAGAGACTATCGTGAAAAAAGTACAAGCATTTGGGAAACCGGACACGACGGCTGAACTAGATTACACTTTTAAACCAAGCGATACTGTTGTAGTACTCAGTAAAGGTGAGCATTGGAGTCATGTTTTGACGGCTGACCAACAGTTTGTTTGGATCCCAAATGAGGCATTGAATCAGGATTCAACACCCAAAACGATACAAATAGCTACCATTTCGAGCGAATATGCCAATGTGAGGAATAAACCAACAGTTGAGAGCACATTGCTCGGAGTTGCTTACCAAAACGACAAATTTGAAGTCGTGGAATCTTCAAATGGTTGGATAAGAATTCGTTTCCAAGAAGGTATGGCTTATGTTTCTCAAGACCTTGTCACTATATCAGAGGGACCATCTACAGAAATTTCAAATCATAATAGGGAAGGAAATGAAAGCCAGGATAAGAAAGTAATCATTAAAGCTGATAATACTCCTGTTTATGCAGAGGCAAATAAAGAAAGCACTGTACAAGTCACTGCTGCTAAGAATCAAGCATATAAATTTCTTTCCGATGAAGGAGATTTTTATAAAATAGAGATTGATGACCAAACGACCGGATATATTTTGCCTGATGTAGTTGAAACAAACTTTGCTAAACAAGAAACTGACTATAAGAAGGTGGATTCACTAGCAGACGCTACGATTGTGATAGATCCAGGCCACGGTGGCGAAGATCCTGGCGCCTTATCTGAGTACACTTCTTTCTATGAAAAGGATTTTACACTTAAAGTTGGATTGGCAGTTGAAAAGGCGTTAAAGAAGACTGGAGCTAAGGTGCTTATGACTCGATCTGCTGATGAAAATATAAGTTTAGCAAATCGAGCAGCTCTGAGTTCTGATAGCAAAGCTGATGCCTTTATTAGTTTCCACTTTGATACTACAGAATATAACTACGGCTTTTCTGGTAGCACCACTTACTTTTATAGTGACCTTGACGAAACACTTGCTTCTTTTGTCAATGATGAATTAACAAAAGACACGTTATTACCAAATAATGGCATAAAATTTGGTGATTATTTAGTTCTTCGTGAAAACACGCAACCAAGCATATTGATTGAACTAGGCTTCATGAATAATGCTAGTGATGTTACAACGATACAGACCGATAAATTTGCAGATAAAATTGCAAAAGAAATCGTTTCAGGGTTAACAAATTACTTCGATAAATAGCCAATTATCATTCGTAATCAATCTGATTATAATTATGAAACAATCTAAAAGGAGCACGTTGGTTGAAAAGTCAAGTGCTCCTTTTTATTGGTGTCAATTTTTGAATTTATATGTTATTAAACTATTTGTTGTGAGAGTCTACTATGATAGTCACAGGCCCATCATTTACGAGTTTCACTTGCATATGTGCCCCAAAAAGACCTGTCTTGATTGGAAAATGTAGGCGTTCTTCGAGTAATGTGTTGAATTGTTCAAAATAAGAAAGTGCCTTATCAGGTCTTGCAGCTCTAGTAAAACTAGGTCTATTACCCTTTTTTGTATCTGCCATCAAGGTGAATTGTGACACAGAAAGAACACGACCATTACAGTCAGAAATAGAAAGATTCATCTTGTCATCTTCGTCTTCAAAAATCCTCATTTTAGCGATTTTGTTAGCACAATAAATTAAGTCTTCGCGCTCATCGTTTTCTTCCACGCCAACTAATAGTAATAATCCTCTATCGATGGCTGAAATCAGTGTCCCATCAACTGAGACTTCTGCTTTTTTTACCTTTTGTAATACAACGCGCATCAAATACTCCTTTTAAAAAACTCTTTCATCTGTTGATTTAAAATGTAGCATCAATCATTTAGTACTAACCGTTCCAACTTAAAAATTATTAACTCATAACCCTAAGCTATGAAATAATACGTTGAACCGAATAAACATCAGGAATATTGTTAATCTTATCCACAATTTTATTTAATTGCGTTACGTTCTCGACACGAAGATTCACTGTGATCTCGGCCATCTGATTCTTATCTACTTTACCATTGACGCCATTCAAACTTTTTGTTGTACTATTGATAACATTCAAAATTTCATTTAAGAGGCCGTTACGATTATAGCCTCTGACAACCAATTCGGTATCATATGCCTCTTTTAGTTGAGAAGTATCTTCCCATTCCATCTCGATCAATCGGCCTTGGTGTTCTTTAGGCAACTGAACGTTTGGACAGTCTGCCCTATGGACTGATATACCGCGACCTTTGGTAATATACCCAACTATTTTGTCGCCTGGAAGAGGATTACAGCATCGACTAAGCCTAATCAACAAATTATCTACACCCTCAACGACCGCTCCATTTGAGTGTTTGACAGTCATCTTTTGCTTAGTTTCTTTTGGTGCTTCTTTAGTGGTAGTTTCTTTTTCTAGTGTAATAGGTTCAACATGATGCTTCTTGCGTTCTTCTCTAATTTTTTCAGTAATTTTATTCACTAAAGAGGCAACCGATAGTTCACCAAAACCCACAGCAGTCAATAAATCTTCTTCATTTGAAAAATTATAACGTGACGCAGCTTCTCGTAAATTTGATTTTGTCATCACTTCTTTTGGATTGATATCCATTTCTTTCAGTTGCTCAGCAATTTGGTTCTGTGCTTTCTCAATATAATGGTCTCGTTCTTTCAGCTTGAAAAATCGTTTAATTTTGTTTTTTGCTTTTCGGGTCGATACAAGATTTAACCAATCATAAGACGGACCGTTAGAATTGGGATTAGTTAACACTTCTACAATATCACCGTTTTGGAGTTTATAATTTAAAGGAATAATCTTGCCATTTACTTTTGCCCCTACAGTTTTATGTCCGACATCAGTATGAATGTGATAGGCAAAATCTAAGGGACTTGCGTCTTTTGGTAATTCATACACATCACCCTTAGGCGTGAATACATAGACCTTATCCTTAAAAATATCCTCTTTGACACCTTCCATAAAATCTGAGGCATCATTCGACTCATCTTGCAACTCGATAATATCGTTGAACCAATTGAGTTGCTTTTGTAAGGGATCAGTTTCAATTTTTTGGGTTTTTCCTTCTTTATAAGCCCAATGTGCCGCAACCCCATATTCAGCAACACGATGCATCTCTTCTGTTCTGATCTGTATCTCAACAGGTTTGCCATCTGGGCCGATAACCGTAGTATGAATGGACTGATACATATTAGATTTTGGCATGGCAATATAGTCTTTAAATCGACCAGGCATTGGCTTCCATTGTGTATGGATTACCCCTAAGACAGCATAACAATCACGTACAGTCTTGACTAGGACTCTAATAGCCAATAAATCATAGATCTCAGAAAAATCTTTGTGTTGATTGACCATTTTGCGGTAAATCGAATATATGTGTTTTGGTCGACCATAAATGGAACAATCTACTTCAAGTTCAGCAATTGCTGTACGAATTTCATCGATTGTCTTATCAATATAGGCTTCCCTTTCAGTTCGCTTACTATCCATTAAATGAACAATGTTATAGTAGTCATTTGGTTTTAAATATCTCAAACAAGTATCTTCTAATTCCCACTTGATAACATTCATCCCTAAACGGTCAGCCAATGGTGCATAGATTTCAATCGTTTCTTTAGCTATTTTCTTTTGCTTATCTGGCCGATGGTGTTTTAGTGTCCGGATATTATGCAATCTGTCAGCTAATTTAACCATAATAACTCTGAGATCTTTGGCCATTGCAATCAACATTTTACGGTGATTTTCGGCTAATTGCTCTTCATCTGACTTATACTCAATACGTCCTAATTTTGTCACGCCGTCAACTAATTGTGCGACCTGTCGAGAAAACATTCTGCTGATATCCTCCAAGGTGTAAGGCGTATCTTCGACAACATCATGAAGAAATCCAGTTACTACAGTATCACGATCTAAATGTAAATTCGCTAAAATACCGGCTACCTGAATAGGATGTATAATATAAGGCTCTCCGGATTTTCTCATTTGTCCTTTGTGGGCCTCTTTAGCTACTTCATAGGCTTTCTTAATGAGATCAACGCTCTCCTCATTCAAATAGGTGGCACACATCTCAAAAACTTGTTCGGCCGTTACATTTTTCTCTGTGCTCATATGTGGGCCTCCTTATCACTAGCATTGTACTCCTCATCATAATCATTATTACCAACATCTGCACTCCTAGGCGATTCAATAAAATGACTATTAATTGAGTTTTGTACTTTATTATACCTTTTTTTTAAATCATCTGGCTAGTCTAAATCAAACGATTTATAACTCCGTTAAGGCTGATATGACGCTCAAAGCATATAATGGTGCCGTTTCACATCTCAGAATCCTTGGCCCCAGACTGCTAAAGACAGCCCCTTTATCTTTTAAGAGCTGTCTTTCTGCATCACTTAAGCCGCCCTCAGGACCGAATATCATTAAAATAGAATGGCTGTTAGGATGTTCCTCTAGTGTTTTCTTTAAAGAAAAAGGATGATTCGATTTTGCAATGTCTTCATCACAAACTATCACTAGATTATCACTAAAATCAATTTCTTGATTACCATCCAAAAAGATAAGCTTAGGAACTCTTGTTCTATGGGATTGTTCTGCAGCTTCTTTAGCAATTTTTTGCAATCGTTCTATTTTAGACTTTCTTTTCTTTTGATCCCAACTAGAAATACTGCGATCCATTTCAAGAAAGCCAATCTGATGGGCACCAAGTTCAGTTGCCTTTTGGGTAATCAAGTCGGCCTTATTTTGTTTTGGAAGACCACAAAGTATAGTCACTTTTACGGGGAGTTCAAATTTTTTAGTTACCTTACTCAAAATGTCAATAGGAGTCGGAATCGTTGCTTCTCTAACTTTTGCTTCATATTTTTCCCCATCACTACTAACAATCTCAATGGGCGTTCCAGAAACGGCTCGCATCACTTTTATCAGGTGAAAGGAATCTTCTTGTCCTAATTCTATATTGTCATTACTTTTTAGTCTTTTAGGGTAAAAATATTGTTGAACCATTTTATCTCCTTTATAACTCTTTTATAGAATTTTTAGATTACTTTTTTAAATACCAAGGAACACCAATCTTGGTCTTCGCGATAATCAACCAGCGTAAACCCAGCGTTGACATATCTATCTTCTATATCTTTTCTCTGCTTTTTTAAAATACCAGAAAGTATCAGAATACCATTGTTTATAAGCTTGTTATAGGCATCCTCTGCCATAGTCATCAAGATTGGGGTTAAAATATTTGCAACAATAACAGATGCTTTGCCATGATAATGGCTTAATAAGTTTGCTGTTTCAACATGAATACGGTCATGAATACGGTCATGATTTTGATTCTTTCGCGCATTTTGAAGAATAACATGCTCAGCATTCGGATCAATATCATAACTGTATACTTTTTTTGCATTAAAAAGAGCTGCAGCGATGCTTAATATTCCGCTCCCCGCACCAACATCAACTACTATATCTCCAGCGCGTAAATAGGTTTCAAGTCCCAATAAGGCTAATCGCGTTGTAGCATGGGTTCCTGTACCAAAAAGAACACCCGGATCCAGGTAAATAAGTTTTTCTTCAACCGATTCCTTATTATAATCAATCCATTCTGGTACAATCGTCAAAAAATGAGATATTCTAACAGGTTGGTAATAGGCTTTCCATTCATTAACCCAATCTTCATCCTTCAACTTGGTGTATGATACCTCAATATCACTTGCCGGAGCATTGAAAAACTGTGTAACAAGGTTTAATTTATTAACCAGTTTTTCTTTAAAGGCAGCTGTAAAATCGTCTTCTGCTATATAAGTGCTAACGAGAACCTCATCAGAATTGAAAAGCTCTTTACGCGATGCATCTGCCCAATCATGATGATGATCTTTCAAGAAATCCAAGTCCTTTGGATCAGATATTTCGACACCACCGACACCAATTTCTTGTAAAACCTCGCTAACTGTATCTGACATTAAATGATTAGTCGCAACAGTCATTTTAATCCACCACTCGCTCATATGTAACTTCCCCTCTAAATTGACAACTAGTATACATCATCAAAGTCTCGTATCATAGATGATTTAAACAGTTCTAGACTATTAGTATAATATAGTTTTACTGATATTCAAAAAAAGTGATTTTTAGCAGTGTTCTAAATTATTCTTTAGCCAATAAGACAATAATAAAGATTTTTTAATAAAGAATATCAAATCTTACGAAAAACCCTTGCTAAATAATCATCACAAACATTGAAAAGATAGAATGAATTTAGTATTATTGAAGGTGATGTTAAATGAACGACATGCTTGTTAGGTCTAGTGACCCTTCGACTAATCAAAGAGGTGTATATTTATGTCTGAACGTCTATTAACTACAAAAGATATTTTACAAAAAGATTTCAAAAATTCCTTTAGAGGATATAATGTTTCAGAAGTGGATGAGTACTTAGATACCGTGATTCGAGACTATGATTCTTTTCAAAAGGAAATTGCTTTTCTACAAAACGAAAATGAACGCTTAAGAGCTCGAGTTGAAGAATTATCACGTAAACAATCGCAAGCTGAGCCTCAAAGAAGTACGTCACCCCAAATGGGTGTAACGAACTTCGATATTTTGAAGCGACTTTCGAATTTAGAAAAACATGTTTTCGATGCAAAATTAAAAGAAGATCAACAATAATTGCGATAACTTATTGCTTTGATTTCCCTATTAGTGAAAATCTCTATTTAGTGACGTTCTCTATTAGTGAGTTTTTCTTATAGCAAAACGATTATTCGTTGATCTGATTTACCCTATTCCCTAGAATCAACTAATAAATTTCAGGTAATTACGCTAGCTTTTTAGCTGGTGAGGAAAGTCCATGCTCGCACAAGCTGCGATGCTTGTAGTGTTCGTGCTCAGCGAAATCATAAGCTGAGGTATTGGTTTTTTCCAATAACGGCAGAAAAAATGACTAAGGGGAAACCTATGTCAAAGTATTCTTGAAAGTGCCACAGTGACGAAGCAGTTTTAGAAATGAAATTGATGGAACGCGGTAAACCCCTCGAGCGAGCAACCCAAACATAATGGTAGGGGCACTTTTTTAGCGGAATTAAACGCGTGAAAGAGACAATTAATTGTAGACAGATGATTACCCACCATCTTAATCCTGGTTAAGGTGGTGACAGAACATGGCTTATCGAAATTTATTAACAGGACTGATAGACGAGATTTAGTCTCGTCTATTTTTTTAAATTTGACTTTTAAAAACCTGACTTTCAGATGGTGCCATATCGTATATTTCAATATCATTGGATATGGGTTATGATAATAAGTATTAGTAACCCTTTTCCCGCAAATCTGTATTAACTGATGTTTCAAAATTAAGGAGAATAAATACATGCCCATAGATGCAAAACCAAGCTTTAAGCTACTAGCAACGGCCGCAAGCGGTATCGAAACACTCGTTAAAAGAGAACTACAAGACCTTGGATATAATACTATAGTTGACAATGGTAAAGTTTTTTTCAATGGATCATGGGACGACATCGCCACTACGAATCTTTGGTTACGAACGGCAGATCGCATCAAAATTGTATACGGAGAATTCAAAGCTCTCACTTTCTCAGAATTATTTGATCAGACGTATGCACTACCTTGGGATAAATTATTGCCAGTTGATGCCAATTTCCCTGTCTCAGGAAAATCACTAAAATCAAAATTATTCAGCGTTCCTGATTGCCAAGCTATCGTTAAAAAAGCAATTGCTAAAAAGCTTCAAGATGTTTACCATAGACACAATCAACTTCCTGAAACCGGCGCCTTATACCCTATTGAAGTTGCGATACGAAAGAATCAAGTGCAAATTTCTATCGATACAACTGGTAGTAGTTTATTCAAAAGAGGATATCGTGTTGATAAAGGAACAGCACCTTTGAAAGAAAACATGGCTGCTGCACTTATTTTATTAACTAATTGGCATAGTGATAAACCTTTTATAGATCCATTTTGTGGGTCCGGAACTATACCAATCGAAGCAGCTTTAATTGGGCAAAACACACCACCTGGTTTCAATCGCTCTTTTATCAGTGAAAAATGGTTATATTTTCCAACTGAGATTTGGGATAGAGTCAGAGCAACTGCTGAAGAAAAAATCGATTATGATATCCAATTAAACATTTATGCGTCAGATATCGATGGTCATATGATTGAAATTGCAAAGAGAAATGCTGAAGAAGCGGGCGTTCTACATCAAATCACCTTTAAGCAACAAGCTATCAAAGATTTCAAAACGAATCTAGAAACAGGTACTATAGTGACTAATCCACCATATGGTGACAGGCTAAACAACAAAGATGACATTGTTGGAATCTACCAAACAATGGGTTCTGTATTTGCCCCGCTAACAGGATTTAGCAAGTATATCTTGACGAGCGACGAGCAATTTGAATTACATTTTGGAAGTAAAGCAACTCGAAAACGAAAACTATACAATGGTGCTATCAAGGTCGACTATTATCAATATTGGTCAAAAAAGAAAGAATGATGTGCTTTTTAAGCACTTCATCATAAATGAAGGATTGATATCGTGCAAACTCCCCTATCAAACCCACTTTCTAAGTGGCAATACAACGCATTTTTACTGCGTTATGCTCCGACAGAAAGAGCAGATAAATTTAAACATGGGGAATATCTGATTGACTTTATATCTATGCTGCAGTGGCAAGATATTTCAATTGATTTGCTCCATTTTTTAGAGATAGAGAAAAGCTATACGGATCATGATACAAAGGTTGATTACTCATTCATCAGCCATTATTTCCCACATAAATCGAGAAATATAAACAAATTGAAACAGGTAGATTCCGACGTAGAATCCATCTCTCAATACCGTCTTCCTGAGGGATTCTCTCATTTTCTGCCTCAATGTCTTAGGACAGAACGTCGGATGCCGAACATTTTTCATACGTCTCCCGTAACACTAATTGCTTTACCTCCTAAATGGGAGATTATAGAAATATTGTTGGCTCTTAATTTACCAATTTCATATGAATATTCTTACTTATCCTATCCTAAATTATCTTTCTCAACTCTTTTACCAGATCAATTTAAACCTACACATTACATCTATTTGATTCTCATACACTCCTACTTACCTTTATTAAGACATGAGTTTACGGGTTTGGAGACTTATAATGAGTTTAAATGCTATACTTATAGACAATTTATCTCTACAAACCAGAGTTACGATGAGTTGGAACTGAAAAAATGGCTTTGGGCAGATATGATTGCCTATCAATTATTTGATTATTTGTTGGAAGACGACCTTTTTTTAATGTATTTTATAACAAATCAGTGGCACAAAGTTAAATATTTTATATCTGAAGCCTTAGCAGTAAAAGCAAGCCTATTCGATAATCAATTACTAGTTCGTTCGCATTTTGATTCATGGCGGAAAAAGAGACTCAAATTTTGGAAAAAACAGATTAGGATAAAGCATCTCCTAAAAAAATAAAAGTGGACCATTTTTTGGTCCACTTTTTCTGATTTATCATCCGTTTATTATAGTAATAGATAACTAGCCTATATAAAATAATTCACCTTTGACTCTCCATGCGCTCATGATTAAGTTCTGAGATAACTCTTTGCTAACTGATCAGCTTTTTTATTTTGACTTTCAGGAACCCACTCAACTAAGGATAAGGTGTACTGATCAAGTAAAGGGCTGATCAGTTTTAGATAGTCACTATAGATCTTATTTCGTGAAAATCTCCTAGATAGAACCTGAACAACTATTTTACTATCACTATATACAGCAATAATATCATGACTATCACAATGACTTCTTACCCATTTTAAAGCTTCGTAAACACTTATAAATTCCGCTTCATGATTAGAATACTGATTTTTGAGATTTTTCCCCATTTGAAACTGGTTTTTATCAGCATAACATACCCAACCAACAGCAGTGGGGCCAGGGTTACCGGAGACAGCTGCATCACAAAAAAGTTTGATCACTGTTATACACCAACCACCAAAACATTTGTAGCTTGGAAGCCTTTTGCCCCCTCAACCAAATCAAAAGTCACTTGTTGCCCATTTTTCAATGTCTTAAACCCATCAGTATTAATACCAGTAAAATGGACAAAAAAATCATGCTCATTTGCTTCGTCAGTTATAAAACCATAGCCCTTTTTATCATCAAACCACTTCACGATACCTTTAGCCATCATAAACGCCCCCTACTGATTTCTATAGTATTGTTAACGTTTTTTGGTTATTCGTCAGTAAGTTTCTCTTTGACTTCCCCTTCTGAAATAACAACAAACTCATCGATATCTTTAAAGTTCACTATCGTCCGTTCTTCACAGATATCATGCATGATTGATTCAGAAAAAGCCCAATTAATTTTTACAACAGCAGAATTTGTCAAAAGTTTCTCAATTTTTCCTACCATCTGTTGCTCTCTAAAGAAAAACCTAATCTCATCCCCAACTTCGGGGCGAATCGATTCTTTAATTTTAGAAATGATGTCTATTGCTTCATCATAAGGAACATCTAAAAGATGAGCTATTCGTGATTTACTGGTACCCTTTCTTAGTTCAGTCTCAACCGTCTCGCGCATTGTTTTAGTAATTCTTTTTGCCAATGCATTCGCTCCCTTCAAATCTCCACAATATGCTACTTACCTCTATTATAGCATATTGTCAACAAAATCATGTATTGAACGAATTGCCTGTTTCAAAGTCTCCTCATCAATAGCATAACTTATCCTTATATAACGCTCACCAGATTTACCAAAATATTCTCCAGGAACAAATCCGAATTTATAACGATCAGCTATTCCCTTACAAAAATCGACTGATGCCTGTTTGAAATTATCTGGAATTTTAAGAAACAAGTAGAAGGCTCCATTTGGTTCAACGTACTCAAAACCATATTTTTGGCACTCAGCCAATAGTACAGTTCGACGTCTATTAAATACGTTCTTTATTGCTTCTGCTGATTCATCTCCATTATCTAAAGCCTCAACACCACCTAATTCAGCAAAACGAGTAGCATTATTAACTAATAGTTGATGGACTTTGAAAATTTGATCGATATACATTTGTGGAGCCATTATATAGCCCAAACGCCATCCAGTCATTGCGAAAGATTTGGATAAGCCATTTAGTAACACTGTACGTTCTGGGAGAAATTTAGCAAAAGAAGTATGTGGTTCGTCTGTATAATTTATGGTGCTATATATTTCATCACTAATAACAACTAAATCAGGATAGTTTTTAATTATTTCGCTGAATGCTTCTAAATCAGAAGCATTATAACTGACTCCAGTAGGATTTGAAGGGTAGTTTAAAATCAAGACTTTAGCATTCGGTGTATTTTTTAGTGTTTCATTTAGTGCCTCAGGAGTTAACCTCAAATTAGTTTTCTCAGTATTAATCGTAACAAACTGTAAGTTTGCAAAAGTTGAGATAGTTTCATACGCCGGATAATAAGGTTCTGGCACAATAACAGCATCATTCTTTTGAGTTAAAGTCATCAGCGTAGCTGCTAGTCCTTCTGTGACACCTATAGAAATCAAGACCTCGTTTTTATAGTCATAGTTTAGTCCCTGTGTCCTTCTAATATAATCGCTACATGCTCTACGAAATTCACTATCTCCCCTACTATTTGAATAGTGTGTCTCACCATTTTCTAAAGCTCTTATAGAGGCATCCACAATATGCCGAGGAGTATCCATATCAGGTTCACCAATCGTTAGAAGTGTTATATCACCAAAAGTATCAAACCAATCAGTAATTTCGCGTATAGGCGATGCAGAAACATATTTTAATATAGGATTCATAGTTATCCTTCTTTCATAATTTCTCTCAATAACATGACAATGTAACAGTATAAAATGAGACTATCTTTATGCGATAAAATGGTCTAATTAGTACCTAAGTCGCTAATAAACCATAAATATCCTCACTAATATTTAATGATATCCTAACTGTTATTTTATCAGACTTTTAGACCAATTACTATTTAAAAAGAGGTTGTTCATGGAGTGTTTAGCTTCAAGATATAAGGAAGTTTATCTGAAACAGCACTATTTAACGTAGAATCCTAAATTGTGCATCGAAAAAGAAGTTATAACGTGATACTAGTTATAACTTCTTCTTCAGTAAAAGCATCAGAAAAGCACCAGAAAATACCAGTTCAATGTTCATAAACCTATCTCAACGATGAAATCATTCTATAGCATTGAGACTTTTTCTTCACTCTCTTCTCTCTCACGGGTTTCTTTATTGATCTGTGCATCTTTCTCAGTACAGTAAACAAAGTGATTAGGGGTTATCTCACGCATCTCACAGCCTTCGTAATTACCATCTCCATGATACGAGATACGTTTGCGTGTCCTTTCATAATCTGGATCCGGTAAAGGCACAGCAGAAAGTAAACTCTTAGTATAAGGATGAAGCGGATGATTATAAACTTCATCTGCATCTCCGACCTCAACTAATTTACCATAGTACATAACACCGATTCGGTCACTAATGTATTTAACCATGGATAAGTCATGGGCAATAAAAAGGTAAGTTAAATGATGCTTATTTTGTAGATCTTTCAATAAATTGACAACTTGAGCTTGGATAGAAACATCTAATGCTGAAATAGGTTCATCACATACAATAAATTTTGGTTCAACAGCTAACGCTCTTGCGATTCCAATACGTTGACGTTGACCACCAGAAAACTCATGCGGATACCGAGTCGCATGGTCTGGGTTTAGTCCCACAGTTTTTAAGAGTTCATCGACTCTATTATTCCGTTCTTTATCATTTTTTGCTAAATGATGGATATCAATACCCTCAGCAATAATGTCTCGAACTTTCATTCTCGGGTTTAGTGATGCATATGGATCTTGGAAAATCATTTGTGCATCTTTATGAAAGTCAAGTAAATTTTTGTGCTTCACACTTTCAATATTTTCATTCTCGAAAATTATTTCTCCAGCAGTTGGATGATATAGTTTGATGATTGCTCTACCAGTGGTTGACTTCCCACAGCCAGATTCACCAACTAATCCAAACGTCTCTCCTTCATGAATTGTAAAGGAAATGTCATCAACGGCTTTTACTTCATTTTTGCTACCAACGTTAAAATATTTCTTCAAATGCTTGATTTGAACAAGTGGATTATCATAATTAATGGCCATCGGCAGTTCCTCCATTTCGCTCTTGTTTCAATTTGAACTCCTCTTGCCTTTTTACAATCACAGGTGGTGGTGTAACTTTAGGAGCTTGGGGATGAAGCAACCAAGTAGCTGCATAATGTGTATCAGAAACTTTAAAGAATGGTGGTTCTATTTCAGTATCTATTTCTAAAGCATATTCACTACGAGGTGCAAAAGCGTCACCAGTTGGCGGATCTAATAAATCAGGAGGTGTACCTGGAATAGCGTATAAGTCTCCTTCTGTTTCTAGTGTTGGCATAGAGGCTAAAAGCCCCCAAGTATACGGATGTTGAGGATTATAGAATATTTCATCAACAGTCCCAAATTCGACTATTTTTCCAGCATACATCACAGCAACTTTATCGGCTACGTTAGCAACAACACCTAAATCATGAGTGATAAAAATGATTGATGTTTCTATTTTCTTTTGAATATCTTTCATTAATTCTAATATTTGTGCTTGGATAGTTACATCCAGAGCAGTTGTTGGTTCATCAGCAATCAATATTTCTGGATCACACCCTAATGCAATTGCAATTACGATACGTTGACGTTGACCTCCTGAGAATTGATGAGGATATTGCTTCATCCGTTCTGGTGCATTCGGAATACCAACTAATGTTAATAATTCTTCTGCTCTTTTATAAGCTTCCTTTTTAGAAACTTTTTGATGCTTAAGGATTGGTTCAGCAATTTGCTTTCCAATTTTCGTTGTTGGGTTTAGAGAAGTCATTGGGTCTTGGAAAATCATCGCGATATTATGCCCTCTAATAGAACGCATTTGCTTGTCAGACAATTTCAAGAGATCCTTATCTTGGAAGAGAATCTCTCCTTGCTCTATAACCGCATTTCCACTTAATAAACGCATAATTGCCCTAGTGGTGACAGATTTACCAGATCCAGACTCTCCAACAATTGCTAAAGTTTCCCCTTTTTCCAATGAGAAGTCTACACCTCTAATAGCTTTTACCTTGCCGGCAAACGTGTTAAAAGAAATGTGCAAATCTTTTACTTCAAGTATTTTCTCTGCTGCCATAACAATTATCCCTTCTAATCTTTCATTCGTGGATCTAGAGCATCTCTTAAACCATCAGCTAAGAGGTTGAAACTAATCATGATGACACACATCACGCCAGCTGGATACCACATCAAATGTGGTAAGAAGCGAAAGGTCTTGTAACCATCATTGATCAAAGTACCTAAGGATGCACCTGGTGCTGGAATTCCAATTCCGATAAAGCTTAAGAATGCTTCAAAGAAAATGGCTGCGGGGATTGAAAACATCGTTTGAATAATGATGACACCCGCTAAGTTAGGAATCAAATGTTTGGTTGCAATCTTCCAAAATGACTCTCCTAATGCTTGTGCAGCTAAGACATACTCTTGAGATTTGAGTTTTAAGGTTTGTGCCCTGACAACTCTTGCCATTGAAAGCCATTCAGTAAATGCTAAGGCTAGAATGATCGAACCAACACCTGGTTTGAAGACCATTAGCATTAAAACGAGTACAACTAAGTTTGGCACCCCTGAAAGGATTTCAATAATCCGTTGCATCACGTTATCGATACGACCGCCGAACCACGCAGATGTTATTCCGTAGATAATACCGATTGTCAGATTAAACAACGCGGCAGAAAAAGCAATAATCAAGGAGATTCTGGTTCCGTATAGGATGCGAGAAAGTAAGTCACGACCTAAACCGTCTGTCCCAAGATAGAAATAAGTACTTTCAGGGACTTGTGCGGTAGCATATACATCAGCACCCTTACGAAAACCATTTAGGCCTGGAATACTAATACCAGGGATTTTTGGTGGTAAGTTAGCCCATTGAACATTTTGTTTATATGGACTATAAGGCGCTATCCAAGGAGCAGCAAATGCTAAAATACACATGATGATAATCAAAACTAAACATACCACTGCTGCCTTATTCTTTTTTAAACGTCTCCAAGAGTCTTGGAGAAAACTAAGAGATGGTGCAGCTATTTTTTCTTTATCGCCTAGTTTCTTTTTAGATGCAGGTTCAAACAGTTTCGGATCAAATTTCTTTGTTTGTAATGATTCTGCCATTATGCAGCACTCCCTTCATCCGCAAGGCTGATTCTAGGATCAATCAATCCATATAAGACATCAACGACTAATATGACAACAACTAGCATGAATGAATATAACATGGTGACACCCATGATAGTCGGATAGTCATTTTGCATGATTGATTTAACAAATTGTTCTCCAATTCCTGGTAAAGCAAATATATTTTCAACAACCATCGATCCAGTCATTAAACCAACCAACATTGGTCCTAAAATTGTTACCAAAGGAATGATAGCATTTCTAATCCCATGTTTATAAGCAACTTCCCATCGACTTAACCCCTTTGCGCGAGCTAATTCAATATAATCACTATTTAGCACATCGACCATCTCTGTTCTCACAAATCTGGCTGAATCTGCTAAAGGTGAGATTGCAAGTGCTATGGTTGGTAGGATTGAAGAAACAAACCCTTGATTCCATAAGGCAATCGGTAATATTGGGAAAATAACACCAAATAACAATTGCAACAACACTGCGAATACAAAACTTGGTATCGACCGTCCTAAAATAGCAACAAATGTTGCGACAGTATCAACCCACGTATTTTGTTTCATGGCAGCTATTATCCCTAGAAAAGTACCAAATATAGTTCCTACTATCATGGCTTGGATACCTATTTGGAACGAAACACCAATCCGAGAACCAATCAATCTGGAAACTGGTGCATTAAACTGGAACGACTGTCCCAAATCAAAAACAAGCAACCCTTTTAGATAAATCAAATACTGTACAAACACTGGTTTATCTAACCCATACTTTTGATTCATTAATGCTATTTGCGCATCCGTTAATTTTTCTTCATTCGCATAAGGCGAACCGGGTAACAACTTCATTAAAAAGAAAGTGATCGTCGCAATCAAAAATAATGTGATGATCATGTAAAAAACACGTTTAGATAAATATTTCCAATATCCCTTCAAGAAAACCCCCCCTAGTTTCTATTTAAATACTTTTTGTTCAATCATAAATGCTTACCTTGAAAATCATAAACAATTTTTTCTAAAATGTCAAAACAATGAGAATAATAATAAAGATTACAATGATATTGCTTTTACATCATACTTCGGCTAAATTGAATATACTACATTCTTTAAGAATGATGTCCTGTTAGATTTGATGGCTTAGCCATAGTTTTTTCTAGGTTTAACCATCAGACTAATAGATAGTACTGTGATTAATATAACTAGTTCTTGATTGCAAGCTATATACTCACTAGCAATTAGTAGAACTAACCTATAAGGAGAGCTTTAATCAATGTCGTTTGTTAAAAAGTATAAAATCTTTATTGTGGCAATCTCACTACTTATTCTGGTGTTCATCTATCAATGGTTGACAGAAAAACGGATTAGTTTTTTGAGTACCAGTGATTACACTTTGTATATTGCAGCATTCTTTAGTGTTTTTGGCATAGGGGGTAAAATATTTGAGGCCGGTACATTTGATTTTTTCATGTACAGTGTCGAATATCTTAAACGGATGCTACAGCCACACAAGTATGACTTAACAACTCCTATCAAAAGAAAGCAGCTTAGCCAAGCAGTAGGAAAAGCCTATATATTCCCTTTACGTCTAACAATAATTTTCTTTTTGATATCCTTAATGAGTCTAATACTACATTATACCTTTGAAGTTTAAGTAACCTTTTAGTATCTTCTTTATTCTAATCTATTTCTAATAGTTAATCAGCTTAGTTCTACTCGATTTAAATAGAGCCAGCTGGAGTCACTGCTACGAAAATAATCATAATACTAAACAAAACGGTCGAGACCTTTAACTAGTCTTGACCGTTTTGAATGTCCAGAATTTTTAATATCATCCTCAATCAGTTTTATTTAGAATTTTTGACAACCCATTTGTAATCAAAATCTGCACCAACAGTGTGTGTCACAAAGTTTTCCAAAGAAGGACTTTGTAATGCAGCGCCGTAACGTTGATACAACGGACCAATAGCTCCATCATCGAGCAACAATTTTTCAGCTTCTAATAATTCTGACCAACGTTTATCTAAGTCTTCCGTTTCAGCACGAGCAGATTGGATTAACTTATCGTAATCTGGATTACTGTAACCAGTTGAGTTATTACCATTAGTAGATTCAAATAGTTCTAAGTAGTTGATAGGATCTGCAAAGTCAGCACTCCAACCAGCTAATTGTATATCATAGTCTCCACTATCATCTTTTTGTAATCTATTTTTGAATGGTACATTTGTAAGAGTAACTGTTAAACCAGGTAAATTCTCTTGTAATTGGGCTTGAATAAATTCTGAAGATGTTTTCGCATTTTCACTATCATCTGAAAGGAAGTCTAATGTCAATGAATCAACACCAAGTTCATCCAATCCTTTTTCCCAGTATTCTTTAGCAGCGTCAACATCAAATGTTGATAGCTCACCACTCTCAGCTCTAAAGTCTTCTTTGGTAGAAGGATTAGCTGCTAAGTCCGCTGGTACTAAACCAACTGCCACTTGAGACCCATTTTGAAGTACACGGTCTACGTATGCTTGTCTATCCACTGCTGCTGATAAAGCTTTTCTAATATTAACGTTTGCTAAAGCTTCTTTTTCAACATTATATTTCAAGTAGAATAATGAAGAAGTTGGAACTTTTACAAGATCAGGATCGTCTACTTTTTGAGCTATATAATCTCCTGTCAGAGCTAAACGATCAAGTTCCCCTGTTTCATATAAGTTTAAACCAGTTGATGTTTCCTTAATAACTTGGATATCAATTTCGTCTGTTTTAACAGCGTCTGCATCCCAGTAATCAGGGTTTTTAATATATTTCCAAGAAAGTCCAGTTCCATCCCAATCCTCTAAAGTATATGGTCCGATATAAAGGAGGTTGTCGCTGTTAGTAGCGTAGTCATCACCTTTTTCAGTTACAAACTTTTCGTTTAACGGATAGAATGGTGCCATTGCGAATAAACTATTTAAATATGGCACATTAGATTCTAATTCTACTTTTAATGTATGATTGTCAACAGCTTCAACACCTAATTCAGAAGGATCAGCTTCACCATTGATAATTTCACTTGCATTTTTGATAACGCCAGCTGCTAAATAGTTATACGAAGCTGCTGTTGCAGGATCAACTAAGCGACGCCATGAATAAACAAAATCGTTAGCTGTCAATGGATCACCATTTGACCATTTCACATCTTTTAATGTAAACGTCAACGTTTTACCATCTTCTGAAACTTCTGGTTCACCTTCAGCTAAAGCTGCATCAAAGCCAGCTCCATCTTCAGATTGACGGTAAAGACCTTCAGTTACTGATTGTAATGCATTGAATCCTTCAGTATCTGTAACTAGTGTAGAATCCATTGTTGGTAATTCTGCTCCAGCAGGTAATTTGATTACTTCTGCCCCGTCAGCTGAATCACCATCGCCATTACCACCATTACCACCGCCATCGTTACCACCATTACCACAAGCGGCTAATAGAACAGTTGTCCCTAATAACAAAGCCGGTTTCTTTAATTTTTCCAAATCCATAGATTTGCCCCCTCAATGAGTAACATTATTAAACTACATAATAATTTTATCATCATATTCTAATATAAACAAGATAAATTTTAAAAAAATGTTTCTCTCAATTTAGAATTCCACCAACAATACTATTCTATGTTATATAATATCTACTTTAATTAGCTGGCCACATCTATTATAAGCATTGCTTCTATAGCACTTCATGCGTAAGCGGGAAGTAATCAGGTATATTCCTAAATAGTTAACCTCCGGTTATTCTTAAGACACTAAAGAATAATTGGAGGTTTCATTTTGGCTAAAATTCAGGATATCGTTCCAGTGAACATCAAATCGGATCAGGTAAAGCAACAGACGTCTGGAAAATCACATTCAATTAAACCTAAAATTGCCTTGCGAGTAAAACGCGGTGAGATGGATTTAATTTTCTATAACGGCTGTGACAAGTATATTTTGTACACGGTCCTAAAAGAGCTTAATCTCTATGATCATTGATTATACCAAAGTAAAACATATTTACATTGTATGTGGTAAAACGGATATGCGTCGTGGCATTGACGGACTAGCAGGTATTATCACGGACCAATATGATCTTGATGTTTATTCGGATGCCCTTTTCTTGTT
>NZ_ATXL01000028.1 GCF_000421665.1 Bavariicoccus seileri WCC 4188 | reverse complement strand
AACAGAATTAGATGACGTGATTGCTAAAGCAGACGTGTACTTTGAAAAAGAATTCACGCCTGTACTTGGTGTCCATGGTGGCCCAAATGCTATCGGAGCATCAGTATTCTTTACTGATTGATACGCTTATTCTAATAGTTGGAGTCACTTGAGTTGTTCGTGTTTCTTATATTTCTCGTGCTATCACTTTAAAATAAAATGAGACTACAAGCTAACATGAGATTACAAGCTAACATGAGATTACAAGCTAACATGAGATTACAAGCTAACATGAGATTACAGCTGTAAAAACGGAAAGAGGGAGAAAATCTTCAACGATTTTCTCCCTCTTTGCTATTTAGTAGGACATGTGTATTTCAGCTGGTGTTTCTTCTTCAAATTGACTTTGATACAGGTCGGCATAGAAGCCATTTGCTGCTAATAGACTATCATGCGTACCGTGTTCGATGATATTACCATCTTGCATCACTAAAATCAGATCTGCATTTTTGATAGTACTCAATCTGTGAGCAATCACAAAACTTGTGCGCCCTTCCATCACTTTATCCATTGCTTCTTGGATCAATTTTTCAAGTCGTGTATCAACCGAACTGGTAGCTTCGTCCAATATAAGAATATCTGGATTTGAAATGATCGCACGTGCTATCGTCATCAATTGTTTTTGCCCCAGTGAGATGTTGTTAGCTTCTTCATTGATTTCCATCGAATAGCCACCAGGTAAGGTTCTGATAAACCGGTCAACGTTGGCGATTTGGGCTGCTTCTATCACTTCATAGTCAGTGGCATCTAAATCACCAAAGCGGATATTCTCCATGATAGTCGTCGAATATAACCATGCATCCTGAAGGACCATCCCAAAATGACGTCTCAAATCCAGGCGGCTAATTGTTTTCGTATCGACACCATCAATCTTGATGCTACCTCCATCGACATCATAAAAACGCATCAGAAGGTTGATCAGAGTTGTTTTCCCTGCACCCGTTGGACCAACGACTGCAACGGTCTCACCTGGTTTCACGTTAAACGAAACATCTTTCATCAGTGGTTGATCTTTCTTGTAACCAAAACGAACGTGTTCGAAAGAAACGTGGCCTTTGACTTTACCAGGTAAGTGGCCTGTCACTTTATCTTGATGATCGTTTTCTTCATCTAAGAAGTCGAAGACACGAGTAACTGCCGCTGCTGCACTTTGAATCATCCCACTTAATTGTGAAATCACAGTGATAGGTTGGTTGATTTGCCAAATATATTGAACAAAAGCTTGTAGATTACCAACCGTTAGCGAGCCATTGATAACACTGATCCCACCTAATATGGAGACTAGGATATAGGCTAAGTGAGTTACCGCTCCAAGGCACGGCATGATTAGGCTTGAAATGAAATTAGCCTTAAAGCCATACTCACACAACCGTTCATTTCTCTTTTTAAATCCCTCAACCGATTCCTCTTGTTTGTTATAGACTTTGATCTCAGTAAAGCCAGAGAGTTGTTCTTGGGTATAACCAAATAAATCCCCCAGTGAATCGGCTTGATTTTTAAATGTCGGTTGCGAATATTTAATAATATAACGAGCAATATAGTAAGAAATTGGCACAATAGCAGTGACCACTAAAGCAAGTTTCCAGTCTAACAGTAGCATTGCAATGACGGCAAATAAGATGCTCAATCCACCAATAAAGAACTGCATGAGTGATTGTTGCAAGGCGTTCGTGATCGTGTTGACATCATTTGTCATTCTACTCAACAAATCACCTGCTTGGTGGCTATCAAAATAAGAAACAGGAATCTGGTTTGTTTTTTTAGAGATATCATTTCTGAGGTCGTACATAGCTTTTTGAACCACGTTAGTCAATAACCATTGGCTCACATATTGTGAGACATGGTATAACATCCCTCTAAAGAAATAAACGACTGCTATGATTAATATGTAGTGATAGTTGATTGCAGCTCCAGGTTCTTGACGAGCGATTGCCATGACATTTGCTGCAAGTTCAGTGAAGGCTAGACCAATGATAAAAGGTTCTAAGACCGACGCGACTGTCATGACGATTGTCGCAAAGATAGCACCGATAAATTGCCCTTTGTAACGTTTTAGGTAAGTCCACAACCGGACGAATGCTGTCATATTTTTCATCGATTGAGTTCCTCCTGACTAAGTTGAGACGAGGCGATTTCATAATAAATTGGTGAGGTCTTCAGCAATTCTGCATGCGTTCCTTTTGCAGCTATCTCTCCTTCATCTAACACGATGATCAAGTCTGAATGCATGATCGATGCAACCCGCTGCCCCACAATAATGGTCGTCGCTGTTCTAGTTTCTTCTCGTAGTGCTTTTCTTAAAATAGCATCCGTTTTGAAATCGAGTGCTGAGAAACTATCGTCAAAAATATAAATATCTGGCTTCCCAATAATAGAACGAGCAATCGATAACCGTTGCTTTTGACCACCGGATAAGTTGCTACCGCCTTCTGCCAACGATGTATCATACTTGGTTGTTAAGCGTTCAATAAAGGACCGTGCTTGAGCAATATCTGACGCTTCTTCAAGTTCGTGTTGTGTTGCATTATACTTCCCAAACCGTAAATTTTCAGAGATTTTACCTGAGAATAACAAAGCTTTTTGCGGTGTAAACCCGATCTTTCGACGTAAGGTTTTTAACGAGTAGTCACGGACATCAACATTATCTACCAACACTTGTCCTTTGGTCACATCATAGAACCTTGGAATCAATTTGACGATTGTCGATTTCCCTGACCCTGTTGAACCAATAAATGCAACTGTTTGACCAGGCTTAGATTTAAAGCTAATGTTTCTTAACACAGGTTCATCCGCATCAGGATAAGCAAAGTCCACATTTTTGAATTCTAAATAACCATGCGTTTCTGTTTTGGTCACTGGATTTTCGGGTACCTTGACTGAAATTGGAGCCCCCATAACCTCTTTCAATCTTCTCGAACTTACAGCTGCTCTTGGATACATCATAAAAATATTAGCAAATAGCATGAGAGAAAATAGCGCGTGAAAAGCATATTCAATAAAGGCGACCAAATTACCAACATCAAGTGACCCTGCACCGATAAAACCAGCCCCGAGCCACAGAATCGCAATAATCACGACATTAATGATGAAAGAAAACGCAGACGGTGTCACTGCCATCCAACGGAACAAAGTAATCGATACTTTTTCATAACGCTTGTTGACATCTTCAAAACGTTTCTCTTGGAATTTTTCCCGTCTAAAAGCGCGGATGACCCGAAGCCCTGTGATATTTTCCCGTTGAATCCTATTGATTGTATCTAGGTCCGTTTGTTGTTCCTCTGATAACGGACGAGTCACTTTAGAAATCCATAGGACCATGAATAACGTTATAGGAGCAATCGGCGAGATAGCAATCCCTAACTCAGGAGACGTCTTGATGATCATCGTTACTGCAAAAACGATCATCAACGGCGCTGCTAACCCTTGCCGAAAAAGTAAATCAATAAACTGCAACAACATAAACGCATCAGTCGTTATCCGCGTCCCAAGAGACGGAACCCCGAACTCCTGAAATTCATGATGCGAAAGCTGCTGCATTTTTGTATAAGTATCATTTCGAATCTCCATCGTCACTAAATTGGACATCTTTGCCACTGACCAAGACTTCAGGACACGACCAAAAGCACCTACAATAGCAATCCCCGCCATAAAAATGCCATACCGATATAAAGCACTCGTGTCTTGCGGAATAATAGCTTTATTGATCATTTGTGCTAATAAAGTCGGCAAGCCTAACGTTACAAAAACAAACGCCAACTGCCCTACCAAAGCCCCAACCATATAACTAGGATAAGCTTTGATGTACTGCCATAAAAATTTCATTCCCTATTTCCTCCCCTTACTATTTTTTGCCAAAAAAAGAGAGTTACCATAATTGGTAAATCTGATCATCATTCAAGAAACTTTTAAAATTAGTGCAACTACACTTGCCACGAACAGTCCTTAACTATAATGAATCAACTTACTGTTCTTAGTGATTGGTTGTTAGTAATTCATTTTTAGTAATTCATTCCCGATAAGTAGTTATTAGGTATGAATTACTAGGTACTAGGCACTAGTCCTTAGTTACTAGCTACTAGGAACTAGTTATTGAAGCACTAGTTCTTATTTTCAGAAAAGCATTTATTATATTTTGTATATAGTGTCATATAATAAAAACGACTTTAAACTGACGAGTTGACCTCCGTCACTTTAAAACCGTCTCTGTGGGACTACTAACTTCCCTCAAAATGCTACTCTATCATAAATATACTCATTATGTAAGGGGTTGAAGCTATTTCATAGCAAAGGCTCATTTTTGAAGATTTTCCCTGTTGTTTATAAAAACTGCTTTATGAATTTATGGAAAGTTAGCTTGACATCCTAAAACAAGATGTTTATGATTTGTATGTAAAGTTAACTTTCCATACAAACTGTTTAGCTAATGAAAAGAGGTGCAGACAATTGTGAAAAATACTTTAGGCCAGTTGCGTAAAGATCGCGGACTTAGCCAAGAAGAGCTTGCAGATATACTAGAAGTTTCTCGTCAAACCATTGGATCATTAGAGAACGGCAGATATAACCCATCCATCCTTCTTGCGTTCAAAATTGCCCACTATTTCGATGTATTGATTGAAGACATTTTTATTTATGAAGGAGAGAATATTGATGCAAAGTAAACGTTTTTTAGTTGAAATCAGCAAATTATTACTGACAGTTTTGATAACCGCTCTATTCTTCACGTTAGGATTCTCCATCTTTCGTGAAGAGACCTACGCTTCTGCGCTCATTGGAGTTTCAGGTGGTATGCTTGGCGTTTCCCTTCTTCAAGCCACGAAAGTATTTTCCTATATGAAGGCTCCACAAAAAATGAAACGCGATAACATCAACCATAAAGATGAAAGAAACCTACAAATCTTAGCACACTCCAAAGCATCAAGCTTTGATCTGGAAACGTTCATTTTGCTGGGATTAACTGCCTATACGATCTACACTGACAATGTCGGTTACGTTTTGATTATTGGTGTATTATGGTTCAGTAGAATTATTTCTTTGCTTTATTTTGTCTACAAAAACAATAAAACACTGTAGTCTGTGCTAGCAAACACTAGTAATAAGGTTACAGAACTTTATCATGTTTTATGGGATTTTCCTGAGTATATTGGGAATTATTGCGACTTATTCAGTCCTATTGCTAATCTTCCTAATTAAACACTGTCGTCAGCAAGAATAGCACGTAGACGACTAAAAGGAGCAATCCTTCTTTTTTAGTGATTTCTTCCCTTTTTGTATTGAACACCAGATACAATATGAACAGTAAGATTACTATAGCAATTGGGATTTGAAATCTAAAAAATATGCTTGAGACTGCAATACCCGATGACGTCATTGCTGCTGGAACTCCTAACACTAACAAAATATTCATGATATTAGCACCAATAATATTTCCAAAAGCTAAACCACCATAGCCCTTACGAGCCGAAGAATACGAGGTACTCAATTCTGGTAAACTTGTCCCAAGAGCTACGATAGTTGAAGCAATAATAGCTTCTGGGACATTGAGTCGCACTGCCACTTCTTGGACACTGGAAACTAATAAGGACGCACTAACAGCTACAACAATAGCTGAAACAAGAATAATGGCTATTGTCTTTACTAAGTAAGCAGGCTCAACTTTTTCAGTTGCTTTAGCTGGTTTCACTTCTTGTATCTCAGAAGTGTGACTCTCGATAGTTTGATTCTCAAAAGCGTGATTTTCAATAGTTTGATTTTCAACATCTGAAGCTTTAGAGGTTGTGCTAGACCTACCACCTTTCTTTTTCTTGAAAGATAGGATCAAGTAAATTGGCAAAGTGATAACCGTTAATATTCCCCATAGACGGTTTAAGTGGCCATCTCCAAAAGGTTGGCTCATATTAAAAGCAAATAAATACATTACTGCGATGAGGGCAATCAAAAACATCAACCTCTTCGCAGTCTTTATTTTGACTGGAATCGATCCAGCTAAAGTAGCAACCCCTAAAATAAGCGTGCAATTGGTAATGATCGACCCAATTGCATTCCCTATCGCAATATCCGAACTACCATTAAAGATGGAGAGAATTGCCGTTGACAATTCTGGTAAACTCGTCCCTAAAGACACGATAGTCGCTCCAATAATGACATCAGAAATACCTATTTTTTTAGATAAATCTACCGCATTATCCACCAAAAAATCTGTCGACTTAGATAAGCCTGCTAGTGAGATAATAAAAATCAGTATAATAATATAAATCGATAAATTTTCCATAAATGCCCCATATTTCCTTCATAAAAAAAGAACCAAAGCAATCGAAAAACATCCTCCCGCCCTGGAGAATAGTTCCTTGAAAGCCTTGGCCCAACCTAGTCTATATTAACTTGTTGACTCAATTATAGCATGTAGTTACTGTAAATTCCATCCTTTATTTCACTCAACTCATATCCGTTCATCTATCCGTTCAGCGGCGATATATCAACATATTCTATACGGAATACGGGATTTGAACCCATGACCTCTTGCTCCCGAAGCAAGCGCGCTACCAAGCTGCGCTAATTCCGTCAATTAGGAAACAAATCGATAATAGTACGCAATAAGTATGATGTCAACTTTTCTTAAAGGATGACATCATACTCTTATCTCTATCGGCTTTAAAGTTGTTTCAGCACACTTCTGAAGGGAGTCTAGACACTAGTAAGTTCAACTAAACGTTTATTCTAATAACGCTAAGTCGTAAATGGTATAGTCACATCGATAAACAAATAAATACTGACCATCAATCAAAAATCCCGTACTTTTAGGCACATCAGTGCTATACATCGACACTTTATCCCCAGAATAGGTAGCTAGTGGTGTGCCATTTTGGCTTCTGATCAACAAGACTTTCTGTTTCCCTGTAAAACTATTTTTGAAATCATTCACCATCGTGTTGATGACCGGAACGCTACGATCTTGGTTCTTAATATCAACGGTCTCCGCATATTCTTCATACACATTTTCTAGTCCAGTTTCAGCAACGATCATGGAAGATCCGACATGGTGCATTTCATTGCCACCCACTGTGATCTGAATGACATCACCCTTTTCAGTCGAATCACCATCCGAGCTATCAAATGTTGTATCACGTTCTATCTTGACAGACTTCCCTGCGATTTGATCAATCATCTGACTTTCTTCATCATAAGTTTGAACGACCATATCCAAGCCTTTAAAGTTTTCTTCAAAGCCTACAAACCATATTTTGATATCTTGACAACCTGCTAATGCCACCGCACAAATAACAGCGGACACTATGACTAGCATTTTTTTCTTCATAACAGATGTCCCCTTCTCTCTATTCATTCTGCTCACTCTATCCACTCTATGTTATAAAGTTTACAAGATTTCCCATGGGAGAGCCATACTCCTCTAGTTGTCTCTTATAGATGTCTCTTATAGATGTACCTTATAGATGTCTCTTATTTTTATTTTAATCAACTCTTCTTTTAATCAAATCTAAAGTGGTTAGGCATAAAATATTCACATTTTTCTCCTATGATTGTATCAAACATCAAGAAAGGAACGTGGCTGAAATGACAACTGAACACACTAAGACACCTAAAAGAGCAAACAATACGGTATATAATGAGATAGACAATACAGTAGGATCAGAACCTTTTTTAGTGAAAGAGTTGGAGCAAGATATCAAACAATTTGGTGACTTTGATGTCTTGGCTATTTTCGAGTTTGTTAAGGGCGCAAAACATTACATCGACTACTTATTCCGTGGTGATTCGCATGTGTTCACTCGAGCAACAAATTTTGAAGAACAAGCTGATGTCATTTCCGCTAAAAAGTTATTATCGACTCTAAAGCACCAAAATTTAAATGCTTTAGCCTAATTTGTTTTACAAATAGAACATTTGTTCGTATACTCTAGTTAAGATTCTTTATTTTTAGACGATATTAGACAATCTTAACAGAGGAGGACTAGCAGATGACTGTCGCACAAATTGCCTACCACAAACCACAAACAGATGCCTTTGAAAAGTTTTACTTTGCACTCAGTCGTTACCCAAGACCTTTAGCTTATATCCAATCTACATTCGTTGAAACCATGGAAAAAACCGGCGTCCCTGCTTTCAAGCTCCCCAAAAAGTATAGTGCCAATCACAAAGATGCCTGGTTCGTGTTTAAGTTATATAAAAAAGACTACGGTCATGTCTATCTCTTTGACCGTGTTATCGTCGACGGCTTACCTTTCTACCAATTTGACCCTGACAAAGACTACAGACACTGGTATGCCCCACAAAAGAAAAGGTTGACGGTCTAATACCGCACAAAAAGACCGCATCTAAGGCAAAGAAGATGCGGCCAGTGTTGGTGATCAGGTTTCCCTGTCACAATTCATTCTATCGGAGTTGACAATCTGTATCAATCATAAACTATATGAAATTTGTAATATCCGACCAAAGTCTGAGAATGCTTACCTAAAAAGTTACTAGGTAGGTGTTTTTTTTTGAGAATTCTTCAGTAAACTCTTCCTTCGACATAACCGCAGTCTAAAAAAACCTCTGAAGGTTTTTCGATTATTTCACAATTGTTTGTCAGCAACAACTCAGTGTGCAAACTAAGAGGATCGCTTCTTGACTAGAACAGAACAATTTACAGAACAAAAATAAAAAACAGTCTTAGAAACTCGTTAAGACTGGCTTAACAACAAGGTTTCTAAGACTACATACAAAAAATATAATGGGCTGTGAGGGGTTCGAACCCACGACCCGCTGATTAAGAGTCAGCTGCTCTACCAACTGAGCTAACAGCCCAAATCTCGTAACATCAAAATATGCTACGAGAACCATTTTACTCTAAATGAGATGAAATGCCAACCCTAAAACTTAAAAATGTTCTGTAAAATAAAGCGGTTGTATATCCGCTAGCCATTCACGCAATATTGCCTGTTGGTTTAACGATAAAAAATCACTATGTTCAAAGAGCCACTGGTCGATTGACTGGTGGCCCAGTAGTAAACCACTCAATTCGTTTATCGATAGTTTTGGCAATTGAACACTAGCTGTGGGGGTTATTGTGCTATTTGTTGCAGTCCCTTGTGTTAACTCATCGTGTTTAACCACATAATTATTTCCCAATCGATACACCCCTGTATTCCACGGAGCAAAACGGTCTTCTATGGGTAAGACTATCTCTTCTTTCACCGGATGTATTTTTAAAAAGACGGTCAAAAAGTCTGCAACAGAGACAATTCTCCCCATGAATGGTGTTGTCAATTGGTAAGTCACTTGTGGATCATTCAGATAATGGCCTACTTTTTGTGATGGTTTCACTGTTCCCTTAATAGTGAACACATTTGAGCGATGGCTATGCAAGAACCGCCATAAGGTTTCATCTGCTACGACTGAGCTCGCATGGTATTCAGTAATCGTAAAGGTCGTTTCTTCTCGTCCGTAAACACAAAAGCCTTTAATATCATCATTATCGTCAAGCGCAAAGGCTATGAAGTCATTTGGTTGTCTTCTCATCAACCGTTCCCACCAGAATTTTTCCCGTTTTAATCTCCCATGGTCTTTAGCAACTTCTTGGTTAAAATAGCTAATCAGCTGTTCAAATGTCACACCATTTTGGGGTTTTGGATCTAACTGACTAGCGTCGCTCTCTATCATCAGTTCGCTAAATTTTTGACGTTTGACGTGATAGAGTTCTCGCTCACCAGTAATTTCACTATTGACGTTCCCCTTGATTTCGTTATAAGGAGCACGTAACTCGTAATGGAGTGTATCAAAGGCTAATTCCCAGCCAAAATGGCGGTAGTAGCCTTGAGAAAAGGGCTCTAAGAAGGAAACGAGCTGGCCATTCTGATGCATCTGTTCTAATGCAGTGGGGATAACCCGCTTCATGACACCACGTTGACGGTATTCGGGATAAACAGCTACAAACCCGACACCAGAAGCCGGAATAATCTCACCATATAAATTCAAGTGAAAGGGAATAATCGATAATTGTCCCATCAATTGGTCATTGTCATATTCCCCAATATTTTGCACAATCGTCAACATTTCCCGAAAATCTACTAACTTATTGCCACTATATGGTCGCGCAAAAGCATAATTGAATAGTGACACAACATCCTCATTACGATCGTTTGGGATCATGATTGGATCTGACATCTCATTACCTCATTTTCGTTAATTATTTTGACGATATTTGTCCATGATTTCACTGAAGATATCGGCTGCACGTGGTGGTGTATAAGTGATAGCATTGGCTCCAGCTTTGATAGCTGCTCTAATCGTGTCATCTGTTGGACCACCGGTTGCAATAATCGGAAACTCTGGGCCCACTTTTTTACGGATTGAACTGACAATCTCTGCTGTTTTCTTGGCACCAGAAACATTTAGGATAGAAACACCAGCTTCGATTTTTTCCAAATAATTAGCTCTTTCATCTACTACTGTTGAAATAATTGGTACATCAACTACTTTTTTGATTTCAGCAATAGTTTCTAAATCAGTTGGGGCGTTAACGACAACCCCATAAGCACCCATCAATTCTGCTTGTAAAGCAATTTGAGCAGATCGTGGCCCGTTTGTGAGACCACCGCCAACGCCAACAAAAACAGGAACCGATGCTGCTTCCAAAATTGCATGGTTAATCGCCAATTGTGGTGTAAATGGATAAACTGCAATCACTGATTGGGCATTATTATTTTTGATAATTGCGACATCTGTTGTAAAAATAAGAGAGTTGATGCGGCGTCCCAAAATAATAATACCTGAGGCTTCGCTGATCGATTCTGGGACAGAAATCATTCGTGACCTTAATTTTGAGGATACAACTGGCGTATATTTTTTAGTTTTTTGACTTTCTGTGTGTTCGCCGTTCATTGTTTTATTATCATTCACTTGGATTGACATAATCAAACCCTCCTTGGATTGTACGGTGTAAATGCCCACCGCAAGCTACGGTTCCAATTGTTGTTTCCTTTTCCACCTGATAGTTACACCTGAAAGTATTTACCTATTTTTTAAGACGATTACGCCGTATGGTGCCAATGAAACCTTGCCATTTTCTACCGTATTATTATCGTTTTCGATGACGACTTTCCAACTAGGCGAGACCTCTACATAAACGTTTTTGTTCTGCCCGCTAAGGTTGCACAGGACGAAAGCTCGCTCGTTATCCCATCGTCGTTCATACACATAGGTCTCTGTTTCGCTTGCCACTAATTCCCAATAGCCATATAAAAATAAATTTTCTTTCTTTAAGTCGAGTAGCTTTTGATAAAAATAGAAAATCGATTCCTCTTCTTTTAATTGGTCCGCAACATTGAAACCGTTCTCAGCATTAGCCCTGATCCAAGTTGATTGATTGGCAGACGTGAAGCCTACGTTAGGCGCCTCATCCGTCCATTGCATCAATCCTCTGGCCGCTAATTTATGCGTTTGATTCAAGTTTGAAATAATTTTCCAATCCGCATAGCCCAACTCATGTGACCTTGCCACAAAAGAATGAACATCTGCTGCCGGAAAATCAGAAATACTATCAAATTGCAGATTTTGCATGCCTATCTCTTCACCATAATAAATTAATGGGATGCCTTTTTGCAGATACATGGCGGCCCCCAACATTTTCGCACACTGGGACCGATTAGCAGTGTTAGTCGTGCCAAATCGTGTCAAGGCTCTTGCCATATCATGGTTACTCAAATATAGAACTGGGCCACCATTTTCAGCCATAGCGCTTTGCCACTCGACCATGGCATTTTTAAACCCTTCAATATCCCATTCGCCTTCTTGGAACCCCCAATCAAGTCGGTGATCCTTCATTTCTCCACGTTCAAAGAAATAGCGAAAAGTGATGACGGCATCGCAACCACCATAGTCAGGATCACAGTACCAATTAGCTAATCCTGGATGTGCTGAGCTAGCTTCTCCGATAACAAAAGCATCAGGATAATCTTCTCGTATAGCATCACGCCACTCTTTCATATACTGATTGACACGAGGTTTATTAGAATAATGCTCCTCAGCTATCCCAATTTCTCCAGGAGCAAGGTGGTCAAGATCAGGATAACCTGCTGTCTTATCGATATGGATGAAGGCATCGACTCGGAAACCATCAAGACCCTTCGCTAGCCAAAACTTGGCGATTTTTGTCATCTCGTAACGAACATCTGGGTTAGCCCAATTTAAATCAGGCATGTGCTTATCAAAGAGGTGGAAATAGTATAAATCCCCATTTGGTTCTTTTTCCCAGGTTGAGCCCCCAAAAAAGGACTGCCAATTATTAGGCGGCAGCGTCCCATTCTCTTTCCCTGCTTTAAATACATAAAAGTCGCGATAAGGACTGTTTAGATCCGTGATTGCTTCTTGAAACCACGGATGCTGATCCGACGTATGATTAACCACAAAGTCAAAAATGACTTTGATTCCATGGGCATGAGCTTCCGACAACAATCGTTCCACATCTGCCATCGTGCCAAAACTAGGATCAATCCGATAATAATCTGCTACATCATAGCCGTTATCAATTTGAGGAGACATATAGATTGGGTTGAGCCAGATCATATTAATCCCCAATTTTTCAAAGTAGTCTATCTTGTTAATAATGCCTTCTATATCTCCTGCACCATCTTGGTTACTATCTTTGAAACTTTTAGGGTAAACTTGATAGATTTTTAAACGGTGCCACCATTTGACTGCCATACTGATTCTCCTTATAACATTTTTTCGATGTCGTTGCCTACAAAGACTTTATCCGTCATCACCAAGATAGGCCTTTTAACGAGCATCCCATTAGTTGCTAACAACTGATATTGTTCTTCTTCACTCATTTGTTTTAATTTATCTTTAAGACCTAGCTCACGATAGACCGTTCCACTGGTATTGAAGAAGCGTTTTAAAGGAAGTCCAGAGAGTTTTCGCCACTGCTTGAGTTCAGCTACCGTTGGGTTTTCTGTTTTGATATTTCTGTACTCAAATGGTATGCCTTTAGCTGTCACTTCTTTTTCGATGCGTTTACTAGTACTACAGTTTGGATATCCTACAAATGTTGTCATATGACCTCAATATCTCCCTTATTACTTTTGACTGGTTACAAGAACTCTTTTTTGAATCGTTTTAGCTAACGTATATCCCATATTCAGTAATGCTCTGTCCTTACCAATGGGAGCCACAATTGAGAGACTATGCGGTTTGCCATCCGCACGTCTCCCCATAGGGATAGTTAAGGTCGGAAGCCCCGCTAACCCTAGTTGAGCGGTCAACACATCATCCATAAAAACAAGGTAATCAATCCTTTTCGCATTGAAGAATTGGGCAATTGCCTCTTGAATTATTTCAAGTGACACTTTTTGACCAACAGTATTTGGCTTAACTTGAAAGGCTTTGACTAGTTTACTTTGGCCAAAACGCACTCGTTGTTTTGGTTTTTGAAGATTATAGGCAATCAAATCTTCAAGACCTGTCAAGTGTGGGACAGACAATTTCTCAAAATAATTTTTTAGAGACGCTTTAAATTCCGTTAGTAACACTTGATCGAGCGATTGGCTGAACTGTGGCAAGTTATCCATATTTTTCCAACGAGCTCCTAATTCAGCTAACCTAGTTCTAACATAGTTGAGACCGACCTCATCACCTTTTGTATAGACACCAACCTGTTTCCCTACCAGTTGATCCTTCTGACTAGTGATTCCCACTTTTTGCGCATCAGTATCGACCAAATTGTTATAAAGTTCGGTCACATCGAGCACCGAGCGGCCAATCACGCCGATAGTATCTAAATGACGATTCAGCGGAATTAGTCCGTCTCCAACTCTATCGCTCTTGTCCGTTACTGACGGTGTAAAGCCAACTACTGACATAGCAACACTTGGCTTCAGGACTCCCCCATTTGTTCCTGTCCCAATTGCGCCGACTGCTAAATCGGCTGCCACTGCAACCGCAGATCCGGCACTCGTACCACCTACTGACCAACTTTTGTTTAATGGATTGAGTGTTTGTCCCTTAACGCTTGAATAGCCTGCTGGTAATGCATCATCGACAGCTCCTGCTAACTCTGTTAAATTAGCTTTTGCAAGAATAATAGCGCCTTTTTCTATAAGCTTTTCAACAACTGCTGCATCCTTCTTAGGGCGATAATACTTCAATAAGACAGTCCCTGCACTGGTTGCAATATTTTTGGTTTCAATATTGTCATTGACCACGATCGGTAAGCCGTATATGCCACCTTGGGTATGGTCATACGAGTCATCGGCTATTTTAGCGGAAGCAAGAGCATCCTCTGCCACACTAATAATGGCATTCGTCCCATTATCACATTGATCCATTCGACTGATTCGATATAAATACATGGCTGTCAACTCTTCATAGGTGAAAACATCTTCATGTCTCAAGTATTGAATCGTATCGATAGATTGATTTTTAACGATTTGCTCGATAAAGCTTAAACGTTGCACCTCATACCCTTTCAGTTGCTTACTCAAGGTTGATGCCACACTCAAGCGGTGGTAATTATAACGCTTAACTTGCTTATTGCGTGCATAATGAACCGCAGCAACGAGACCAACTGCACCTACTGTCACTACAAAAATCTTAGATTTTTTCATAAGAACATCCTCTTTTCGTCAATAGGATTCTTTTGCAACTAGGTGACTATTTTCATCATAGACTAGCTTGAGATCAATCATCTTCTCTGTGTGAATTAGCGGATCAAGAAACAGGCGGTCGCCATCCCAAAGCTCTAAATCAAATAGTTCATCCTGTGTCACCCACTTCAATACACCCTCATTACAGTCTCTTAGATCTGTTTCCTCCAACGTACCTGTATAGAGAAATAGATAATCGGGATCATGGTCCGCAAAGATAAAGGTAATAATCCCACGATACTGGTAAGAAGAGAGGTGCTGTCCCGTTTCCTCAAGCACTTCCCGTTTCAAGCACTCAGCAGGACTTTCGCCGTATTCCAATTTTCCGCCCACACCGATCCATTTATTATGATTCACATCATGCTTTTTCTTGGTTCGATGAAGCATCAGATAGCTGTCGCCATCCTTTAAATAAGCTAATGTCGCTAACCCCATTCGATCACTCCTTAACATGTCGCCTATAGTATACCAAATGACTAATGTAGATAGCACTACAGACGAGTCTTTGAGCAAAAATTTATATAAAACCTTACAAAAAATCTCATTCGAGATCAAATAGTTGCATTTTTTATTCAAGTTGACTATCATATAGTTATAACTTACCAAAAGTAAGCGAGAATAATCATGACACTGCTAAAGGCTTTGAGTATCGCTCAAATCGTTTGGTCGTCTCAATAAACCTAAAAGGAGAATCACTATTATGACAAAAAATGTTGGTATTTTAGTTGGAAGTTTACGTCAATCTTCATACAGTAAAAGCATTGCAAAGGAATTTTCTAAATTATTCCCAGACGGTTACAACCCTATCTTCTTAGACATTAGCGAGCTACCTCTTTATAACGAAGATCTTGATACAGAAGGTAATGTTCCTGAAAGTTGGACAGCATTCCGTGCAGCAGCGAAAGACGTTGATGCCTTTTTATTTGTCACTCCAGAATATAACCGTTCTGTCCCAGGCGCATTGAAAAATGCATTGGACGTTGGTTCTCGTCCATATGGGCAAAGCATTTGGGATAAAAAAGTAGGGGCTATCGTCAGCCTATCTCCTGGCGCTATCAGTGGTTTCGGTGCCAACCATCATTTACGTCAATCATTAGTTTTCTTAAATGTTTTGACACTGCAACAACCAGAAGCTTACCTGGCACATGTTGATCAACTCTTAAATGAAGATCGGTCAATCAAGGAAGAAGGTACTGTTAAATTCTTCCAATCTATCGTTGATGCCTTCGTAGACTTGATCGAAAAGAACGCTTGATTTCATTAATGAACATGATTCACCAGTAACATAAAGAAGGGAGAAGGATGTGACGACATATCGTCATTTCCTTCTCCCTCTTGTTTATGATCACTAAACGTGTTGAAAGCTGAAAATTACTTCTTCAGTTAAACACTCGTCTTTGGTTAAAAACTCGTCGTCACTTAAGAAATTGCTCAATCGTTTTAAAAACCCCATTGTCATCGTTAGATGGTGCCTCAAAACGAGCAGCTTTTTTAACTTTTTCGCTTCCATTAGCCATAGCATAGCTATATTTTGCCAATTTTAACATTTCCAAATCGTTTTCACTGTCACCAAATGCCATTAATTCGTCAGAATGAACATCCCAATCTTTTAAAAGAGCTTCGATACTTGATCCCTTATGTTGTCTTGGAATGATCAAATCGATACAACCAAAGCCACTCGTTACTGCAGTCAATGCATCTTCGGCAAATACCTTTGCAATATTGGTTTTCACCTCGTCCACCATTTCATCCGGCAATACTAGAGCTACCTTGACGATTGGTTCATTGATGTGGTCTTTTAAGGCGTCAACACGTTCTAAGGCGTAGTAATGCCTATCTGCAAATTCCCGCGCATAATCAGGTGCTGAGGATTGAATATAGGCAGTCTCAGGCCCACATAAGATAACGGTCGTCTCCCCGTATTTTTCATGTAAGAACGTGATGATTACTTCTAATAGGTGTTTTGAAAATGTCTTTTTTGCAGAAAGCTTCCCATCTAGTACAACTACCCCACCGTTTTCCGCCACAAAAACAATCGATTTATTATCCTCTGGGAAAAAGGATTTTAGTTGCGCATATTGGTTACCGCTCGCCACAATGAAGCGTATGTTCTTCTCCTTCAAGGTCTTGAATAACGGCTTAAACCCCTCTCGGTCGTAATCTTGATGAGAGTTTAAAAAAGTACCATCCATATCTACTGCTATTGCTTTGATCGTCATAAATCCCCCGTATTATTCTTCAGAATTTGAAGTGATAAGTGTCAAATTGCCTGTGATTTCAACCGTTTTAATGCCATAAGGTAGTATAAAACTACTGCCAGCTGCTAGAGGGTATGTATGGTCCCCTACTGTCAACTTACCGGATCCTTCAACCACTGTGGCTAGTGTGTAATCTGCTGTTAACCCGATCGTCAAATCAGTCATGACTTCCCACTTATTGACCGAGAAAAAGGCACTACTAACTAACTTAGTGACTGTCGATGATCCAAATTTTTCAACCTCAAAGTTATTTTTGGGATCTATAGCCGGTACTGTCGTGACATCGATTGATTGTTTCAAATGCAACTCACGAAGGTTCCCTTCATTATCCCGTCGATCGTAGTCGTATAAACGATAAGTCGTATCAGAACTTTGTTGTGTCTCAAGGATTAAAATCCCTTTGCCAATCGCATGGATTGTCCCACTAGGCACAAAGTAAAAATCTCCTTTTTTGACTGGCACTCTGCGGAATAGTTTATCCCATTCCTTTGCAGCAATCATATCCTTTAATTCTTCTCGCGTTTTTGCTGTGTGTCCGTAAATAATCTCGGCACCCGGTTCAGCATCGATAATATACCAACACTCAGTCTTTCCTCGTTCATTTTCGTGTTCTAAGGCATAGGCATCATCCGGATGGACTTGCACCGACAGATCGGCTTCGGCATCCAAAATTTTGATTAAGAGTGGAAACTTAGCTACTTTGGAGTGATTGAATAACTCTTGATGCTGCTCCCAAAGCTCGTTTAACTTCTTTCCTTTGAACTCGCCATTTTGAACCACTGAAACACCATGTGGATGAGCTGAGATTGCCCAATCTTCCCCAATTTGATTACTAGGCAAGTCAAACCCAAACACAGAATGGAGACGTTCACCTCCCCAAATCTTGGACTGAAACACTGGTTCTAGAAAAATAGGTTGCATAACACTGATCCTTTCTCTGGTTCTTTACTTTATTTTTGAGGTATTACTATCTGTTAGAATGACTCGTAAATGATTTGTTTATACCTTATTTGTGAATTTGCTTATCATATGTTTTTCTATTTCAGTATAGTATAATCGAGTCACGAAAACAAAAAAACGTAACAGTTAAAAGAAGTATTTTAAAGGTGAAGAGTAATGACTAATCTAGTAAGATATGGCATCTTTTTTAATCCGAATTCTGGAAGTGGAGAGAGTCAGGATATCATGGAGCGAGCAGCGGAACGTCTCAAGGAAAAAGGGATTGTTCCCGTCTCGATTGCCGGAGAAGATGCTGAGGATGCTCTTCTAAAAATCAAAGAGTCTATTGACAGTCTTGATGCCTTGATTGTCATTGGTGGTGATGGGTCTTTGAACATTGCTGGAACTGCTTTTCTACAATCGAAGAAGACTATTCCCATTGGTGTGATTCCAGGAGGAACAATTAATAACTTTGCTAGAAGTTGGGGAATTCCTTTGGATGAAGACGAGGCCATAGCAACCATTTTAGGAGATCACACGACGACAGCTGGGATCGGTGAATTGACGGACAATGACGGATTGGTCAGAGCTATTATCAGTTCTTTACTTGTTGGTCGTTTGGCTGATATCTCAAACGAAGTCAGACAAAGTGAAAAACGAAAATATGGCTTACTGGTTTATCCCTACAAGGCTATCAAAAGCATCGGAAGACAAAAGTCACACCTTATCAGCTTCAAGACCGACAACGAAACGCTATCCTTAAAAACGTGGATTGCTGTTGTCACGACGAATAAAACCGTTGGTGGGCACACCTATCTTGAAGAAAACAGAGATGCTTTTCACGTCACGATTCTACATAATATGAGGCTTTCAAAGTGGTTCTCTTATATCTACTTTGCGTTGACCGGGAGGTTGAATCAATCACGTGCGAATACCTTCTTTGACACACAAACCTTAGACCTTATCAATGAAGACACACGTGAGATAGCCGTTCGTATCGATGGTGATAAAGGCCCCACTTTACCCGTTTCTTTACAGTGGTACTCTCATTACTTAACACTGTTTACACCAGCCCCTAAGCCGTCTGATAAGGGCAACAGCCACTAAAAATGCTATACTTATAGCATATAAAATGCACTCTATAAAAAAATACTGCAAACAAGTACTGCAAGGAGGAATTTGTCATGGACAAAGGGACACAGACAAGATGGATCAAGTTTTTAGGTGGTTATAACACCTTGTTCACTCTAGTGGTGGGCTGCTTACTCGCCCTATTGATTCTCATCTTCAACACTGTTAATTTTATTTTTCAACCTTTCTTGACGATTGTTTTGACAATACTGCCTCCAATGGTTTTCGCACTGATTCTTTATTACATCATGAACCCCGTTGTGAGTTGGTTAGAAACCAAGAAAATCAAGCGCATCTATGGTGTAATTGGGTTGTATATTGTCATCGGGATCCTATTAGTATTAGGAATCGTTAGCCTCGTACCGGTTATCCAAAACCAAGCTATCGATCTTTATAATGAACTTCCTAATCTGTATACGAATTTCCAAAAAACAATCGTAGATTTCTTTAACGACACACCTATTGCCTCAAATCTTGACCAAATCAATGATGCTATCAATAAGGCCGTTCAGGAATTTTCAGATTTTTCAGGTGATTTTTTGCAACACGGCATCAGCGGTATCGGGTCAGTGTTCTCAGCTGTTTCAACGTCTGTGATCACGCTATTTACTGGTCCAATCATTGCCTTTTTCCTATTGAATGATCCCAAAAAATTCTATCACTCTATCTTAACGATTATTCCGCCGACTTGGCGTGGCGATTTCAGCGAAGGAGCGAAAATCGCTAACCAACAAATTGGGGCTTATTTGAAAGGTCAGATTATTGCATCGTTACTGTTAGGTGTGATGTATTGGCCAGTCTTCTTACTCATAGGCTTAGAATTCTCTGCCATTATCGCCGTTTTTGCAGGAATATTTAGCATTGTACCTTATATTGGATCCTTTGTTGCCTTCTTACCTGGTCTATTTGTAGCCTTCCAAGTTTCAAACGGTATGGTGATCAAGTTTTTAATTGCCTGGTTCGCTATTCAAATCATTCATGGAGACCTTGTTGTCCCACGGGTAATGGGGAATCGATTACAAATACATCCCATCACAATTTTGGTTGTTTTACTCGTAATGGGGGATTTAATGGGGCTAGTTGGTGTGATCTTCGGGATACCAATCTATACGATTGTCAAACTGATTGTGATCTTCATTTTCCGGAAATTCAAACAACGGTACAACAAATACTATGGCGACAAGGGAAATTATGAAAAAACGACCTTCTCAGAGGACGACTACTTCTAGGAAAGTAATCAAACACTCGTAGCTCTCTTCGCTGGCTCATGCGTTAGGAGGGAAAATATGTGTGGCCGCTATTTATTTACCCCACAAGAAATCGCTAGTTTAAAACGCATCTACGAATTGGCACTGGCTGCTGGCAAAAATGTCAAGACAGGCGAAGTGTTTCCCAGTGATACCACAGCTGTTATCGTGGCACAGGACCAAAAAGTCGCTGTCTCAGGCATGCCTTGGGGGTTCCCAGGATTTAAGGGTTCCCAGTTGATTATCAATGCTCGTAGCGAGTCGGTCAATCATAAGCGTTTTTTCAAACATGCTTTTAAAGAAACCCGCTGCGTTTTCCCCATGACTGGTTTTTACGAATGGAATAGGCAAAAGAGTAAATTCTTATTCACCCTAAGTCAAAATCCCGTTTTTGTCTGTGGCTTTTACCGCTACTTTACTATTGGAGAACGTAGCATCATCTTAACAACTGCCGCAAATGATTCTGTTTCGCCTATCCATGATCGTATGCCTCTATTACTACCCAAAAAATTGATCAAGACTTATTTGATGGATTCGGACTTTGCCACCAATTATTTAACAGCATCCATGCCAGCACTTGCTATTCATGATTCTTAACCTTATCGAGACTGTAACACATTCCTGTTACAGTCTCTTTTTTATCCCCCTCTTCTGCTACTGTCTCCATCACACCTTTTGATACCTTTTTTTGATAACCGTTTTTGGTAAGATTTCTTGACAAGTTTTTCTCAACCTTCTAACTATCAGTTATGGTATGCTTGACATAATTTCAGAACTGAGAGGTATTGTATGAAAACACTTATCAAAAGCGAATGGTGGATCAACCGTAAGAAAATAGACTATAAGATAGGCTTCTTTGCTATTATGTTGATTGCTATTGGTTGTTTATTTTTTTATAAGTTCAGTACGCTTGATGATCTTGAGCAAGAGATGGACCGCCAACAGACGATTGTTCGTTCAACTTTGACACAGTTTCAACGTATCTCATTAAGTGACACTGAACAAGTCACACCATTGTATGAGAATATCGTCTTACAAAGTCGAATGATTGAGACGGCACGTCTAGGAATCATTGTAGAATCCCCTGATGTGTATTATAAGGGAATTCTACAGCTAGCTCAGTTGAGAGATAAAGCCTATAGTATGGAAGATAATGATAACGTCTTAGTAGTTCTTCCCTCAAAGCGAGAAAATGATCTTACCTTAAAAACACTAGTTGCCTTAGAAGACAAGAGCAATTCTTTTGCTACCTTCGCAAAAAACGCCGGTCACTTTGTGTGGTGGTTCTTGTCTTTCTTTTCTCCTCTCTGGTTCATCATTGTGGTATTGATCAGTAGTGACCTATTATTGAACGACCGATCACACCTGACGCTCATCAATGGCTATCCTTTCTCCAAAACAAAGCTCCTATTAGCTAAAGTTATCTTCAACGTAACCTATTTTTGGGGACTGTTACTCTTTCTCTTAGGACTATTGTTTATGACTAGTCTGGCATTTGGTTACCGTAGTTTTGTTGACCCTGTTGCGATCACCACAGGTCAAGGCATCTCTACTAGGCCACTCTGGCAAGTCATGCTTTTCATTTTTTCTTATCTAGCAGTTCTGACACTAGTTGTGGTGTTATTAAGCGTTCTATTGAACCTTGTGACAAAAAACCGCTACATCACGATTTTAGGCAGTCTGTCGGTTGGTCTAGTGGGTTATTTTCTACCACAAATCAACTATTTATTACCGTATGGTCCTACAAACATCATAGATCCCGTCTCCTTATTAGTGGGGCAAGTGTCCGAAACGAGTCGCCAGCCACTTTATCTACCGCAGGGCTTTTTAGCGGTTCTCTGTTATGGTGTTCTCACTATTGGATTGATTGCATTGACATACCTCATCAAAAGTCATACCCATCACTCTCGAGCTACAAGAGACACTGTAGGAGGTAACGCATGAGTTATTTGAAATGGGACTTAAAACAATGGTTTACGAATCCTAAAAATAGTGTCATTTATATTGTTTTCCTTCTCGTAACACTCTTTTACGCTTTGCGGATTGCACCATCTTATGCTCCTGTTGAGCGGATTGATCCTGCCGAAATAGAAGCACGATATAATGATAGTGTGGCGTTCATTGAGCGAATCGAATCGAATACTGATGCTACATACATGCAAGCTTTAAGCAATCTTCCTCAAGTGAAGAAACAAAGCATCATCGACAGAAAAAGGCTAGATGCCTTAGCGGCTAAAGACTATCGCAGTTATGCTGTAGCAACCGCCGAATGGTACAACACCAATACCATGGGTCCTTATAAACCAGAGTACTATACTGGAGGGAATATCTTTTCCGACAAGGAAGGCTTTTTTGCCTATATTCAAACAGCGAAACGTTATGAAGGCTACACCAACCTTGACATGACGATCACGCCTGAGATATTAGAAGAGCGAACTGCTCTTCAAACCTTGCAACGCCTATTATCCTCAGGATTACTTGTCTTCTTATTGCTGATCGTCCTAGTGTTATCAGCTGATACCGTTCTACGAGATCGTACCCACAAGACAGTTTTAGGCGGATTCCCTTTGACGTCCTTGAAGCAACTTTTTGCTAAAGGGATAACGATTGTGATTGGAGCAACGACATTATGGGTGCTTATGATTCCAGCCTTTCTGATCATCGGTTTTCAAAAAGGATTTGGCTCATTAGCCTTCAAAATAATGGCTTATAGTTATGGCCCTAGCGGTTTTGGGGTTTATGACACTATCTCATTAGGACGATTCTTTACTTATATCGCACTCTATTGGCTTTCTTGGTTGTTTTTACTCATACTCCTTTCTTTCGTAATCAGTCTAGTGTTTAAGTCCGAATTTCTGATACTTTTGAGTGGTATCTTACTATTCGCCTCACGAACTTACTTCATTAATGGGACTGTCCTCAAACCAATATATGCCTACAGCCCGCTATCTTATGTCGACCCAGCTAATATTATCACAGGTGCGACGAACTACCTCGTGTCTACTGACCTATTGAGTGCTTGGAAGGGATTAGTAGTGATTAGTTTGACTAATCTGTTATTACTCTTTGTCGTTTGGTTACTGACACGACGGACTAAACCACTTGTGATGCAATTTCGTTAGTGTGTGGTTTTAGCCGTTCGTTTTTTAATGAAAGTCTGGTTTTTGTTCAAGGATTCAAGGAGGAAAGTAAATGATCGAACTAGTAAATATCTCTATTACCTTTGGAAAAAAGGTCGTACTAGACCATCTATCGGAAAGCTTTAAACCCGGTGAAATTATTGGGCTAGTTGCCCCTAATGGAACTGGGAAATCTACTTTGATGAGTATTATGATGAATTATATCAAACCTGATGAAGGTCAGGTGATTTTTAAGGAAGGACTACAATATACCTCGCCTCAGAAAACGGCTAAGATACATGAGATGATTACAATGATGCCTAGCCAACATGATCTCTATAATCACTTGAGTGGATTGGATCATCTCAAACTATATCATCACATTTGGTCAAAAACGAGCCTCCCGATTGATGAGGTCGTTGCTGCCTTACAGATGGAGGATTATGTCTCACAAAAGGTTGGCGGGTATTCTTTAGGGATGCGACAACGCCTTGGTTTTGCCATGCAGATCATAGCAAATACACCTATTATGCTGATGGATGAAGTGATGAATGGACTAGATCCTGACAACGTATCACTTCTTTCCACTCTACTTGTTAAAAAAAGAGCTGAGGGTAAATTGATCATCATTGCATCACATCTATTGGAAAATCTGGAACAGTACGCCAACAAAGTCTTCTTTTTAAAAGATGGCAAAGTCATCTACCGAAAAAATTATGACACACCAGATCAAAGTGAAGCATTATTCATCAAATTCAGACTCCCACTAGATACCGTGGTTGATGCTATTTTTAAACAAATCATTCCCGAAGAGCCCCTACAACGAGTTGGAGGTAGTAGATGGGCGATTGCTATTTCAGACGTTGGGGAAGAAAACGCAGACCGCATTCAAAAAGTCCTCTGGCATTACTACCGTATCCCAGTCACCATTGGCCCATTGGACTTACTAGACCACTATGCCCTTAGTTATGGCGAGTAATATCGTTCAGTAGCAGTCTGTAGTTTTTGGGAATGCCAATCACTTATGATATGCGTGATCATATCATTGGCAACTGCGGTTTTTAGACTTTTATGATTTCTTCGACTATAGAATTCATTATTAATCACAAATTTTTATAATGTTTACGTTCTCTACTATATAATAATCCTCACAAATGAAATCTCCATATTCGTTAGATAATTGAGGATAGTTTGAATTTTCTATAAAAATATCAGGCGTAAGTGAAACGATCAGAATTTGCTTTAAATTCTTTCCATTATTAATTAGGTCATCTATTTCGTCTTTTTTATCGACCCGAATTAATTCTTTTTCAGCATCAAAAACATATTGATTATCTGTAACTTTAATCGTAATTTCTTTTAAGATATTATTATGTAAATCATTTACATAAAATGGCTTTAACTGAAAAAGAGCTAATATATTTTCTTTATCAACCAGTTTCAGTGCGCCTAGACTCATAATTCCTTCATTAATGATTTTATTATCGTCTACACACAAAATATTAGCGAACATTTTTAGATGGTTTTGTAGTTGTTGCAATGAATAGAAGCTTTCGATCGCATCATGGTATGTCATTGCTACTGATCCTTTGTCTATATTAATTATAGTTTGGTTATCGTCATCAAACTTGGCATTCGTATGTGCTCCTAGATGGCGTAACTCACTATAATAAGCATTTTCGACAATTTTAGTAAATTCTGCCAAAGATGCTTTCTTTTTTAGTTTATCTCTAATATCATTTATAACTACACCTTTTTTAATATTTCCTCTGTTATCTTCATAACGACTAAAATTTTGAATCAATGGCTCATCTATAAGGCCCTGTGTTATCCAAAACAAAATCTTCATTATTTCTGTATTTTCATACGAGCTTTGAAAAACACTAAGTAAGGTAGGGTTGAACTTGCTTTCTGAGTTTCTATTGAAATCTAATCTATAAGTAGAGTAGCTTCTATTTAATAATCTATCCCAAAAATCTTCATCTTCGTCAATTCTTACTTTTAATTTTAATTTCTTTGCATATGACAAATTATTTAATTGAACCAACACTTCATAATCGACATTGGTGTCGCTAGCTAAAGCTATTTCCGAAGTTAAGGACGAAGTGTAGAAAGTTAAAGCATCAATAGGTTTATTATTAGCTGAAAAATATAACAAAGATTCTGGTATTAAATTTAAGTCTAATTTGTCTCGCTTATTTAATGAACTCAGATGGTGATAATAATATAATTTATCCTTCAGTTTACGAACTTTATCATCATAATATTCTAAGTCACTCATAACTATCCCCTTTTCTAATTACTTTTGATGCCCTAAACTATAATATCATCTACTTATGATACGCATGTTCCATTATAATGCGACACCTTCTTTTCCAGCAAGTTTACCGACGGATGTGTGACGGTTTGGTTTTGGGAAATATTAGCCAGAAAAAAAGTACATCTCAGGGGTTAAACCTTGATGTACTTTCTAAATTAATGTGATACCGGCTATAGGGATCGAACCTACGGCCCCCGCGTTACGAGTGCTATGCTCTACCAACTGAACTAAACCGGCATTCTTTGTGTTTTGAACTAAAGAGAATATTATAAACCTTTCAGCGAAAAATAACACAGATAGTTTTCAGTTTCAAGCTCATTCCTCTAGCTCAGGATGGTTAATCCCTAGAATACGTTGTTGGCGTTCCTCGATATTTTGAATATCTAGTCTTTCCGTAAAATTGGGACTCGTTAGATTAAACAGATAATTACTGTAATCCTTAATATAGTTTAGCTTCTTAGGATGTGCAGAATAAGCAACTGTCAACAAAGAGTCAAACAGTGCCACCACTCCAGAAATATCTTGCTTCATATAGTGAATTAATTGCCAATAACTTTCATATAAGTCTTTTGGAAAATTATTGAAATCATAAATCACGTTACCTCCCGAAGAAAATGTCTCATCAGTGTCTTCGCCCATTACCACAAACCTTCCTGGTATACTGGCAAATTTTGAATCCAACAAAGCCTTGTAGTTTAAGATATAAATGGCGGTATTAGGATCATTTATGCCTGGCGAAACCGCCCTCAGAGCTACTTCAATCAATTTAGCTCGAGCAAAATTTGGATCGTACATAGAAGAAGGTTTTTCTTCATAAGTTAGGGTGCGGTTTATTGCCGCTTGGAGCTGTGATTCATCTTTAACTTTTCGGTTAGTGTATAAATCGACTAGCGGCTGATTTGCGGAAATAAACTCTCCTATTCTTAGATGTAGCACTATGGTGCCTTTGAATTCCTTGCTCAGTTCAACTAGTCGATTAAAATTAATATATTCAACATAACCACTCTCGTTAGCCTTTACTGTGAAGATGTGTAGCGTGTCTATTTGAGGAAGATGATCCAACAAAGGCATTTCTTGAAAGTATTCAATCGTTTCATCCGCAACTGACTCGGCCTCCTTGTACAATTTAGTCACAAGATGGTTCAATTGTACGGATATTGCCACATTATAAACGAACTTCGTAAAATAAAAAACGCAGGCAAGGGCGTACAATAAGGCAATGGAGGCCGAAACAACCAAATATTCATCTTCTGAATTGCGCATAAAAAACAAAGAGGAAAGACAATAAATAAAACCACCAAGAAAAATCCCCAAAGTTTGCATAGATGTTTTCTGTAAGAGAAAATTCTCAACAGTCCGGGGACTGAAATTAGATGAGTAGAACGAAATGACCGATAACATCGTCCCAAACGTGAAGGTTGCCACTGAAAAAAGGGAACCCGCTAGCAGGCTCAAGATTGATTTGGCCAGATTGACGCTCGTTAGAAAAACAGTCGGGAAATAGTCCACCACATTTATCATTCTGGTGTCGAGCAAGATAACACCAATCGCTAAAATGAAAGAAAAGAGCACGCTCCCTCCTAGAATAAGCCAAATACGTTTATCTTCAAAAAATAAGCCAAATGCCTTGACCATGTTCTATAACCCCTCCTTTGATAGAATTATTTTCTCTATTATACCACTCGCTCCTTAGGAATGACTTCTTTTCAGCCGTACTTTTTCTGATGTTCTTTCTTCAACTTTAAATACGCTTCATTTTCCCTCAGAATTTTCCACTTCTCTTCAAAAATGGTAGCTGACTTTGCTTTTTCTTCGTCTATTATTCTTTCTTTTATGTCGCCATTTTCATCATATTTGCGACCACCTTTGTAATTGGCGTAACGTCTAGATCTAGTGTAGCCCATTTGAAGAAACTTCCGACTCATATCCATACCCGCAAAATCACCGGCTGCCTGGTAATCCAAAAACAGCTGGTAGATTTTGTCAGAAGACACTTTAGCAATTTCTGGAGTCTTAAAACGCCAATGTGGTAGTATCTCGCTTTTATAAGGTTCTACCAGAAGCACCCCTTGTTCTCCTCGGCCCACTCGATACAATTCAGGCTGGTCCCGGAAGTTTATCTTAGCGAAATCCAGTTCATAATCAAAGGCCATGTTACCCCCCTCATGTCGATCCATTTCACTTTTTCTGTTTAGTTTTGTTACTAAACATGACGTTAATTTTGTGTTCCAGGCAACTATCTTGTCTGCTCCTAACCGGAAGACAAAAAAGTTAGATTCGTAAAGGTCTCGCTAACATTTGTCTGTAAATTGTTTTCAATTTTATCATCATTTATGATACGCATGTCCTGCGTTGATACGACAAGTTCTATAAATTTGCTCTGTCAACACTAATCGCATCAACTGATGAGGCAAGGTTAGGCGTCCAAAGGATAGTTTTTTATCAGCTTGTTGCAAGACAGCTGGGCTTAATCCTAATGACCCACCAATAATGAATACGATATGGCTTGTTCCATAGGTCAGATGGTCCTTAATTTCACGCGCCAGTTGTTCTGAGGTGTACAGTTTTCCTTCAATCGCTAAGGCATAGACCAAAGCTTCTTTTGGTAACTTTGCCAGGATCCGTTCGCCTTCTTTTTCTTTGATTTGCTGGTTAACCTTATCACTCGCATGATCTGGCGTAGGTTCATCAGCTACTTCTATAATATCAAATTGTGTGTAATTCCCCATCCGTTTCGCATATTCATCAATACCTTGAAGGAGGTATTTTTCTTTTACTTTTCCTACGGCTATGATTGTCGTCTTCATCTTGATATGGATCCCCTTTTTAAGATGTTGTCAGTTGTTCTTTTTTGAGCTATGTCTAACATAACACACTTTTATATCAGGTAAAAAGTGCAATCATCTGGTCATTCTTTTATAATGAATTATAAGTCACATTGAGGAGTGGTTCATCGTGTTCCTTTTGATTAGCCGTATGACCGGTATTCAAAAAATCATTGCGAGTTTTATTAGCTTGATATTACTAGCTACCTTTCTTTTTGCATTACCTATTTCTAACTTACCAACATCTGAAGCAACACTCTTCGATCATTTATTTACGGCAATTTCTTTCGTTTGTGTGAGTGGTTGATGAGTGTTCCCTTGACTGAAACTTATACGGCCTTTGGGCAGATCATCGGGATGATTTTCATGCAGATTGGTGGATTGAGTTTAGTAACAATTCTTGGTTTAATCATGATGTATTTAAAGCAACGATTATACCCAGATCTATTCTGGATCAGCGATGCTTTATCTTATTCAAATGCTGATTGGCGGTTCTCCTGGAGGTACTGCGGGTGGGATAAAAACAACGACGATTTTAGTCGTACTACTTTTCTTCTATCACGAAGTAAGAGATTTAAACCACGTCAACATTTTTAATCGAACTATTAACCCGATAGTTTCGCCTTGTTCATACATTAGGAATATTGTTTCTCGCTCATTCATGGTAAGATGTGTGTATGGATTCATAGCTTTCTCCTTCTAATAGTTGGTTGGTACATCTATTTTATAGGAAAACTATGGATCTTTTTTTTATTTTATTATTGTTGTTGCACTTAAATTGTAAATTCGTCACCAAAAAAATGGGTAGGTAAAACAATCCATGCCCTCAATTTACTACAACGATACCAAATGAATGTGCTTGGTTTTAGACTTAAAGCTAATGAATCCCTAAATATCACTTTTA
>NZ_ATXL01000027.1 GCF_000421665.1 Bavariicoccus seileri WCC 4188 | reverse complement strand
ACACAAGTTTCACATCAGAACTTTTGACCTCTGGCACTTTTTTAAGCGCCCGATGGATTTCATCTGTAATAATATCTGCGAGAGGACAACCCATTTAAATGTTGATATAGCAATGTTTTTTGAGGTTTGGCAAGTTACAATAAAATAAATAAATATTTCACTTTTCATACCTTGTGTCTATTATACCAAATTTAGCTGTTTTTGTGTAGAATCTATGTGGGGTACCCAACAGGATTGAGGGGTAATGTTCGTGTTTTATCATTATTATATATTGTATTTTGTGAATGTCCAAATTATAACTTTTATGCACAAAAAAGAACTACTTTTCAGTAGTTCTAAAACCTAAATTTTAAAACCAATTCTAAGCTCTGCTATCAACTGCATATTTTTTAGTTATGAACTCTTCGTATTCATCTACAAATTTTTCTGGGTTTGAGATTGCTAACTTAGCCTCTGAGAATAAATTACATTCAATAACCTTTCTAATTGATATTACAGTTTTTGAATCAATTATGCGAAATCTCCCATCTCCTGCATCAAAGAAAAGTGATTCCTTATTCCCATTAAAAGAAATATCACCTATAAAAATGTAGTTTCTAACAGATTCTTGTATTAATAAATGAAACGGTATATCGTTTTCAATTAATATTTTGTAGTCGTCAGAAGTCTCGTTTATTATTTGTTCTAACTCTTCACCTTGTTTAATAAATAACTCATCAAACTTTTTTCTATACCTATTGATATTCTCTAGTTTTTCACTTGATATACTGCTTGTCATTTGCTTATCCACTCCTTATTTTTTATTTCAATTATATTCTATCTGTTAATAGAGTGAAAAGCAAAAGTATTCACAATGAAAACTGCACAAAAAAAAGACCAGAGATAAATTTATCTCTAGTCTTATTCTTACAAGTAATATATCTTCGCTACTTAGTTGACTAAAAAACAATTTTCTAGTGAAAATCAAGAATACCCAACTTTTCAGTTGAGTCTTATAACTTTACTAGATTATTGTTGTTTTTCATCTAAACCTTTTGTATATAATATAGCCTTCGCTTCTAAAATTTTAAAGTCACAACAAAAATTTACATAATATTTATCCTTATCAAATACAGACTTACGATAAACAGTTTCAGCTTTATTGTGAATTTTATCGTTTATAGCTTTCATAAAAATTATTTGTTTACTCATCATCTTATGCTTAGATATACTTAAATCCAATACTATAGGTAGCAATTCGCTGTTTGGTACAGGTATCATATTATTAAACAAAAGATAACCTAAAGGATTATTTAAGTTTCCTAATTCAAATAATCTAATGACAATCCTGTCTCTTTCTTTCATTCTTTTATCTTTAGTAGGATTCTTTTTTGAATAACTTGATAAAGGAACAAAATAATTAAAATTGTTTTTTACTAAAACAATCCCAACATATGTACTAGCATTATCTTTGTATTGATAATGAACTTTACTATCAAATTTACGCAAATATTGTACATACTCATCCTTAATAGTATAAAAGTGAAAAGAACTGTCCATATAATCTCCTTAAATAAAAAGGACTGCTCATTAAGAGCAGCCCCTATCAATTCCAACTATGGCTTGGATACTCCAATTTTATCAACTGCTGACTATGGCTCAGCTACTCCATTTTTATCAATTACCAACTGTGGCTTGGCTACTCCATCTATACTCATAGTATACTATAAGCTTAAAATCCAGTCAATAGTTTTGATCCGCTTTTGATCTGATTTCCCATTCTGCATCTTCAGCGTCTAATCTTCTACACTCTTCTTCATAAGCTATTTTAAACTCTTCTGATTCTTCAGATCGTTGTTTGATATATTCCTCGATTTGGCTCAATCTCAATCTTCCTTCTTCAGTCTATTTGAATGTTCCCCATGAGCTAGTGCGCTTACCATTTTTAGAGTTTCCTGTTGCCATGTATCTGCGTTTACCGCTTGAACTTACATAACTAATCCACACATAGCCACCATCATGTTTGAACATGTCATAATAGACTTTTTCGCCTTTATGATATGTAGCAACTACTTTACCGCTTGTAGATGCTTTGTCTCTGACATTAATAGTAGTATTAGGTGTGAAACTTGCTTTCTCTTTAATCCAATTAGTAGATTTAGCAGGTGCTGGCTTAGGTGTCTTAACATTCAACTTTTGATTAACAAGTTTTTGAATAGCACTAGCATCATACCCAGCCTTTTTTAGTTTAGCTGTTCTGTCTGTTCCACTACCCCATTTACCTGCGATTACTTCATTAACAATTGTGTTATTAGACTTTTTAGATGGTTGTGGTTTAGGCTTGCTTTGATTTTTTAATCTATAAACATACCAACCCATGCTATAAGGACATGTACTTGCTTCATTGTCTACATACACACCGTTTCTAGTGCTGCTTTTCCAAGTACAATGTATAATCTGTGTATTGCTTATAAAGATTACAATATGCCCAGCTGCTCCACCACTAGCACCTTTTTTACCAAAAATAACTATATCTCCTCTTTTAGCAGTCCATGATTTGTTTGTGGCAATGTTTTGAAAACCATTCTTTTCCAACCATGAGTGCATACTATCAGTGTTTAACACCCAACCTGCATTGCTTGCTCCACCGTTTCTTAAACCTTGATAGATAGTTCCAGAACAATCTCCAGTACCATCTGAGCCAGTCCTTGAACCAGTCATAGAGTATCTAATACCTCTGTTTTTTAAAGAGTACATGTAATTAATAGCCGTTTCCATATTTATTCCCATTTCATTCTCTCCCTCTTTAAAACAAAAAACACACAACTTTTACAGTCATGTGTTCTTATCAGTAATATTTAATTGTGCTTATTGTTCTTTGTTGTATTGCTTGTTGCTGTAACCAATCAAACCACCTAAAAATGCCCCTGTGGCAGTGATTATAGTTACTACAACTGTTGTTTGATCCCAGTTTAAACTAGCGCCTATTGCACCTACAAAAGTGGCTAAGCTAGGTACTAAATACACGACAATCCATTTTAATGTGTCATATGCTTTATTACTCAACATCATTATTTTCTCCCCTTTGATTGTTTGGTAAATCCTTGACTTTGTTGTAAATGGTTTCACCTGTGCCATTTCCGCCCAGTGCTTTGTACGACTTAAATAAGTAATCTAAATCATCTAAATCATCAAAGCTAATCCATCCATCATTTAAATATTCACTGCACATCTTGTATATTCGACTATGTAACATTGCTACCATGCCATCTTCAATATTTTTAAAACGGCTTTCAGTGTTGTCTGCTATCTTTTTTTTAGCTTCTGCTTTATCTTTCATAGCTTTAGTGATAACGCTCAATCCCTTCCAAAGGATCGTAAAAACTCCCATTCCAAAAATAGAAAGAATTACACTATTTACTTCTAATAATTTATTTAACATCTGCCTCTGATCACCGCCATCTCGCCACAAAATAAAAAGACCAGTTTTCACTGATCTCTTAAAACTTCTTACTTTATAAAATTTGAGTTTTACAACTCGTTTATAATCTCTTCAACCACTTCATACAAATTGAAAACTTTAGGAACATTGTCTAGTGTTCTCAATTCTCTTTTAATTAAGAACACATAACTCTTCACAATTGCACTATCTTTTGTAAAAGTCATTCTTGTCCCCCTCTTAACAATTCGCTGATCATTGTCATCATTTCTGCTTGTCCTTCTGCTACTTGAACACGCAATTCCTCCAACTTCTCCACATTAAACGGCTCAGGAAACAAATCTTTCTTAATCTCCCCCAACACATACGCTTGTTTTTCTTCCCCATTCAATTTCTTCCAAGTCGCTTGCTCAACTTCCAAGTAACCAGTCATCGATTTTAGTCTAAATAATGCATCGCAACTAAAAGTAATCAATGTCATTGGTGCTTGTCCTTCAAAAAATGTATCATTTTCTGATTGAATCTTAATCATTTATTTTCACTCCTCTTACTCTACTGGCCAACACAAACTAATATTCAGCCATGAGCCTTTTTTTAAAGTTGAATAGCTACCACCATTTTGATACCTACTAATCTGACAATCTCCACTACTATTAACTTCTTGGTAAAAAGTATTTGTACCAGTTCCTTGCCCATAATTGGGTGATTTATGTGGCGGTCTATGTTGTGAAGGCACATTGGCAAAAACTATGTTATCTGTACCACCTGACCAATCTCTATCATTTTTCATAGTTCCATAAAGATAACATGTTTTGTTTTCTCTTCTAAACCATAACCTTTGACCCGATGAGTAGTCCCCAAAGCCATTTCTGAACCAACTGCCAGGCATACCCTGTGGGGCAACATCATTCACATCAGTAGCAACCTTACACCACTTAGTCCACCTTTCTGTCTCTCTCCAGTGTCTAACATAAGTGTTACTGGTGTAGCTACAAATAAGTGTTTGACTAAATCTATAGGCACCTAAGTTACTGTTTAAGATAACTCCATACCCTTCAGGCACCCCACTAAGTGTATTCCCTTCAGTAAGGCTAATCCCACTAAGATAGGCACTTGCCCCCGCATTTCCATCAGTAACATTAGACTGTGGATAAAGGCTTCCATAAACCTTTCCACTCAAATAGATGTCTCCACCTACATCCAAAGCACCTTGTTCATGAATCTTTCCTATGCCAATACCAATGTTCCTTCGAACTGTTAAGATTTTCTTAATAGTTCCTATGCTAGTCAATCTTTGCGTGTTACCTAACTTGTCCGTCAAGTTAACTCTTATATCATAAGACTTGGCAACATCATAAGATCCAGATATATTAGCTGTGACATCAAAACTTGTTCCAGTCTTATAATTATATCTATTTGTCCATGAGTTCCTTCCTTTATCAGAAGTATCAACCCACAAATTATAACTATTCTTTCCGTTCAGGCTCGATATAGAACCTTTTGCTTTAATTTGTAGTGTTGTTCCTGCGCTAAGTCTTGCGATACTGAAACTATTTAGTTGTGGAGCAGAGTAAGCATAAATGGTAACACTAACATTTTTCCATGCGCTCCATCTACCTCTAGAGTCTTTAATTCTCGTGCTTAGTGTTTTTGTACCAGTTACATTGGTTATTCCAGAGAAATATTGCCATGTCGAGGAAGATGTGGTAACCGTTGAACCATTAGGTGAAACGAACTGTCTTTGGGTTGTACTTGACCCATAAACACCATTACCACCGTTATTATCAATTCTGATGTCAGACACACCTTGAATAAATTGATTACTAGCATTCATTAGGTTTCTTGAAATGTCATTTCTATCGTAAGCTGTGATTGAGTCCACAGTAGGAATTACAGAGCTAGGGACATTACCAGTAATGTAATATGTCTTTGTCCCTATCTTTTTGTCACCACTATAGGTATCAAGCCAGATTGTCGCTTTCTTGCTTGTAGAATTAGGAATATTATTCATATAGGAGTTAGGCAAAGTCCAAGTGAAACTTGTACCACTTCTCTTACTCATCATATTCTTTGAGCCAGCACCCCAGTTCCCGTTAATAATATGTTGGAATCTTGAACTCGCTCTTGAAATACTAAAAGTAACCCTATCTCCGTAATTCATACTTGATTTGCTGATTGACATACTAGATGCTCTAGGTATAGTAGGAAGGCCATAGGTGCCAGAAACACTACCTGTATTAATAGGGTAAGGAGCTTTAGTTAAACTAAAGTTATATCTAATACTTTTTTTCCCATCTGAATTATGGCCAACCCACAATCCGCCTCTTGCTAATGTATGAGAAGTCTGTTTGTAAACATTGATTAAACATGCTTTGTTGTTAACTACTTTTGAACCATTAATTGTACAGTTAATGTACGATGTTGGGTTTTCGTACCAGTTATATCCAGCAACACGATATGCATAGACTTCCCAATTAACATATGTTCTATTGTTATTAATATCATAATTACCATGTTTAATCCTAATACCTATACCAATATTTGACATTCCTCTGGTATAAGTTGACCATGAATTTAAACCCATTAATTATCACCCATCCATTCTAATGACAAAACATCTGGTTGATCTGGGCTAAGCTGTGTCCAAATATGTTCAGACACCTGTAAGCTACTTACAAATACCCCTTTGTCAATATATAGTAATTGGTCTGTGATATACATTACTTCAGACCCACCTTGTATCATAGATATTTTATCGTTCGTAATTGAAAGTTTTGTTGTGCTATCTGATTGCCCAATATCAATTCTTCCATCTATAAATTGAATATATTTTCTAATCACATCAAATTGCTCTGATGTATTTCCGTCTAGGTCATTTAGTTGGCCAGTTAAATCCTTAAATGAAAATGTAAAATCTTCCGATGTTTGTTTTAAAGCCGTTGATGTTTGTTCAACAAAGTCTCCGTAATCAGAAGATGTAATATAAGACTCTGATACCGTTGATAATATTTCACTAGATGTTTGTTCAATTGAGCTTGTTAGCTCTTCTCTAACATTATTGATATTATTGTTTAAAGAATCTTTTGCATCTTCAATTTGATTAAACGCATCTTCAGAAGCGGCCACCCATGGTGTGGCTTTATTCCCTGCTCCCACATACCACTCACATAAATCTAAGTAAAAATCATTCAATCTAATGCCCTGAGTGAGCAATTGGTGTGGACTGAATCTTAATAAATCTACACTTTTACCAAGATTAGGGTAGTAGAGTGTGAACTGTTGCCAATCTTTTGTGACATGAATTGACTCAGGTTTGAGTAAAAGTCTCTCTTGGTCTGAGTACACTACCCATTGCATCATACTAAAGTCTACTTCTTGACTTGCTCTAGCCTTGAAATGAACCGCTATAGAGCCTTTGTTGACTATTGAGTCTGTTAGATAACCTTCTCCTATTGTGTTTGCTAGAGCCATTTGAGTGTGGTCTAGGGCGTATTCTGATGAGTTAGGGTAATATGGGGTGGCTTGTGAGCCTTCTTCTACTTTTACCTCACCAAAGAGTAGCCAAGCCTCTTTTCCATCAGTGCTACCATTATTATCAAATCTGATAATACAAGATGTGTCTGTGGAGTTGGTTTTAAATGTTACAGAGTATCTATCAGCTGTACCTGTGGTTAGCCTTTTGTTAGATATGACTGCTCTTGCATTATCAAAATCAGCTGTTGACCCACTAGCTCTACTTAGCCACTGAATATCCATGCTAGATACATTACCACCAGCTAAGCCCATGAATGACACTGTGTAAGTTGTATTTGGCTTTATGTCAAACCTTGTTGTGTTATCAGAGGTTAATTCTGCTGTATTAGTAGTTCTGATTAAGAAGCACTCTTTTTGACCGCCATAATAGTTAGAGTGCTTAGTGGTAACTATGCTAGTCCCTGCCCTTGACCAACCATTTATAGCCCCTGATATGCTTTCAGGGTCAGAGTTTTGTAGCAAGTTCTCACCAACACCCTCTGGTATCCAACCGCTGTAAACATCTCCACTAAAGCCATCTGAGTCCCTTTGTGCTCTTATAAAGTTTCTTGTTCCTTCTATTTGAGGTGAGAGAAAAATAGGGTTTTGGGATGGGGTGAAGTCCTCTGGGGCGGGAGAGTAAACAGGGTTGTCTATTATGCCCTCTTCAACTTTAATGTTTCTTAGATAAATCTCTGAGCCTGAAACTTCATTAGTTAAATAGAAAATTAAAGCCCCAGTAGTAGCACTGTGAGTACCTTGTATGACAAACTTTTTCCATGTGCTACTTAAAGAGCCATTGTCACCTTTTGTTATATCGGCATTTTCCATGAAAACGGCTCTCATACTACCTTTTCCCTTAGCCACAAAGCTAACAGTAAACTTATCTCCAACTTTAGGTATAACTAAAAAGTTACTTTTGCGTATATACCAACCAAGGTCATATACATTGTCAGTATTTTTCCAGTATTGGCATCTATATCCATCTTCTGTGACAAAAACTGAGTTAGGATTACCTACACTACCCCGTGGTGGTACTTTATCATCTATGAAAGATGTATTTGGAATTAGGTTCCGCCCACTTGACTCATTCACATAAGGAGTTGCGGTTGAGTTTACCTCTAACTTGTCACACTTAGCTTGAAAATTAAAACTACTTGATGTTGGGTTCTCATATCTTGTATAACAAGCTTCTACAGAATAATCCCAACCACTTGGAATTGTCCATGTTACCGTTGACCAACCCTCTGTACCAGCCGCAATAGCATTACCAAATTGGCTTTGCCTTGGTTCAAATTCAGAGGTGCTCCTTAATTGAATCCTTGCTTGGACACCACTTGTAGCATTGCTTGGAACAACTAAGTAAACACTATAGGTTAAAGTATCTCCTGCTTTAATACCTAATGGGGATAGGTTAATTCTGGATTTTCCAAAGTAGTAACTAGGCATAGTGTAAGTCTTTAACTCACTACTTGTACCCAACAATAGATTCCCACCATTATCCCATCCATAAACATTACTTCCTGTGATAGGGCTTGTAGAGTCTTCAGAGAGAAGGGTTTGGGAGTTTAGGAGGAGGTTTCTGGTTGAAGGAGTAAGGGAAATGATTTTTTCGTTGGTTTCTGAAACGGTTTGTTTGAAGCCATCGACGGTTTGAGAGAGTTGAGAGAGTTTTTGGGTTTGGGTGTCTAGTGATACACCTAAATCATCAACATCTTGTTGTGCTTTGTCGGCATCTTGCTGAACGCTATTTACTGTAGTTTTTGTTGCATAAGTATTAGCAACAGTAGTTTTAAATCCGCTTAAATCTTGTTCTGCACTACTAACTTTAGAATCAACTTCACCTAGCGCATTTTTAGTAGCATACTTTTCTGATACTGTTTGTTTAAAGCCAGATAAATCTTGTGTCGCTTGTGTAATCTTATCTGTTTGTGTTTCTAAAGCATCTTTTGTTGCATAAGTGCTTTGAACAGTAGACTTAAAGCCATCAACATTTTGTTCTAACTGTGTGATTTTACCTGTTGTGCCTTCGACATCATCTTTTAAGTTAGCTACCGTTTGCTTAAAACCTGTTGAGTCTTGTTTGAGTTGAGTAATGTCTTGACCATTGTCGTTAACTTTAGTCACTAAAGATGTAATTGAGTTGCCTTGCTCGTCAACTGTATGTGATACTGTATCAACATCTGTTTTTAACTGAGTAACTTCTTTATAGCGTTCATTAGCTTCTTCAGTAGCTTGTTCAACATTTTCACTAAGTTGTTTAGCATCTTCTTTAATTTGTTCAACATCAATTGCTATTTTGTCGCCATCAATTTTAGAAAACGCATGAACTTCGCTAGGTTGTGTCGGAACAATTTTAACCCAATTTTCAGTCTCTGGATCATAAATTCGAGGTATATCAACACCAGTTCCTTCACTGTTAGATGTATCAATCCAAATGACATTAATCGTTTTTTCTGGCGCTGTTGCTTGTGCTAAGTACTCAGCTTTTAGATCTACATCTTTTTGCATATTAGCAACTTTATCTTTAAGTGTATTAGCTAAGTCTTGTAAGTCGCTACTAATTCGACCCTCTTGAATCAGATAATCTCCCAATGTTGCTTCAGCATTTTCAATTGCATAGTCATATTTAAGTTCTAATACCCTTGCAGATAAATACAATGTGCGTTGTTCATCTACAAGTTTAATAGTGTCACCAATTTTAACTAAAGCTGGGAAGTGAACAATTTCAACTTTGTAGTTAACAGCTGGCTCACAACGCTTTTTCAAATCAGACAATGCACTCTTTAATATTTGTGCTTGTGACTTGCTTTCATATTTAACATAGCGTTGTATATGATGGTGTAGAGGGTTAGGGTTTTCGTTGGATAATAAACGAGACCATAATTGCACTGATTGTGTATCTCGTAAAATACCGTCGGCGTTAAGTGTGAATCGTCCATCTGAATCAGTCCACTTATAACCTCTTAATGTGACATTCTTTTTAGTCTTTTCATCTTCTCCACCGATTGCTTTGATAGATGTACATAAATCATAAATGTCAGTTGTTGTTACAATCTTTTCAATTTCTTTATTGACATAAAGCGTGACATTGTCATCTGTACCTCTTTTGCGATAGATATTAATATATCTGTGAACAACATCTAAACCATTGACATCAAAAGAGAAGTCTAATTCAACATCAAAGCCTTTGGCAACTGATAAGATTCTTCCTAATGCAGTATCATCACTTTCCCAACCTGTCAATTTTCTGCTTAGGTTTGAAGCTTCATTTCTACCAATTTCCCAACCGCTATCCCAAGTGTATTTGTTAATATATTCAGCGATAGTATATTGCTTATCTGGCTTATCTTCAGCAACTACTTCATTAATTAAGTCGATACCTGCATCATGACCTGCAATGTCAATTGTGCAACCAACTGGATCAATCTCTTGCGATTCGATTGTGATAAATACTGATTGATTTTGTCTATCTTTATATAGAATATAATTACCAACTTTAGACATTTCATCAGCTTTGTTCCAGTTTTCAATTGTTCTTTTATTTTCATCAATCGTTATTGTTCCTGTGAATGATCTTGCTGCTTCTTCGATAGATTGAACATCTTGAACATCTTCAAAATAAATTGGAGTATCGTTAGTTGTTGCTATAACGCTAATCAGATTAAACTTGCGATCTGTTAAGTAAAAATTAGTCATGTTTAACTCCTTTCAAAAAAAATACATATAAAAAAGAGAGGCAAAAACCTCTCCCAAAACAATCATAAAATTATGTCCAATGTTCTTCATATTCGACTGAAACAGAAGGTATTTCCGCCCAATCAGATTGAACAATTTGATACTGTGTCTTACCTGGCTTCATTGCAAAAGTTTCCCATTCGTTGTCAATCGAGTGATAGCGACTATCTAAAGCTTCTACATCGTTTAGATACAACTTGCGTTCTTTCGTATCAATCGTTAACTCATCACCATCTTGATAGATGTTCTTAATGTCGTTCCAATATGGTGTATTAATCCATGTAAATTTTGCATCTGTGAAGCGCATTCGAACTGCATCAGACTTCTGATAACGCATCATGTAAGCAAAGACATTCGTAATAGCAAAGTCTTTATAATCATCACTTGTAAATGTCTTAGTGAAGATAACGCCTTTTTTAAGATTAACACCATTCTTTAAACTATCAATTTGTCCTAATTGCCATGTTATTGAGGCGCCTTTACGGATAATTTTAAGTTCAAAAAATGACCCATCAAACTTCTTCAAATCTAAATCATATGAGCGTTCGCCTATAATATCAAAGATATGACATTCCACAATAAGTTGTCGTTTAGTCGTTGACGAGTCACGCATAACAAACCCAAAGCCATGTTTGTTATCAGAGTTTAAAGCAAACTCTACTCGACCCCTTTGCTTATTGGATGTCTTATTCCAAAAACTGAAACGATGCGTAAACTCAAAGTCTCCTGTTCTCACACCGTTTGTATTAGTCCCAATCGGTACTTTATAAGAGGGGCCATTCCACCGTTTGACAGCTGAGTCGCTAAAGACTGGGGCTGCGGTCTCTGGCTCATCATAGTTAAAGCTACCTGTTTGTACATTGGGGTCTCCACCTGCATAAGTTGGATAAGTGGTAATGCCTTGATTCGGAACTGCGTTAGGTGGCAAAGTATTATAATAACTTGCATACAATACTCTGTTTGACCTCACCGCATCATTTCCGTCTAGTTCTTCTGGATTACCAAATTGTAAGACTCCGCCTTCGGAATTAACAACAGTAAACACACCATTCTCACCGTTCATTTTCGCACGGATAATAGGATAAGTTGTTGTTGTACCTTTGTTATCTGCTTCAATTAGCGTTTGATCTTCAAAGTTAGCTATAGTCTTAGTTTTAATTGATCTAGCAATGCCATCTTCAATCAGCCATTCGATTTCTCCGCTCGCACGCTCTTCAGATTCATCTAAATCAATTTTTGTAGGTGTAGCAAGATAATATTTATCTGGCTCATCACTAAAGATCAGTTGTTTAGGTTCGTCAACATTTAATAGATATGCTAATGTTCTACGCTTTTTACTATTGAAGTTGTAAATGATAAAAGGCATTGTAATAACTTTATCCGCATCAAGATGTCCAACGCCTCTTTTAAAGCCACTGATAACACTTAAAACAGAAGTAAGATCATAGCCATCAAACAAAACTTGTAATTTTTTCATTATGCTAATCCCCTACCTCTATTTTTTTGAAATTCGTTTTTGTCATTTTCTTTTTTGATGTCTGATGCTAATTCTTTAGCGACTATCTTTTTATTCATGACAATTGTTGTATCTTTATCTTTAATCTCTTTTAATATTTTAATCATCTCTAAAAATGCTACATTTTGTGTTTCGTTTTCAGCTTTAACTGCTGCTTGAACATAAGCCATCAAATCAGATAGTGGTGCTACTGCTTCTTTACCAGCTTCACCACCAACCATTAATGAGTTTCCGTTTTGACCGAATACAGTCGGTTTAGTTAAAATACCACCTTTTGCATACCAGTCAACGCTTATTGACGGAACACCCTCATCGAGCCATTTTAGTGGGTTCATCGAACCACTAATGCTAAAGTGTGGCATTTCCATATGAGGCCAGCTAAAGTTAAAATCAAATAAACCTTTGATGGTGTCAATTGCCGTTCTTACAATATCTTTAGCTTTGTTGATTGGCTTTTCAATTGCATCTCTAACTGAGTTCCATACTCTTGAGGTGGTAGATTTAATATCCTCCCAAACCCCAGATATTTTTGTTTTAATGCTATTCACAACTTCTGCAACTTTGTTCTTAGCATTCGTAATTGCATCTGAAATAGATGTTTTTATATTGTTCCAAATCGTTGAAGCAGTTGTAGATATACTATTCCAGATACCACTGATATAGTTCTTAGCAGAGTCCCAAAGACCTTGTATAGTTGTGATACAACTTGTGACAAAATTAGAAATTGCTAAAGTTATAGCACTCCAAATTTCGCCTGCCTTTGTAGAAATACTATCCCACAATTGACTTAGCCAATCTTTGAAGATTTGCCACTTTTCAGATAGCCAATCGGTTATTGCCCCCCAATTCATTATCGCAATGACGATTAATGAAATAACAGCTATAACGGCAACTATTATTGCAATCATAGGTAGTAATGCTATATTTAACGCTGTCTGTGCTAACGCAAAAGCTGCTATTATAGGTATTAATGCTAGAACTAATGCTGTGACAATAACTATAACAGTCATTATTTGTTTAACAACTGGGTCTAAATTAGTAAACCAATCAACTAAACTTTGAATGAATGGTATTAAAGCCTGTATAGCTTCAGAAAACATGTTCAGTGCTTCATCGCCTATTGCTGCCATGAATTGATCTATTGTACTTTTTAGATTGCCCATGACATTTTCATATCCATCTGATTCTCTTGCTGCTTGACCAGTAACTTCTGCTTTTTGTTGCATATCACTAATATAGTTTGTTCTTAAACTTTGCTTTTCAGCCTCAGTCATTTTTTCATATTCTTTACCAGATTTATTAGCGGCTTTACCAGCGTTGTCTAACGCATATTGACTTAATCCGTTTGCACTTGCAAAAATACCTACGCCCTCAGCTGCGGATAAGTTACCTTTAATAAAAGACTGAATTGATCCTTGTGCATCTTCTAGTGATGTATCATAGAATGCTGCCGCATCAGCACTAGATGTTAATGCTTGTTCTGCTAAACTCATAGCTTCTTCTTGTGACACACCCAAAGACATCAATTGTGAGCTAATGGCCGCATAACCAGGTTTTAAACGCTCTGGGAGTATGCCCATCTTGTCGCCCATGGTGTCAACGCTTTTAGTAGCTGCATCTTCTAAGTCCCCAAACACCTGCGTAAACTGTGCGTTATTTGCTCGAACTGTTGCAGCTGCTTCGATTGATTTACCACCAATTTCGAATATCTTATCTGATATCGCCCCAGCTTTATCAGCCAATTGATTAAAGGCATCACTTTGCGCTATTTGAACAAGTTGATTGACCTTTTCTTTCGAATCTAACGATTGATCGCCTAGCTCTTCGATTTCTTGTTTAACAACATCAATAGAATCTCCGTCATCAATTTTGTCTAATGCGTTTTTGAGTTGATTAATATCGCCGTCTTGACCAATAGCAGAACGACCAATCTTGTTAATTGCTTGTTCTAACTGATCACTTGATGCAGTACCATCTTTAATTGCATTAGTTAAACGAGTTCCTAAAATATCACTAAAATCATCAATACTTGTACCAGTCGCATCAAATAATGTTTGTAATCGTTGTGTATTTTTATCAAATCTATCTTGTTCAGTTTGTGTTTTATTTAACTGACTTTGATATGAACGCAAAGATCCTTCTGTTTCGGCTATTTCCCTTTCAAATGCTCTATACTGACCTTCATCAATCTCACCTTTTGCAAATTGAGAAGCTACTTGTGATTGAGCATCTTTTAACGCATTTAATTTTGTTTTAGTATTCTCAATTGCTTCTGATAATATTTTTTGTTTCTGAGCTGCTAAATCTTGATTTTTTGGATCAAATTTAAGTAATTTATTAACATCTTTTAACTCTCTATTTAAATTGACAGAAACATCATTTACACTTTTCAAAGCTTTTTGAAGGCCTTGTGTTTTACCTTCGATTTCAATAGTAATACCCTTAATTCTTCCTGCCATGTGTTCACTCTCCTTTCGTTAAAAATAAAGAGCCACAGAAACGCATTCTGAGACTCTTAAATGTATAGTTATTCAGTTTTGTTATTTATCTTTTGCGAGAATGCTCATGAGAGTAATTAGAAAGCATTAAAATCGGCTTGATTTGCTTTTCTAGCTTGCGATTGCTTTTCAATTGGCTTACCGTTTTCATCGACTGCGTTGTTATCTATCCACTCTTGTATATGATCTAAACATTGACCGATATTCATATCTTCGATTTCTTCATAGGTTAAACCGCATTGACGACAGATATAATAGAATGATTCTTCTGTAAACTGCTCATCACTACCGCTTACATCGTTTACTTTTTTTTTGATTGTATTGAGCTTTCTAACAATTCAGTAATTTGAGGAAATACATCGGCCAGTGGCATAGCTTCAAACTCATCAAGCCACTCGTCTGGCTCAGGTATTGTCTTATCTGCTGTCTTAGCTAATACCCAAACAAAATTGTACATCGGTTCAAAGTCTAAATGATCTAAATCTTCAAATGAAACAGTGTTTAAATCGAATTGTCCGTCATTCTCAGCTGTTTGATTAAAAACTTTAGCAAGCTTCATTAACTCAGCAAAGTAGTCTTTTCTAAATTGCGCTTTATACCGCCTAGGCGTACCAGCAGTTGATTTTAATTTCACTGGCTTATCATCAATATAGATTGTTTTTTCCATGTTTATTCATTCCTTTTGATTGTTTTGTCATATAATAAAAGAGTGACATAAGCCACTCTTAAAAAACCTAAAAATTACCCTTCTGCAGGTGTTTGACCTTTAACATAGACTTGTGTGAACCAGTCTAAATATTTAGCAGATTGTTCAGTAGTCGTTTGTGTCTTAACTAGTTTGCTTTCGCCCAAATCCAATTGTTTGGCTTTGAAAGTCATTTCAACACCTTCAATATCCTTACCAGTTTTTGAACCTAACTTAGCACGAGATGGAATACAATAGTAAACTAGATGTCTAGTTTTATTAACATCACCATCAAATTGGAACAGTAAAGCAAACGGTGACATCTTAGCGTCCGCAATCTCTGTAATTGTTCCGTCGGTATCGTCATCTAACTCACCCAAAATGTCTGCTCTGAACGCATACGATAAGTTAGCAAGTGTTAATGTTCCGCTATACCCTTGATTTTCGCTTTCAGCAAAGAATGACGCATCATCATCTGCTGAGAACTGAATATCATTTGATTCTGGTTCAAGCGACAATTCAACTGCGCCTTTCATCGCAACGGGCGTTGCATAAACTGGTGCGCCTGTTTCGTCAAACGATAGTTTTGCGTAATGCGCATTTTTAAGACCGTAAACGACTTTATTTTCTTTATTAGCCATTATTTTTTCTCCTTCAAATTGTAATTTCATATGCTTTTTCAAACATATTTTCTGTATCTAAATATGCTTCATAGCTGTCATATTCAAACCCATTGTCATCAAATATTGTTTCTAATTTCTCTTCTAACTCAAAATCTTTCTCGTCTGTATACAGCTCAACTGTCACATTTTTCACTGGATAATAGTTAAAATTATCAGCTTTGATTGTGCCGCCATTGTCTTCTTCATAAAATAAAATATAAGGAAGGTGAGGTGCTTGGCCCTCTTTAAAAGCTCTGTATTGAACTGTTAAATCAGTTTGCTCTAGTAATTTTCTAAAATCTATTAGCTTCACTTCTGCACCCTCCTCTTTATATTTTCTTCTAAGTCTTGAATAACTTTTTGTTCAACTGGCGCAATATGTGGCATAGCTTTTGTTCTACCACCGTTGCGCTTAGCATGACCTTTTTCTAACAAGTGTGTTAGTCCAGCTTTCGTGTTATGCACAGAATAACCATCTTTAACTTTAGTCTTGCGCCAGCTTCGAGCATACTTTCCACCATTGCGTTTGCGCTTCGGACTGTTTGCTTTAAGTTCGCTAACGGCTTCATTAGCTACATTCTCAATTTCATCTTCAACTATTTCTTCGACTTCTTCGCTATAATCTTCAAGCGCTTCTAAGATTTGTTTCGCTAAATCATCCATCATTTATTGCCCACTTTTTGTTTAAGAGTTAACTCTAGATTCTCGTTGTCAACTTTATATTGTTTGATAACTGAATATTGTTCACCCTCAATTTTTAAGATTTTTTCATTCGCATATTCGAACGGATGAATCACGATTAAGCGACTTATTTCAATATTAGCTTGACCTGCAAAGTAGTATTCTGATCGAGAAATAGGTAATTCTTTTGCAAATATTTCTATTTCTTTATAAAGCGGAACTTTATCGCCAACTTTATTTTCTGTGAAGCCGTCTTGATGTAGTAAAGTGACTTCTAAATCAAACATTTGAACCACCAAATTTCACAATTAAGTTACGCAATCTGTATTCGAGATTGCGAGGCAATACACCGCCACCACGATTTTCATAACGGAATACAGACAAATCACATACAAACATGACATGTGCAGAATTAGTAGCATCTAGTGCAATACCTTTTTCTTGTTCTAATTCATCAATCACAGATTTAATTGTATGAGTTAACAGTTCATCACGAACGGTTGTTTTATATCCTAAAGTAGCTTTGACTAGCGCTAAAATGTCTTCAACTTTCATCTTCAACCACCTCAATTAAAGGTTTATTTCTAAGATTTTCATCAGATAATAATTCTTCAATTCTAGCTTTTTTGGCTCTGCCTTTAAAAGGATATTTATCGTTTTTGTAATAGATATGTTTTGTTTCTTTATCTGTAAAATCTACTAATACTTTATACTTCAAAGTTCATGACTCCCTTCATAAAAAATAAAGAAGGGAAATTAATCCCTTCTACTGACTACGCTTCAGCTGGTGTATCTGTAATTGTTACTAATGCAAATGCATTATTTTTCATTGGTTTGCCATCAAAGTAGCCAACGCCTCTGAATACAGTGTTGTCAGATGTGAATTGAACATCAGTAGACGATTCAACACGGATAGCAGACCGTTGAGATAACAAGTATTGTTTCAAATCAGCAAAGACTACGGTGTTATCGTCAGCATATGCAGACAATACAACTCTAAATGGCAATGCGTAAGAACCTGTTAAGACTCCGTTAGCAGCAACTGCTAAGGTTTGAGGAACGATTTTAGAGTAGTATGTCTTGCGATTCATGACTGCTACCACTTCTCCGCCTGTGCCGTCAGTGTCAACCAAGCCAAGTTGGGCAATCAAATCTGCTACATTTCCATCAGATTCAACTTTATTTTCTTCAGGAATTGAAGGAACAATCCCAATCGGTTGTTTCTTAGCAAGTCCTTCACCTTTTAAAATTGCTTTGTCTAATGCTTTAGCAATTGATTTAGCTAAACGATCTTCAACATGAGCAGCTAAGTTAATGAGAGAGTTTTCGATAATGATGTTTGGAACTGGCAAGTATCCACCTAAACCAAAGCCGTCTACTTCGATACCTTTGAACTCATCTTCTAATTCTGCCAGTGCTTTTTTACCTAGCTCAAACCAAACAGCCTCTGGAATGTCACCAGCGATTACTGCACGGCCAGTACCACCGATTTGTTCTACAGTAACTTCTGCAAGTAAAGTTGAGTAGTCACCTAATTTTGATTCGATTCGGTCAACTACGATTTGTGGAACTACCTTTTCATCGCCAGTCAATGAGCGTTTTTCAGTCATTGCATTAGCAATATTTTGATAGAATGAACGAACTTCATCAACTTGTAATGATTCACGAATAGACATTACACCTGTATCACGAGTATTAATTTTTTTAGCCATTTGTCTTTCTTCTCCTTTTTCTTCATCTTCTTCAGTTTTTGCCTTCGGTTGATCTTCTTCGATGTCTGCTAATTCTGCTTCTAACTCAGCTTTTTCTTTTTCTAGATCAGCAATAGCTTTAGCATTTTCATCTAATTTCTTTTCTAATTCGTCAGCTGAATCTTCCACGACTTTCATATCTTCATCAGTTTCAGCTTCGTCGACTGCTTTAGCTACTTCTTTTTCTTCGTCTTTTAGCTTGTCTTCATCTGCTCGTAAAGCTTCAATTTTGCTTGAGCGCTCAGAAATTTTCTTAGCTAAAATTAATTTTCTTAATGCCATTTTTGTATTCTCTCCTTCAATTTTGCTTTTCGTTGTTCTAGTTGTCTTTGTTCGATTTGTTTAACTTGTTGTGAACGAGCGCTTACTGCCGTATCTTCGTAAGCGGGAAATGTTACAACTGATACTTCAAATAATTTAATTTTTCGTATTGTCCATTTCATACCATCTTCACGCTGTTCATAGTCTTCTTCTAAAATGTCAAAGCCAAAAGAACATTGGTCAATGTCTCCTCTTTTAACACGCTCGTATAAATTAACTGCATCTGTATCGTTTTGATTAATAGAGATTTCTCCGTACAAACCTTTGTCATCAACTGATAATTCTAATGTGCTAGATTTTGTTCGACCTAAAACCTTAGCGGTGTCATGGTCTGCTAACGCACGAACATCAGACAAATCAACATCTACTAATGCTTCTGGAGCTACTTCTTCAAACATACCTTCGCCAAGTTTCGTTTCAGAATTAAAGACAATAAAATAACCACTGATTTTGTATTCATCACTGGCTTCATCTCTTGTATTCAATTTCCCAATTGATCGAAATTGGTGGGTGAGTCTTTCATTTTGCATTTACTCACCACCTTTCAAATCTTCATTTTCATCTTGTACTAGCTTTTTCTGCTTACTTACATCAGCTTGTTGTATGAAGTTTTCTAAAACTAGCAAATCATCCATTTCATCGTCAGGCGGTAATGATAGCCAATTTCTTAACTCATTTCTTCGCATAGCGTTAACTTTGACTAATGCTGTACCGCTATTAACTAAGTCAGTCAGTGAATAGTTATATAAGCTTCTAGCGTTAAAGTTGAAATACATGTCATCTTCAACGATTAAATTATTGAGTGTTTGTTGAATGACTTGTGCAATGCTCATAATTTTTGTATTAATGAAATTGTTCCATTCGTCTTTTGTATAAGTTCCAACACCCAAAACAAAAGGTGGAATACCTAAAATGGTTGCTACCGTTTGTTTATCAATTTTAACTGCATCGTTCAATGCTAAATCAGTTAATGTCAGAGGCTTAATTTGTTCTAGTCTTAACATGCCATCTGGAAGCATTAAAGGCGCATTCGGGTTTGAACGCTTCATATATTTATCTTCTAGTTTTTGTCGTGATTCTTCGTCTAAATCTGAATCGCTATCAACATAGATTGCTAGAGAAGGCTTATAATTTGATGACATAAACGAGCGCTTAGTTTTTGATGCTTGTTTTAAATTATGCGTAACATCAGACAAACTAACCCTGTAGCCTGTGCCTAAAAATGGCCGATTTTCATCTGGATTAATTGCAAAATGCAAAACATCTGATGGTTGGTATTGCCTACCTTCATAATCAATCACATAGTTAAAATCTTGATTCACATCGTAAATAAATCTAACTTTAGATGATGCTAGTGGTCTTAGTTCAACTACTTTCCCATTTCGTGAAATTGGTAATACAACTGCGTTGCCATCGCCAATCAGTAGAGTTTTGACTATCCAAAACACGAAATTCTTTCGTGATTGATAGCCGTTTGGCTTGATATCTACTAGCTTAGATAAATCATTTTTGACTCTTACATCGCCTTTTTCAGAGTTCTGCATCAGTTGAATTGTCATATTGCTCACTAGATCAGCAATCTGATTAACTGCGGTTTGGACTTCTGGATTGTCTGCAAGTCTTGTATAACCGCTCACCAACAAATCTTCTGCATCTTTGGTTAAAAAATAGCCAACTTTGGATTGTTGACTTTCTTCTGTATTTCTCTTATTAAAATTAAAAATTCCCATTAATTTTTTGTTCACCGCCTTTTTAGCCTGCGTTATTTATAGCTGACTTGTTTTTAGCTTTCTTTTCGCTACCTTCCAGACTTGCACAACATGCAAAGACTGAAGCATCAAATAAGTCAATTCGTTGATTCGGTAGCACTTTTTCAAATTGAATCATGTCATCAGTTTTCTCTATTGCCTTGACATTGCTGATACAATATTCGTAAGCTCTTGAATGTAAATAATAGAACTCAGCCAATTTAGTTTTTTGTTCTATGTGTCTAAATCCTTCACTTTTGCGATAAAAATATTGTGGAGCATCAGCCATTTTAAATTTAGCTTGCTTCATTTTTAAAAAGAACTCACGACCAAATTTCTTATCAAAGTGGACTTCTTTGATTTTAAAACCTAATTTGCGCATGTCTGAAAACCATTTGACAATATCGTCAAACAATACAGTTGATGTATTCGATAGTGTTGCCCAATCCTCTTCTTCCCATTCAAACAAAGGTATATTATCTTGTTCTGCTTTTTCGATTGCTTTCGCACGAGGGAAAAACGCATGCGTGATAACGATGTCAATATCTTTAGTAACTTTTTGACCGTCAATATTGTAAGTATAATTTTTTAACACTCCGTATAAAGCTGCGGCAGTTAAGTCATGTAACTTAGATAAGTCAGCACCGCCATACCAAATTATTGGTAGCTTAGCTAGTTCTTCTAGTTTCCAATTGAAGTTACTATCTGAATACTTAAATTCATCTATATCAAAATAAGCATTATCTGCAGTTGTGAATATGTTTAATGTTTTGTTTAAAAATTCGTTTTTAAGTTGAGGTTCGTTCATCGCCTGTCTTGCATCTGCGACTAATTCTTTTAAAGTGGTTGTGACATTTAAAGATGGTGTCACTGCTTCTAAAACTTGTGGGTCATCTGGGGTTGTTATATCGCTTGTTAGAGGATTTAAGATGTTGCCTTTTTTGTCTTGTTTGACATGACACATATAAATGAAATATGAATCGTAAGTATCATCTTTAATCTGACCTTTTAAAACTTTTTGTAGTGTCTGTATGCGTTGCGCTAAAAAACCGTTTGGAACATCGCCAGCGGTTGAGATGCCGATTAATAGCTTATTTCGATATGCTTTCATGGCATTCTTCATCAGTGTGTATTTTTTGGCACCTGCTCGCTTCCAACTGTGAAGTTCATCAAGAATTAAACAGTTACAGTTTAAAGAATCTAGCTTATCTTCTTGATTTGCTATTGCAAATATTTCAGATGAACCATCACCAAAATCAGCATAAATTGAGTGTTCTTGATTGTTGTCACGAATTCGCAACTTCTTCAAATCTTTCTTTAAATGTTCAATGTTCTTAACTATGTCACCAAAGCTTTCTTGTGTTTGCTTTAGACTATTTGCAACTATATAAGTCTTAGCACCAGATTTTCTATCAAGAACACCTTTTGCCCATGCTAAACTAGCTGCCCATAAGCTTTTACCTTGTTTGCGCGGGAGGAAGATTAATGACTCATTAAATCTTCTAATCTTAGAATCTTTTTCAAAGAACCCAAACAGATTCACTATGATAAATTTTTGAAACGGCATTAATTTTAACGGTGTGTGTGCTAAATCATTACCGTTTAAATCTTGACCTTGAACATGTGTGATTGTGCCTTCGATTAAGCCTATTATGAAGTCGAATTGTTCTTGTTTAAAATCCCATTTGTCAGACTTCAAATCATCTAAAAATCGTTGTGCTGATAAGATTTCATCTTCGTAAGCTATTCGCTTTTTGCTAACTAAATCTTCTGCATATTTAATTGCTACTTTAAAATTGTCGGAAGTGATATGAGAGATATTCATATCAATCAACTCCAGAACTATTTAGAAATTTTGCAAATGCTGAAGGTTCATTATCAGTTTTATTATCGCTATCTTTAAGCGATTTAGGATTAAGTAACAAACGATCTTCGTATGTCGTTAAGTCTTTCCGTAAGTTTTCCAGCGTTGCTACAATCGGACTTTTTTTTACACCACTTGCTCCTGTCGCAACTTCTACGACAAAATCAGATTGTTCGAATCGTCTATACAATAAATTGTATTGCCACACCGTTTCAGCATAGCGTGAAATTATAGGTGAAAACTGAACTTTGTAAGTACCCAACTCTTTCATGTTCTTAACAGTTCTGCGCTTAATAGTTTCGACAGTTGGTATGTTTTTCAAGTCAATTTTCACCTGCTTTCTTCAAAAATTTATTCTCATAGCCTGTACACTTGGAAATGATCCCCTTGCTCGGTCTCCCTTAATATACAATATATTATTTTCTAGTGGCGGGGATATTGTTGTCATATCAACCTTTTCGGCTATTCTGTATTATTAATTATATTTTTTCAATTATCATATATTATTTCATTTTAGAAATATATTGTATATTACTTTTGTTATACAAGATATTATATTGTATATTCTATATCTTGTCGACATACATCTGATACACATTCAGCTGCTTCATCTTCTCGACTACAATCTCATCGACACATTCGATATGCTCAGCGTAATAATCAACGAACTCACTTGCTCGTTTCTCTTGCCAATATAACCCCAGCTTCGTCACTGTGTCTGCAGTCCTATTATGCATCTTGTTATGATTACCATTGCATAAGCTAATCAAGTTCCAATCTTCAAAAGCCAATTCTGGATAATACTCTATCTCATATATGTGATGTACCATCTCTGCCGTTTTAGCTTTGCCATATCGTTTCGCTTCTCGACATTCGTATCCGTCTCTTCTCAACACTCTTCGTTGTTTAGTCTGCCATTTGTTCGATAGATAGAACTCTCTGTTATTCGTTAATCTCATATAATCATTATCCTTTGTATTAATACACTAATACAGTTTAAACGCAAAATAAAAAGAGTATGCAATCGCACACTCTCTAACAACACATCGCAAAGTTATCATCTATATTATATACTACGCTTATCATTAAAATTAAAATAAGAGCATGCTTCTGCACACTCTCACTATTAATATCGCACAACTATTATATCATGTGTTTGTTTAAATAGTCTACATACTTTAACAACATCTTAACTACAAACACAATCATTTTATTCATAACATTGTAACTTCTTCATATTCGCTATTATAAGCAATATCTTCTAATATTTTCAATCTCACTTCTTTTAACGCTTCAACTTTTAAACTAGCCTTTTTAATTGCTTCATCATCTTTCTTAATATCAAAAAACTTATTAGCTAGATACACTGCTGCTATTGCTGTATTAGTCTCTTTTATTTGTTCGTCTATATACTTTAAAGCTTCACGCATTACGCACACCTCAGCAAATCATTCAATTGATCTCTTTCTGCATAAACTGCGTTTATTAATTTATATGCTTGCTTTCGTCCGTCATTATTTCTAAAATTCATCAATGCTAATTCTTTTTCATAATCCCCAAAAGTTTCAAAGTATAAATATCTCAATTCATTATCCCATAAATTCAACAGCAACTTAAACAACTGCACTTCATTACTATTTTCTTGTTCAACATACTTAATAACTCTGTCAATCAATTCTAATTTGTCATTGATCTCTTTTTCTGCTTCAGTTACGACTTCATCAATATACAAATGTCTCTTCTTCTCAATCGCTCTAATTGTCCGATTAAAACGATTGTTAAAAGTCTGTTTTGTCAGTTCAAAATTCTTTCTCGTTGCTTTAGTCCCCAAAGTTAAAACTGACTTGCAAAACACTGCTTGCGACTTAGTAAAATGCTTTTCTAATATATCAATCGCATATGCTTTATTAACAGTCTCGTTATCTGTATACACATACCCATTTTCAACTGGATACTCGTCCCAGCATTCTATTTGATTCGCTTTGACATCATCAAACTCAACTTGTCTTTGTACCCACTCTTTCTTTTTGCCATATCGAAATTTGCCAGTTTCACTCACAAATTCATCACTTGTCATTGTATAAGCTTTTTGATAACAATACTTTTCAATTTTGTCATAGTCATCAGTTAAACTGTGATTGCGATTGTATATTTCTAAACTTTCCCATAAATTCGAGATTAGCGAATCTTTTGAAGGATTACTTTCAATTCCATTTGTTTTTGTCGCATACTTACCAAATTTTTTATTTAACTTTTTAGTATAAACATTTAACCATCTTGACTTTAGCAACTTTTCAATTATTTCATTTTTTAATTCTGTTTCTTTTTTCATTTTTTGCACTCTTTTCTGATTTATTAAAAGAATGCCCCTTATTTTTATTGTTATATGTTACATAAAAACATATGTAAATTTGTTTGACATCAAACTATATTCTTCAATTTCATTTATTCGTTTTACAAAACGATTAAGCTCGTTGTCTTCGTCATTAACATCTATCGCTTTATCATCATTTAACTGTTGTCTGATGTATCTGCATCTAAAAAATGGTAGTCCATTTTCAATTGTGTTTGCTTTACACTCTTCATTTTGATAATACAGCGCAACATGTTCAGTAAAATCTCGTCTAAATTTTACTGATTGTTTGTTAATTTTAAAACCGCTATAACTTCCCTTTTTAGTCATTTTTTCTCTGCTAAAATCTGTGTCTTTTGTGATATGTATTAACCACATTTTACTTGCTTTAAAAGCTACTATATCAACGCCCATGACCCAGTCCAAATATTTGTCTGCGATTACTTCATATCCCATTTTTTCTAATTGTGCCTGTGTTACTAATTCAATTATCGCTGCTTTATAAGCTCTATCCGCTCGCCACTTAATGCAACTATTTATAAAGTCATCGCCAACTTCAAACATAAAAGGATCATTAGTTTTTATTTTTTGTCTATACAACTTAATATATTCTTCAACATAAAAATCTTGATTTGGCACTTCGTTATATTTTTCTAGTAAATTATCGAACAAATACATTGCTTCAAAACATTTATACATATTTTCAATATTAGCTTTTGCACATGTTTTATTAACTGACCAACTTCCATCATTTTTAAATACTCGCTCTTTAATTTTTTCGTTTTTTACTAGTTCTATTGCTTGTTTTTGATACTCTTGCATTTTTGCACCTCTGCTATTTTTTTAAACAGAAGATGCCCCTTATTTTTTTTACTTCATTCTATTTTTAAGTTCGTCCATTTCGACTTTTAACTCATTTATTTGCTTTTGCATATTTTTAAATTGTTCATCTAATTGTTTGTCTTGTTGTTCGTCTGCCTCTTTTCGTTTTTTGATGTCTGCATCTAACTTAGCTTGTTCTGTTTTAACATATTTAAGTAATTCTTCTCTAGTCATTTTTTTATCTTCCTTCCATTTTTGCAAGCGTTGCTTTCATTCTCGCTTCTAAATCTTCTTTATTTTTTTCAACTTTAATTTCTTCATTTGCAACTTTTTTAAACTGTACAACTTTTGCGCTATCAACTAACTCAACTTTTTGTTCTTGTTTGTTAATCACATCGTCATATTCACTAGCAAAAAAGTCGCCGAAATCATCAAAGTTTTGTTTTTGCTCTATTTCTTTGTCTACCAATTCTTCATCTTCCTTTTCTATTTTTTGTTCTGTTTCTTCTATATTATTAACTTCTTCTTTAGTATCTTCTTTAGTACTTTCTACAATCGTCTCATCTTCATCAGATTGCGTTGTAGCGACCTTTTTAACACGCTTCATACTATTAAACGCCTCTTTATCTTCTTCGTTGTAATAGTATCTGTCGTCTTTTAATTCATCATTTTGTAAATATTCAGCATTTGCAACAATTGATTTGTACAAGCCTTCTTTTAGCTTTTCGTTTACATATGCGTTTAAACTGTTGTTGTATTCGTATCTGCTAATTACATATTTTGTACTGCTTTTTTCTGCATCTTTTAAAGCACCGTTCAACTTAACAATAGCAAATGATAAAGCTTTTACTTTTTGCAACTGTTGCAATGACTTCAAACCAATTGTGCGACTGCGTCCGTATTTGTTAGCAATTGTTGCAATGCATTCCCAGTTAATAAATCTGCTAATATCTGCTTTTGTGTCTTCTGCTTTAGCACGGAAGATGCGTTGATTGACAGATACATAAAATGCAATTGCTTGTATGCGATCAGAAATTTTAGGTATCTCTAGAGCGTTCATCAACTCTTTACAGACCAATGAAGCAAAGCCTGCATACTCGCCAGCTTCATCAACAACTTGTGAAAGATAGAATATTTCATTGTTGTTGTTTTCGTTACTATTATCGTTAAAGTCAATTTGATCATAGTTTGAAATATTAATTACATTTGCATCATGTAATTTTTTAATTGATGTTCTGATCTTTTTTGTGTAGTAAGTTTTGTTATCATAGTCAAGTCTTAATCTTGTGAAGATTTCATTTACTGTAAATGTAAATGTTTCTATTTCATCAACAACTTCATCTGTTGAAAAAGGTAAATTGTAAGTAGCTATCATTGCTGCTACCGCATAATCAAATTCTGTTGCATCTTGTAAATCGTAAATCTTATTTGTAATCGAGTAAAATGACTTCATGCTTGTTAATCTCCTATTTAATTTTATTTGTTTTGTAGTATTGTTTTATTTCTTTGTCTAATTGTTCGTCTCTAACATAAATAGCAAATTGATTATTAGAGCTTTGATTTGTTGCAACTGCTAAGCGTGTATAGCCTTTGTCTTTTAGCATTAGTGATAGTTTTTTGTCATAGCAATAAAAAGCTGTATATTGAATTGGTCTCATTTATAAAACTCCCTGCATATTTTTCAAACTTTTGTGTGAAGTTTTTGGTCTCTCATTATTATACATTCATTATAACATATATCTAAAAATTTGTCAATAGTTAATAAACCCTTGATAACACTGTGTTTTTCAATTTTTATTAAATAATTCAAAAAAGCAATTGACATACTATTTAATAAATTATTTACCCCTTCACTATTATTGCCAAAAAGTATGCCAGGGTGGAAATGATTTTGGTTACAGATGTGTTACAGATAAATTATTATTTAATGACAATTTAAGATGCTCGTAAACGAACTGCGTCAGCAGTGAAGTTAGAGTATTATACTCTCTTCTTTATTCTTATATTGTGTTTGTTTCTTATATGTCTTTGTTTCTTAGTGCACAAAAACGGGCTTATTTCTGTAAAATTACATATTTTTGAAATAAATAAATAGCTATACAGATAAAATTACATAATTATATATTAATAAAAATAGCTATACAGATAAAATTACAATATTCTATTTAATAAACTGACGCTTGTGACCTATTTGAGTAATATTTACTCAAAATGGATTTAAGTTCTCTGCGATATACCGCATCAATCTAATTAAAAAAATAGCTATATAGATAAAATTACAATATTTCTATGATGTATATCGCTTGACTATATATATTAACACATAAAAAAAGACCTCTAGCATTTCTGCTAAAAGCCTTAAAAAAACAGGGGTTCCTTCTTTGTATGTATCCATTATATCATATGTTTGTTGTTGTGTCAATAGTTGTTGCTGTCGATACCATTCTCTGCTAAAATCGCATCAAATTCATCTTTATCAATCTCAACTTCTTCTTCTGCATCTGCAAGCGTTAGTTGTTTTATTTTATTGTCTTCTATTATATAAACAAAACTATCTTCAAAATTTAAATCAGATGCTGTTACCGTTTGATCTAGCGTTAGTGATATGTCGTCTACTTTTAATACTTGTGCAAGTTTATCATGATCTTCTTCACTGTTAATCAAAATGCTGATCAAGTCTTCTTTAATGTCTCCTGTCGTATTTGCGTTTGTGTTTAGATACTTCTTTAACGCATCTAGTAAAGCTACTTCATCTTTTTCATTGTTAGAGATTAAAAATAGTTCTTGTCCAAAAATTGCGTTGTCGATTGATAAGTTATTAGTTGCTTTGATTATTTTAGTATATGTCATTTTAATATCTCCCTTTTTTTAATTGGCTAAGTGGTGACTTATTTCTAGTGTTTTTTATGATTTGATCTGTTTGCATACTGCGCAAATATATCTCTGTAACTCTAGTTGACGAGTGTCCTAGGATTCTTGAAGTCTGATATACATCAGTTTGCTGTAATAGCTTAATCGCTGCATAGTGTCTAAAATCATGAGGCGCACATCTTATTTCTTTTCTAATATTGCACCGTTTTCCCAATTTTTTAATTAATCCTTCAACTGCATTAACTGATAGCCTTGTACCGTCATAAGCGCCCAGCAACAAATAATCTGCATGTAGCTTATCTTTAAAATAAAGCTGTTTAATTCGCATATATTTAAAATACTGATTTATAACTGGCAAGGATGTATAAACTTGTCTTTCTTTGTTGTTCTTGCCTCTTTCAACGAATATTGAGTTTTCAGAAAAGTCATCATTTCGCAAGTGACACATCTCATCACATCTTAGACCAGTGTCAGCTAATAGCATAATAATAAATTTGTTGCGTTGTGATAAATACTTGCTAAACAGTGAATCTTTCTTACCAAATTTGCTTCTGTCACAAGCGTTAATCATTTGCAATACTTCATCATCGTTGAATGTTCTAATAATCGTTTTCTTTTGTCTAAAGAATTTAACTTTCAGCGCAACATTTTGAGATTGTTCTAAGTACTCTTCGTCTACACAAAATCTATAAAATGCTCTAATTGTTTTGATGTGTGTATTTAAATAACTCTCTGCTCTGCCTTTGTGCTTCAAGCTAAGCAAAAATGCTTTAATCTGATTTGCTGTAATGCTCTCTAATTCTATATAGTCTGACTTCTCTTCTAAATACTTTAGAAAGATATTAAAACACTTTCTATATCTTACTATTGTTTTGTTTTGTAATCCCGTTGCTTCACAGTTAAAATAAAATTCTTTTTCTAGCAATCTTAGCTCATTCAAAAAAACACCTCCCTTGATTTATTAGGTATACAAGAAAAGTGATAAACTATTTTTTTATTTTATGTTGGGATACCACACTAAATTCTAATTTTTATGGTTTAGATACCCCAAATTTGAACTTGTTAAACCCCTCAGAAACCTTGTCATATCAACTGTTTGAGATGCCAAGTGTCATTCTGGCATAACGACTCATACGATCTGGCGACCAAGCCGGATACCACACAAGTTTCACATCAGAACTTTTGACCTCTGGCACTTTTTTAAG
>NZ_ATXL01000026.1 GCF_000421665.1 Bavariicoccus seileri WCC 4188 | reverse complement strand
AGTTTGAATCCGTAGAGGATATGTTAAAGCAACATCGGCGATATATGAGTCGACACAATAATATTGCACGAAAAGTATTGGGATTCTTAAGCCCAAATCAAATGGTTGAAAAGTATTACGAAAATAAGTATAACGAAGCTGCTTGATGTGTCCACTGATTTTATATTTTTATCGTTTGTTGTCAAGGATCGTTTCACTTTCCTCCTTGACAACAAACTCAAAAAATTCGTTTTGGTGGACAAGACATCAAGCACCACTATTATCAGTTCAGGTAACATATGTTTGACAACCCTAGATAAGCCAGTTTGAATCAGCCATCGCACTATTTTATTTCAGAACAAAATAAGGTATAGTAGTACAAGAATAATATGTGATTTGGAGATCATCATGTAAACGAAGCGAAATGATTATATTGATGTTTTAAGCGCTATCTCAATTTTTTTTGTAATTGTTTTACACTCTACATTAACTGTATTTGATTATAGACAAGAGCTATCATGGTTTGTGAGTTTAGTGCTGCAAACCTTATTTATTTGGCCGGTTCCAATTTTCTTTATGATAACTGGCGCTAACTTACTAAATTATCGTGAACGATATACAACTAAAGTTTATGCTAAAAAAAGATTTAAACGAATCATTATTCCGCTAATCTTTTGGAGCCTAATTTCCTTTTTATATAGCAGTCTAGTTAATCATAAATCCTTATGGGATCCTTATAGTTTTTTGAAAGGTTTAGTGTATAACAAAATACAGAATAATTACTGGTTTTTCTATACCATGATAGTGGTGTATTGTTGTATACCAGTTTTAACGGTTTTTGCTAACAAAAAGTATAAACGTTTGGTTGAATACTTATTATGTATCGTCCTTTTAACAGAAGGAGTTTTACCCACAGTTTTTTTGATAGTCAATAAACCATATCCTTGGTACTTGGTTAATCCCATGTTTAGTCATTATCTGGGCTACGTTGTACTGGGATGGTATTTAAATACCTTTGATTTAAGTAGTAAGAAAAGACAATTACTTTATATTAGCAGTGTGTTGAGTTTTATGGTGATGTTTTTTGGAACGATTTATTTAAGTGCAAGTAATCACCAGATGAATCGCTCTCTTTTTGGGTATAGCACTATTTTTGTTTACATCTTAGCAAGTGCTGTTTTTGTTTTTGCTAAGAACCATCCACTGCATTTGGGAATGGATAGTAAACGTCATAAATTGATCATGTTTATATCCAGTTCGACCCTTGGTATTTATGCTTCCCATCGAATTGTGATGTCTATATGTGAGCACCTGATTACTTTTCCTATTGATAGTTTTGGCTATATTTTTTTAATGCCCATTTTATGTTTTTTAGGAACAATATGTTTGGTCTGGGGTTTGAAAAGATTTCCAATAATTAAATCTGCTGTTTATTTTTTTAGAATTTTCGAATAAACATAGTGGTTTATATAACTTGCAGCATAAAGTGGTATTCCACAGAATAGATTGCTTATGGTTATTGGATCTTTTAACATACATCCGTTTTAAAATATTTTTCGTTTTGTCAGAAATCAATTAACATTATATTTCAAAGAGTGGGAGTCTAAGATGATTAGCATAACGTCTGATACAAAGAAAAAACTGTCATATTTTGTTGTTTTCTGTTTGTTTGTCATTAACCTCATGACTATGGCTTATTTTTGTTCCAAGAAGGAGGGGTATTTCATTGATGAAATGTATACGATGTCTCTTTCAAACAGTACTGAAGGGCCATTTATTATAGCAACTGACAATAAATACTACGCTGATGATTATTTGAACGATGCTCTAACAGTTCAAGATGGGGAACAATTTAATTATAAAAGTGTCTACATGAATCAAGTTGAAGATGTTCATCCGCCCCTTTACTACTTTCTGTACCATACTCTAGCGTCATTTTTTCCGAATCAATTTACCAAATGGATTGGTTTATCTCTAAATTTGGGAATTCTTTCGCTAACATGGATAGTACTATTTTTATTGATTAAGCTAGTGACGCATTCTAGTGCTATATCAGCATTAGGTGCTTCTCTATTTGGCTTTTCTGTAGGCGCTATGAATTCTGTAATTTACATTCGTATGTACGCGCTGATGACTTTGTTTGTAGTGATTGTAAGCTATTTTCATGTCAGGCTGATCTACAAAAAAGATTATCGTTTAAAAACCTTACTCGGCATTTTTCTATTTACTTACTTAGGTATTATGACCCAGTACTATTTTTTGGTTTTTTCTTTTTTCCTTACCTTTTCATCAATACTTGTTTTGTGGCTAAGAAAAAAAATCCGTTTTTCCATAAAGTATGGTGGTGCTGTGTTAGGGAGTGTTGGCTTGTCTGTCATTACCTTTCCAGCTATGATAAAGCACTTAACTACGGGTGATCGTGGGGCAGAGGCTTCTTCCAGTATTCTTCACAATCTGTCAAATTATGACTTAATGAAATCTAATATGACTGCTTTTAGCCATGTTATTAGCGATGGTATATTTGTGTCTCATTTAAAAAACACAGTATTTGTCTTAATTACTCTGCTCGTTATCTCGACACTTGTTTGTGTCTATCGCAAGCAAGTGAAAACTAACTTGACAACAACTTCTGTATTGGCCGGAACGGAAACAATAATAGTATTTCTAGCGACCAGTTTATTGTACTTATTTTTAATTGCTCAAATAAGTCCTTATAAGGTTGATCGTTATGTGATGCCTCTTTTTCCAATATTATTAACTATTTCTTTTCTGTCTTTTCTCTATGCATGTAAGATTAGCTTTACGAATAAGAAAGTAACCATAATCGTTTTAACTCTCTTAGTGGTAGTGTCTTCCTTTATGGGAATATCCAGAATTAAACTCAACTATTTGTATCCTGAAAAGAATCCTCAAAAGGTAAAGCAATTATTTACCACAAACTATAATGATAGCATCTTTATTTATAACCAGGAACTTGTTCCTAGTGGCCAAATTTCTGAAATGGCACAGTTATTGTACTATGCCAATGACTTTTATTCGTTTGACTTGTCGGCTTATATTTCGCATATCAAAGAAAATAAATTAGACACTCAAGATAAAGTTATCTTCATGGGTTATGGGGTAGATAAAGATGAAACAACGAGACAAATTTTAGATGGGACCAATTTTACCTCTGCCAAACAGATTAAAGATTATCCTAGAGTATACCTATTTAATGTAAAATGAGGGCCGAAATATATTTAGATAAGTAATTGGAGTGAAAATGATAAAGATGAAAAAAAAGAAAAACTTGATACTGTTACTTGTGGTCGCAGTCATATTGTTATTAAATGTTATAACTACAGTCTTTTACGGTTCTCAAAAAGATGGTTATCATTTAGACGAAGTCTATACTGCCGCTTTATCAAACAAGCAAGGCATCCCTTTTTTATCCTATCCTGGTCAAAATGGAGGTACTGGGGAGGATTTAGAACGAGAGATAACTGTGCAGCCTAAAGATCAGTTTTCTTTTAAGAACGTCTATAGGAATCAAGAGCAAGATGTGCATCCACCTTTGTACTACTTTTTTTATCACTCAATTGCCTCGTTATTTCCAAATAAATTTTCGAAATGGTTTGGATTATCTATAAATATTGTCTTTTTCATTGTTGCGTGGATTATTTTATTGTTGCTGTCCAAGATTGTTTTAAAGCGGTGGTCATTAGCGTTATTAACAACTATACTTTGGGGTTTCAGTTCAGGGGCAGTGAGTTCAGTGATGTGGATTAGGATGTATGTTCTTTTTACCATTTTCACTCTTTTGTTTTTTTATGGAATCATTAATGCAATGAGGGAGAAGCGACTGACGTCTAAAACGATGTTAGTCATTGGCGGATCGGTATTTTTGGGGATGATGACGCATTATTATTTTGTAATTTTCGCCTTCTTCCCATCGCTATTCTATTTTGTTTATACGATTTTTCATAGGCGAGTGGCTGATGTTTTAAAATTTTCTGGAACGATGTTTGCCGCCTTAGGATTATCAGTCTGTGCTTATCCTGCAATGTTAGATCATATCTTTAGCGGGTACCGTGGAGCACAAGCTATGGAAAGTATGTCTAAATCAGTGGAAAGTAAAACTACTGTTTTAGAGAATCTGAAAATCTATTATCAAGTTATCAATCAAGAGTTATTCAACAATACGTCAGGAATTATTTGTTTCATTTTAGTTCTATTTGGGTTTTATACTTACTTTTATCGCAAGACTAACGGAGAGCGTAAACAAAAGCCGATATCAAATCTTGTCGACTCGATTGGCTTATTAATTGTTTCTATCCTAGGATATGTCCTGATAGTCTCACAGATTAGTCCATTCAAAGTTGATCGCTATGTTTTCCCAATTTACCCACTCATTGTTTTGTTAGTTATAGCAACTATCACTGCAATAGTAAGTACATACAAATTTGGTAAAGTGTTGGTGATAATATTTAGTGTTACCCTGTTGTCTGGGAATCTTTATCATATGGTTGTTGGGAACGGTGTGGGATACTTGTATAAACCATACAAAACATCGGAAATCGAAAATTTAAATAAAGTTAGTCACTATCAAAATCTTTTGATATACGATCAAATGGCTGATGAGACAGTTCAGATGACAGATGCCACTCAGTTTCTGATTTTTGCCTCTAGGTATTATGCTACTCCAAAGACTGATGCTTTGGAGTATATCAAAGGATTACATCTAGACAATGCTCCATTGCTAGTGTATATCAGTTTTCCTATTAGAAGTTATGCCATAACAACAGGTGATTATGCCGAACCAGATTCTATAATCAATCAATTAATATCAAATACCAAGTTTAAATCAGCAAAGTTAATTAATAAGAGCGTGATGTTATATCTGTTAGAATAAATCTATGAATTGCTATAGTGTAATAATGAAACAGCTATCGTCATCAGCAAAGTATTATTGGAGGTTTTAGAATGGTCAAGGATCAAGCTATATTGATTCTAGCGCATACGGATTTACCACATGTTTTGGAATTGTCGCAAAAAATGGCTTCATATTTTGAAGTCTACATCCACTTTGACCAAAAGTGTTTATTGCCTGAAAGCTATAAAAGTAAATTAAAAGAGAACGGCATTCATTTTATCCAAGAAATTTCGGTGAATTGGGGAAGCTGGAGTATTGCTGAAGCAGCGATTAGGCTGATGGCGTTAGCATTGGATAACCCTTCGATTCAGTTTATTCACGTGATATCAGGTCAAGATTGGCCGATTAAACCTATTCGTGAGATTTACCGTTTTTATGAGAATAATTCAACTATTTACATGAAAGCTATTGAAGCAAAGGGCGTTAAGAAATCTGGAGAGCCGATCATTTTGTGGCAACAGTATTATTTTAATTATGATAAAATCAATCGAAGAACACTTTTTGGCAAGATTTTTCATCGGTTGAGTATGGGGCTTCAGACTGTTTGTAGGGTCAACAAGTTTAAAACGTTGAAAATTGGCAAGACAATTTATCATGGTGCTAACTGGGTGGATATGCCGAGAGATGCTGCTCAATTTATGTTAAGCTACTTGGATAATCATCCTAATGAAGCTAAACTGTTCAAAACTGGATGTTTTTCGGATGAGTTTTGGATGCAGACCATTTTATGCAACGAGCCACAATTTAGTGAACGGATTATTAAAGATAATCATCGCTTTATTAAGTGGGAGAAACAACATGGGAGCTATCCTGCTATTCTTGATGATACAGATTTACCTAGTATTTTAGAGAGTGACGCCCATTTCGCTCGCAAGTTAAACACAAAGGATTCTGCTAAGTTGAAAGCAGGTTTGCAGCGCGATATTTTTACGAACACAAAAAGTTCAGGTCAAGTATTGGACTGAGGTATTCTGACGAATACAACGGAATGGAGAAACCGGATGGTTATTGAGAATACAAGTCACGTTATAAGCGATAAAACTATAAAAGACAATCAAATCCTAGTGAGCTTTATTATTCCTGTATATAATACGCCAGCTGAGCTTTTGTCAGCTTGTATCACTAGTATTAAGAAGAGTCAATTGAAGTTCCCATATGAGATTGTCGTGATTGATGATGGATCAAAGACTAATGTTGAAAAGGTTATTCAATCACTCAATTATGGGTCGGAATTACGTTTCTATCGGACGGAGAATGGTGGGGTATCAAAGGCTCGTAATGAAGGGATTCATCATGCGGTTGGAAAATGGCTGACGTTTGTGGATCCTGATGATTTGGTGACTTTCGACCCAAGAATCAATCAGCTGCTGAATGATAGTAAAGATGACATTATCTTTTTCCCATATGCCAGGATTTCTGACCGAGATCATATTGTCAAAGATTATAGGATACATGATCTTATTCCAAAGGCTGGGCTATCCTCTACTGTCTTAGTGGAGAGTTTGTTAAGGGTTAGTCAAGATGTGGTGACAATCGATGGCTTTTATTTAGGAACACCCTGGGGTAAATTATTTCAAGCATCTTTTTTGAGAGAACATAAACTGCTATTTGATGTTACACTCCGCAAACGGCAAGATGCACTTTTCTGTGCGCAGTGTTATCAAGCGATGACGTCTTACCACTTGATTGAATCTAACGAGGCTCATTACGCATACCGGATTGATCATGAAGGGTCAATCACTAAAAAATACAATCAGCAGTTAAAAACGATTTATCGCTACTTATTTGAACAAATGGTAACGTTAGGAAATAAATTGATTCCTGCTATTGACTCATCGTCGTTGCAACTTTATTGCTATGACCTGACGAAAGAATTGATCAATCTCGATTTCTGTAATGTTAATAATCCGCATCCCTATCACGAGCGTAAGAAAGATTTTATGTCTTATCGGGAAGATCCTTTTTTTAGCCCATACTATGTCAAAACGTCTTTAACGAATGTACATGTTTGGAAAAGGATTCTATATACTTTGATCCGTACGAAACAATTTTGGTTGCTGAATGGGATTTTTTTGCTTAGAAAAGCTATGATTCTAGTTAAAAAAAGAAATAAGCCTTTAAATTAAAATGACTACTTTATAAAGTTTCTATATAGATTTGATAACAAATAATTTCCTTGCGACGACGTCCATTATAATGTGTTAAAGTAAATAGAGTTGTATTATTACATACAAAAGATTGAAGGTAACTATGAAAACAGTCAAAAATTACTTATATAACGTCGCTTATCAAGTGTTTGTCATCATCGTCCCACTGATTACGGTCCCCTATATTTCTCGTGTGCTCGGGAAAACAGCGGTCGGGATTAATGCCTACACGAATTCGATTGTGACCTATTTTGTTCTTTTTGGAAGTATAGGGGTTGCCTTGTATGGCAACCGTACAATCGCTTATAGGCGGAATGATCCCAAAGCATTAACGAAAGCTTTTTGGGAGATTACGCTGTTAAGATTGCTGACAATCATCGTTTCGACAGTTTTCTATATGATTTACGTCTTTTTTATTGCGAAAGAGTATCAAGATGTTTTGCTGGCTCAAAGTATTATGTTATTAGCCGCAGCTTTTGATATTTCTTGGCTCTTTATGGGGTTAGAGGACTTTAAGAAGACAGTCGTCCGTAATATGATTGTCAAGCTAGCATCACTAGTCCTGATCTTTACTTTTGTAAAAACTAGAAATGATTTGATTTTATTTGTTATTGTTACTGCAGGTTCTCAGTTTTTAGGAAACTTGACCTTCTGGCCGTATTTACGGAAAACATTGGTTCGCGTAACCGTCACAGAATTGAATCTTTGGCAGCATTTTATGCCATCTATTTATTTATTCATTCCAGAGATTGCGACACAGGTCTATCTGGTCCTGAATAAAACAATGCTTGGTAAGTGGTATAGTGTAGATTCTGCTGGTTTTTTTGATAATTCAGATAAAATTGTCCGTGTGTTACTAGCCGTTGTGACTGCTACTGGGACTGTGATGTTGCCGAGGGTAGCTAGTACCTTCGCAGCTGGAAATTTTGAAAAGGTTAAGAGTTATCTCAATGTTACTTTTGATTTTGTGAGTATCATCTCTTTTCCATTGTCTTTTGGTATCATTGCGGTTGCCGATAATTTTTCGTTGTTGTATTTTGGACCGGGCTTTGCTGGTATCGAAGATATCCTAAAAGTGTTGCCACTCGTCATAATTTTTATTTCTTGGAGCAACGCCATAGGAAAGCAGTATTTATTACCAACGAATCAAATGAAGCCTTATACAGCCTCTGTGGTCGGTGGGGCATTCGTCAATGTGATGCTTAATATCATGGTGATTGCAACCTTCGGGCCGGTTGGTGCAGCAGTAGCCTCGGTGATTGCAGAAGGTGTTGTCACTAGTATTCAATTGTATGCAGTTAGACAAGCTCTCGATTTGAAACGCTTATTTAAAAACACTTGGAAATATTTGGTTGCGGCAGGAACGATGGGAATCGTGGCATATTACGTTGGAACCCTTAGAGCTGGCGTCATCGGTTTGGTGATGCAAGTGATTGTCGGGGTAATTGTTTATGGGCTATTAATTTTACTCTTAAAGCCAACGATATTGAAAGTTGTACTAAATTTTATTAAAACACGGAGGATCAGTGAAGATGGGTTATGATTATCTAATTGTTGGGTCTGGCTTATTTGGAGCAGTTTTTGCTCATGAAATGGCAAAAGAAGGCCATTCAATTAAAGTGATTGAGAAAAGAGATCATATTGCAGGAAATATCTATACCAAGGAAATGGAAGGCATCCAAGTTCACAAGTATGGGGCTCATATCTTCCATACCAATAATAAGGAATTGTGGGAGTATGTCCACCAGTTTGCAGAGTTTAATCGTTACACCAATTCTCCCGTAGCAAATTACAATGGAAAACTTTATAATTTACCATTCAACATGAACACTTTTTACCAATTGTGGGGAACGATAACTCCAGCGGAGGCACAGGCAAAGATTGCCGAGCAACGTCAAGTCTTAGGGAATAAGAATCCTCGTAATTTGGAAGAGCAAGCTATTTCACTCGTAGGAACGGACATCTATGAACGCTTGATCAAAGGATACACCGAAAAACAATGGGGCAGAGCTTGTAAAGATCTCCCTTCATTCATTATCAAACGGCTTCCGGTTCGCTTCACTTTTGATAACAATTATTTCAATGACCGCTATCAAGGTATTCCAATCGGTGGTTATACGCAAATCGTTGAAAAAATGCTGGACCATCCAAACATCGAAGTTGAAACTGGTGTTGACTTTTTTGATAAAAAAGCAGAATATTTAAAATCGGCAGAGAAAGTTGTCTTTACCGGGATGATTGATCAATATTTTGACTTTAAATTTGGTCACTTAGAGTATCGGTCACTTCGTTTTGAAGAGAGCGTCTTAGACCAAGAAAACTATCAAGGAAATGCGGTTGTAAACTATACTGATAGTGACACACCTTATACTAGGATCATTGAACATAAACATTTTGAGTTTGGCACCCAACCAAAAACGGTTATCACAAAAGAATATTCATCAGAATGGGCACCCGGTGCGGAACCTTATTACCCAATCAATGATGACAAAAATGGGGCTCTATTCCAAAAATACCGTCATTTGGCACAACAGGAAGAACAAGTGATTTTTGGTGGTCGTTTAGGGATGTATCAATATTTTGATATGCACATGGTTATCAATGCGTCACTGAAAGCCGTTGCTCGCGAGAAGAAGGAACGTCGCTAAGCTGAGTTGATTCGTTTAGTATCCGTCACTATTGGTTGAGAGAGAGGGAAATAAGTTGAAGATTGCAGTTGTAGGAACAGGCTATGTTGGTCTATCGTTAGCGGTTTTGTTGGCACAACGTCATCAGGTCATGGCACTTGATATCATTCCTGAAAAAGTAGAGATGTTAAATCGATTAGAGTCGCCAATTGCTGATAAAGAAATCTCAGAGTATCTAGCTACCAAAAAATTGGATCTGACAGCAACCTTAGATCCAAAAGAGGCCCTAGCTGATGCAGATTATGTGGTTATTTCGACGCCAACTAATTATGATCCTGATAAAGATTATTTTGATACCTCATCCGTTGAAGCGGCAATTACAGAGACCAAAAGAATCGATCCTTCAGCCACAATCATCATTAAGTCAACCATTCCTGTGGGCTTCACCAAAACAATGAGAGAAAAATTTGAGATGAACAACATCATCTTTTCTCCAGAGTTTTTGAGAGAAGGCCACGCACTGTATGACAACCTCTATCCTTCAAGAATTGTGGTAGGGGAAGAATCCAAACGCGCGCAAGGCTTTGCGGATCTACTGGTTGAGGGGGCTCTCAAGAAAGATATCCCTGTGTTATTGACGAGTTCTTCTGAAGCTGAGGCCATCAAGTTATTTGCAAATACCTATCTAGCCTTGAGAGTAGCTTATTTTAATGAGTTGGATTCTTATGCTGAAATGAGAGACCTTGATTCGAAACAAATCATAGAAGGCGTCTCCTTAGACCCAAGAATTGGCTCTCATTATAATAACCCTTCTTTTGGATATGGTGGTTATTGCTTACCAAAAGACACGAAACAACTGTTGGCTAATTACAAGGATGTCCCACAAAATTTGATTACTGCCATTGTTGAAGCGAATCGAACGAGAAAAGATCATATTGCCGATGAAGTGATCAAACGCCATCCTAAAGTTGTGGGAATTTACCGTTTAACGATGAAAGCAGGATCCGATAATTACCGTCAATCGGCCATACAAGGCGTGATGAAACGTATTAAAGCTAAAGGTATTGAGGTTATCGTTTATGAACCCACGATGACCCAAAAGGACTTTTACAATTCTAAAGTCGTCAATGATCTTGAGACGTTCAAAAAAGAAGCAAATCTCATCGTTGCTAACCGTTTTACATCTGATTTAGCGGATGTCAGGGATAAAGTGTATACTAGAGATTTATTTTTCAGAGATTGATGCCGATTAAGCGATTAAGTAACAGTTAAATTATGAAAAAAATGTGAAGAAATTTGCTTCAAATCTTAAGATTGAGTAAGAAAGCGTACAAATCTCTTTTTGACCAAGCATTATTTGGTTATAATGTGTCAAGTAATTAATACAGTATTGTGGCGGTTCTTTAAACATCTATACTTGAGGAACGCTTAAAAATGGTCTCTGATTAATGATTGAGATACCAATGTTTTGGCGAATGTCATTATAAGCAGGCTGTTTAAACATTTTAGATGTTTAAATCAAGCGAATTTTATTTGCGGAGGAATCTTAATGGATTTGAAAATGCTGGTAGCAACACACAAGAAAGTAGATATTCCGTCTATTTCTTGTTATTATCCAGTACAAGTTGGGACGGCTTTAAATGATACAATCCCCGACTATTTGAGGGATGATACTGGAGAGAATATTTCCACTGAAAATCCCTATTATTCAGAATTAACTGGGGTATACTGGGCTTTTAAGAATCTACATGCTGATTATGTGGGCTTGGCTCATTATAGACGCTATTTTGCGAACAGTTGGTGGTCATCTATGAAGAAACACCCAACAACCAAAGACTATTTATCAGAGTCTAAAGCAAAACAGTTATTACAAAGTGTGGATATTATCTTGCCAACAAAAAGAAGGTACTTTATTGAATCAGTCTATGATCATTACGCACATACGCTTTACGAGGAAGACCTCTTAGCAACTGAAAAAATCATCGAACAACTATGTCCAGCATATTCCGCAGAGTTTCAGCAACTCAAAGTGAGGCGGTCAGCACATATGTTCAATATGTTTGTGATGAGCGATCAAAAATTTAAAGAGTATTGTACCTGGATTTTTCCGATTTTGAAAGAACTGTTAGAAGTCAGAGGAACGGCCTTTGATCGATTTCACCAACGTTATCCTGGCCGGATTAGTGAAATTTTAATGGATGTTTGGATAAATACCAATAACTATGATTATGTGGAGCAACCGCTAATTTTCATTGGTGGTAGACATTTAGCAGAGCGTGCTTATGAATTGTTGAAATCAAAAGTGACAGGCGAAAAGTACTCAGATAGTTTTTATTGACTATTGAGCTTTTTAGCTGTCTTTAAATCTATTAGATGTGAGGTGTAACTGATTGAGTAGACCAGCAGTGAAAGTGATTGCGTTAGTCGTGACCTATAATCGTAAAGTATTACTTGAAGAATGTTTGCATGCTTTATTGGAGCAATCGTTACCAGTGGATAAATTGGTTGTGATTGATAATGATAGTACGGATGGGACAGACGAGTTGTTTGCTGTAGGAGAGCTCTTTGATCGCCCAACCATTGACTACATCAAACTTCCAGAAAATACTGGTGGTGCAGGTGGCTTTTATGAAGGCATCAGGTATGCGACTGAGCAGTATGACTATCAGTGGCTTTGGTTGATGGACGACGATACGATCGTTTACAAAGATACCTTGCAATCTTTTAACACCGCCCTAGGGTCTTTTGAAGCTGACGATCGAGAAGATGTCAGCTTTTTAGCGAGTACAGTTTTCGGGCCGGAAAATGAACCTATGAATGTCCCTGTGTTAGATTCTCGTCGCAGTAGTAATGGCTATCCAGATTGGTACTTTAATTTGGCTGATGGATTAGTTAAAATAGAGAGTGCAACGTTCGTTTCGTTATTAATTAACGGGGATGCCATTCGAAAAATTGGGTATCCGTGCAAAGATTATTTCATTTGGGGCGATGATACGGAGTATACCCAACGCTTGACCAAGTATTATGGTCCAGCTTTCTTAGTCGGTTCTGCCAAGGTGTTGCATAAACGGTTTAATACAAAACGATTATCGATTTTGGATGAGGAAAACGAAAATCGTATCAAGCTTTATTATTATATGTGTCGTAATTCCTTAATCAATTACTCTGCCTATGGGTCATCAAGTGACACCATTAAAGCGGTCATATATAATCTGTATATCTGTTTACAATTATTGTTTAAACCAGGTATTCACTATCGATTTAAAAAAATTAAGACTCTATTTCGAGGAATGGGTGCGTTCCTTTTCCGCCGATATGATTATGAGGGGTTTAAAAACCGAATGAAGCATACTGGCATGTGAGCTTAACTGTGATTGACCTTAACAGTATAGAAATAGAAAAGAATAGGAGAAGTCAGATGAGCTTTTTATCGCCAGGGAATATGAGAAAGAACCTATCAAAGGTTGGTCTAACTCCCGAAAGATTGTTTTTTACTTGTTACATTGTTTGGCTAACTTTTTTCTTTATCAGTTCCCTAACAATGTTTGATTATTGGTTTCCTAGAGTCTTTTTTATTGTCATGCGTGCGATACCACTTTTAGGATTAGCTTTGAGTGAGTATTTAAGTACAACATTTAGTAAAAAGAGCCTATTCGGTTATTTATTCATAGTGTTAAGTGGGATAGTTGCTTACGTCTCAGGAGACTATTATCTGTTTGATATTAGTGTGATTATTGTTGCTAGTCGTCATTATGAGTTTGAAAAAGTGGTTAAGGCGTTTTTAATTGTGGCCGTCACAATGACTTTTATAACAATATTTGCAACACACTTAGGGTTAATTCAAAATAGAGATTTCTCCTCTGCTGATCGTTCAAGACGTGCATGGGGATTTAAATACGCTACTTTTTTGGCCCATCTCTTCTTCTTCATCACTATGAGTTTTGCGATTGTACTGAAGCAAAAATTTAATTATTATCACGCTTTAATTTTATTTATCGTCAATCTTTGGATATTTGCAATCACTGACACGCGTAATCCTTTTATGCTAGCAACTATCTATATCGTATTTGTATACTACTATAACAACTTTGAATACTTCAGGGGATTGTGTTTAAAAGTAGCGAAGTTTTTGACGCCTTCGTTTATTCTCACGAGTTGTTTCATCGCATTTCTGTCGCTAACCTATAAAATATTTGGCTTTACTCATTTCTTTGATAAACTGTTGACTGGTCGTATTTATCTCGGGCATGAGGCCATCAGAGTCCATGGGATTCAACCGTTTGGGCAGGATTTGAATATGGTTGGCTATGCTACTTTGAGGTCAAACCACCAAATTACAGATAATAGCTATAATTATATTGATAGTTCCTACTTACAAATGCTCGTTTTACATGGTTGGATTTATTTTATTGCCCTAATTAGCTTATTGACATATACAATGGTTTTGATATATCGTAAGAAAAATATGTATTTATTCGCAGCAATGGTCTTGTTGGCGATTCACTCTATGGTGGATCCTCAGCTAACCATGCTTTGGTATTCACCACTCCTGATAACAATTGGAATGGTTTTTAAAGATACACCTCTTAATGTTACTAAAAAAACGAGATAGTAAGGAACCGACAGTTGCGACCGTAGACCATCAGATTGGGATGATTCTTTTTGCAAAGTAGAAATGAACGCCATAATACTCATAAAAAAACGAAAGCAGTTTCGCGACAGGAACATCGCAAAAAGGCCAAAAAAGAAAAAACAAATGGGTCTAAGCGAACATTAATGGCTATTCTTGGAGTAGTTATATTACTTCTTTTAGCCATAGTGTCGAAAGTTTATTTTGATGTTAAGGGAACTGCTGATGATTTATTTAAAGAGGCTAATACTAATAGTAAGTACTCCCGTGATATTGATTTGAGTCAACCTAGTGGTGAAAAAGCCACAGAACCTTTTTCAGTGTTACTGATGGGAATCGATACTGGTGATCTAGGTCGTAATGATGGTATGGAAGACGGAAGATCTGATACCATGATGATTATTACTGTTAACCCGAATACAGATAGAACGACCATTACGAGTTTACAACGTGATACTTACATCATGATTAACGGCGTTTACGACAAGCTAAATGCAGCCTATGCTTATGATGGTCCAGCACTTGCGATGGAGACTATTGAGAATTATCTCGAAATCCCGATTGACTATTATATCAGTGTCAATATGAGAGCTTTTCAAGAAATAGTCAATGCTATTGGTGGGGTGGATGTTCAAAGCGACCTGACGTTCTCTGAACAAGGCTTTGACTTCGTTAAAGGAGAAAAGTATCATCTCGAAGGGGAACGTCTCCTAGCCTATACCAGAAACCGTTATGATGACCCTGATGGAGACTACGGCCGGCAAAATCGGCAACGGCAAATTATTACAGCGGTGATTGATAAGATGAAATCAGTTGAGACGCTGGCGAGTTATCAAAATTTGTTAGCTTCGTTGGGAGATAATGTTCAAACCAATTTAAGATTCAATCAGATGCAGGATATATTGATGGGGTACCGTTCGGCAGCTGAGACGATTGATGAAAAAGCACTTCGTGGTAGTGGTGAAATGATCAATGGTGTTTCTTATCAAATTGTCGCTGAAGAAGATCGCTTAGCGATGTCAGAGATGTTAAAAAGAGAACTTGAAATTGATGACACGGATGAAGCTACAGATTCAAGCACAGACGAAGTTACTGACCAAGATGCTGATCAAGATGTTAATACTAATACTGACGAAAGTACTAATGAAGGCACTGATGAAGATACAACTGATTTTGAATACTGAATTCAGACTATTTTGAAACACAGTTCATTAAAACCACTGGTCATCAACTATTTTAGAGCCATATTATAGAGTCATATTATAGTACTAATGATAACCAAAAATAAACATAGGGTGTGACGCTATTAAAATTAGCGTCACACCCTATGTTTGTCTCTTAATTATTTTTTCTCTTCATGTACCAATAAACTGGTATTCCAAGCAAGGTCAATAAGGTTCCAATTATGGCTAATTGGAATTGATTAATCAGAGTCATCGTGATGATGAATATACCACCTAGGATGGCGATGACTGGAATGATGGGATAAAAGAGTACTTTATATGGCCTTACAAGTTCAGGTTCTGTGCGACGTATTTTGAAGACAGCGATAAAAACGAGAGTATAGAAAATCCAGATGACAAAGACTAGCATATCAGTTAAAACGTCAAATCCTCCGACCATCATCATCATGATGGCAATGACGAGTTCAACAATACCAGCCACAAATGGGACTTTGAAACGATTCAATGTCGCCAATTTGGCTGAAAAGGGTAATTGCTTTTTGAGTCCCATAGTATATGGTAGTCTCATGCCGGTCATGGTATAACCATTGATTGTCCCGTAAACAGAAATCAAAATACCCACGGTCACGAGTCGACCACCCATATTACCAAATATCTTACCGGCTACTTGCATGGCTGCATTTTCATTACCAGCCAGTTGCGAGATGTCAATGGTTTTTAGGAAGGCTAACTGGACGACAAAATAGACCGCCATCACTCCAATTAATCCAAAGGCGATTGCTCGAGGAAGATCACGCGTCGGGTTTTTCATCTCTCCTGCAATATTTCCCACATGAATCCACCCATCGTAAGCGAACATCGTAGCGAGAAGACCAGCCCCTAAAGCTGGTAAAAAGCCTCCTACGTCAGGTCCTTGCGTTATTGGGAAAAGGCTGACCGCAACATCACCTTCTCTAAACAATCCGAATATAACGATCAATGCCAAGGGAACAAGTTTAAAGACAAGTGTCACAGACTGGAAGATTCCACTGGCTTTTGACCCCATAAAGTTGATCAACATGATGGTTGTGGCAGCGACGACTGCAATGGGAACGATGACATTATTGGGTAAAGTAAATAAATTTTTGAACTGTGTGGCAAATATAATCGATAAAGCAGCGACGTTAGCCGGAAAATAGACGATGACCTGCGCCCACCCTAAGAGATAGCTCCAAAATTCGCCATAAGCTCGTTCGATGTACCGCAACATACCACCAGTTTCGGGGATGGCAGCGGCCAGTTCTGCGGCTGTAAGGCCAGCACAAACACTGATGATTCCACCTAAGAGCCAAGATAATAAATGAAGACTAGGAGACCCAGTCACCGTAGCAACACTAGCGGCTTTAAAGAACACACCAGCGCCTATAACAGTCCCCATAACGGTAGATAAAGCGGGAAAGAAGGACAACGACCGTTTGAGTTCATTATGTTCTTTGGTTAATCCTTTTGATAAGTCTGTTGAGTTATTGGGCATATGCGTTCTCCTTTATGAGTCACTGTAGATAGCTAGTAGCTTCATTAATTAACAGTGGTAAAAGTGTTTTTTCCAGTATAGCATAAGCTATGGGAAATTATGAGAACTTTTCAATCTGCTGTTTAAAATAAGTTTAAGTGTCATAGGCTGATTTGGCGTTTTATATAAGCTTTTTATAAGCTTATAGAGTTTAAGTTGCAATAAAAAGAATAGTAGGATAGTATACAAAGGTGATTATGTGGTAAAATGAGCATAACTGGTTTTTGTTAATAGGATGACTTTCAGCATAGCGTCAACGCGGTATAGATGATTGCTTTATGCGCTGAAATCATCACAGTAGTTTGAAAGACTATATAAATAGAATGGAATGATGAATCTTGCCTACTAGAAGTGAACGGCATCAACAAGCTTCTCGACGTGAGTCTAATGAGCGTGACCCAAGAAAGAAAAAATACAAAAAGAAACATCCTGTTAGAAACACAATTTTGTTTATACTGGGAGCAGCAGTCTTGTTAGTTGGTGCTCTTATGGCTAAAGTATATATGGATGTTCGTGGAACCGCTGATGATCTTTATGAAGGTGCACAATCGAATAGTCAGTATGCACGGAAAGTAGATATCGGGAAAAAGACAAAGGATAATACCTACCCGCCTTTTTCTGTGTTGTTACTTGGAGTTGATACAGGGGACCTTGGACGGGTCGATCAAGGACGGTCTGATACGATGATGGTACTGACGGTTAATCCTGAAACTGAAAAAACAACAATCACCAGTTTGCAACGTGATACCTATATCATGATTAATGGAAACTATGATAAGTTAAATGCTGCCTATGCTTATGGTGGTGCATCACTGGCAATGGAGACGGTTGAAAACTACTTAGAAATCCCAATAGACTATTATATCAGTGTCAATATGATGGGCTTCCAAGAATTAGTTGGAGCTATTGGTGGTGTGGATGTTCAAAGTGACTTGACCTTTAGCCAACAAGGCTATGATTTTGTCAAGGGTGAAAATTACCACTTAGAAGGAGAACGTCTATTAGCTTACACACGGAATCGTTATGACGATCCAGATGGCGACTATGGTCGTCAAAATCGTCAACGTCAAATTATATCAGCTGCTATTAATAAGATGAAGTCAGTTGATACTTTGTCGAATTATCAAAGTATTTTGAGTTCTTTAGAAGGTAATGTCCAAACGAACTTGAAGTTTGATCAAATGCAAAATATCTTGTTGAACTATCGTGCAGCCGCAACGCAATTGGATGAAAAATCGTTACGGGGTAGTGGTGAAATGATAGGTGGGGTGTCTTACCAAATCGTTTCAGAAGAAGATCGACAAGCGATGTCTCAAATGCTTAAGAGAGAACTAGAAATAGAGTAACTGACGGTCATTTCAAATGATAATCATGCTTGCTAGTTTAGAAATTTCGAAGGTACTATCATAGTGAAAAATGATAGTGCCTTTTTATTTATGCAGAATGACTGTTTGTAGACACATACATGATATAATCATTGTGTTATTAATTCGAAGGAGAGTCGTTTATGAAACGTATCACACAAAAGAAATTGAGCATTTATGTTATTTCTTTTCTGCTACCAGTTTTGCTAGTCACAGTGGTGATGTTTAGACAAGGTATTCTACCTTTTGGGGATGTCACTTTATTAAATGCAGATCTGGATATTCAATATATTGATTTTTATGGTTATTTACAAAATGTCTTACAGGGAAAGGATAGTCTATTTTATTCCTTCTACAAATCACTTGGTGGGAATGTGATGAGCCTATTTGCCTATTAATTGGCAAATCCAATTAATTTACTAGTGGTCTTTTTTTCGCGAGAACAATTGCCGCTGTTCATCACATTAATGACTATTCTAAAGTATGGTTTAATTGGGTTAACTTCTAGCATTTATTTTTTAAAACGGTTTAAAGGACTCGGAGCTTACACGATAATCTTCTCATTGCTATATGCAATGAGTGAATACGTTTTGCTTAATATGCGTAATGTGATGTGGATGGATGCCGTGATAGTGTTGCCGTTAGTCTTTCTAGGTGTCTATCAGCTAGTGAATCAACATAGAACACTGTTATTATATGGGTCATTGTTTTTAGCGGTGGTCATTAATTGGTATAGTGGCTATATGGTTTGTTTGATGGCTTTCTGCTACTTTCTGTTCGAGTATTTCAGTTGGGCAAACCATCGTTTTAAGTTAAGGACTTTTTTGCCAAAGATCAGTCGCTTCATCGCCATTGGAATTCTTTCAGTCTTGTCTACATTTTTCTTATTTGTACCTAATTTATTGTCATTAGCAACTGGAAAAGGTTCAATCGATGTTAATGACTTTAATTTTGAAATCAGGCATACAGCAGCTGCTTCATTTAAAGCATTACTCCCAAACACTGAATTTGAATTTATTAATACGGGAATCATTTTTTATGCTGGATCATTAATGGTTATATTGATGGCTTATTACTTTATGAGTCACTCAGTGCCTTTAAAGGAAAAACTTTTTAACGGAGCGCTTACAATTTTCTTCCTACTTGTACCAACATTTAGTACAACGGATACAATCTGGACGACACTCAAACATGCGTATTCTTATGGGACGCGCTATAGTTTTTGTTTTGTACTATATTTCTTAGTGATTTCAGTAAAGGGCTTTTTAGCCTATAAGGCGGACCAAAATCGCCGATTGTTGGGCAAGACTTTGTTGGTAGTTTTAGCTTTTTATCTCATAATAGAGGGTGCCTCCCCATATAGTAAGATGAACTATATTGGTTTTTTGATGATAATCCTTTATACTATCGTGTTAGGATGGAACATTAACCGTCAAAAAAGTCAGTTAGTCCTCATGGTTCTTTTGGGGTTGCTTTCAATTGAAAGTCTGAAGGTTACCTCTTCTTATTTTCATTTTTTATATTTTATTTCAAATGCAGAGTTTGAAACCTATACACAAAAGACCACAGCTGAACTCGAACACCTTAAACAAATAGATCCGTCAGTCTATCGTTTTGAAAGGATGTTTAATCGCACGGGGGCTTACCGAGAGAACAAAGTCGTTAACGGTGAAGCGTTGTCGTTACAGATTCCAGGGGTGCAGCATTATACGTCGACTTATGATGGCATTACGAATGAAATAACAGATCGGTTAGGCTATAATATTTCAGATAATATCGAGATTAATTATAATGACAGTATTTTACCTAGTGATGCCTTATTAGGTATCAAGTATCTCTATGCCAAGGAGCAACAGAGTGGTTATAAGCTCATCAAGGCTTATGACGGTTATGACTTGTACGAGAATCCATATGCCTTGCCGTTAGGGTTTATGGTAGCACCAGCAAATGACACAAGTTTAGAGATTTCAAAAGAAGACAATGCATTTGTTTATCAAAACAAGCTATTCTCAACTCTAGTTGGCCGTGAGTTTGAAGTGTTTGAACCGGTGACGGGTGTGAGTGACCAAAAAAATGGATCGACTATGACTTTCGACTTACCTTCGTTAGCAGGAGAAGTGCTATATGCTCAGTTTACGTCAGCTGATCGAAGTGAGAAACAACTTCTCAAAAATGGCGAGGTGTTTAGGAAACTTTCAGGCGTTTTTTCAGAGGGTGTCGTCGATTTGAAAAACGATCATGCTGATTCTAATCCAGATCAATCAGGGATTAAACTAGCAGTGGAGAAAGCCCCAGAGGATCTGAAAATGGTGGTTTACAAGCTTAATAGTGATGTACTAAAGGAAGTAGCGGCTGACTTAAATGACCAACCGTTAGAAGTGAGTCAGCGAGAGAACAATGTGTTTGCAGGGAGTATTGATGTGATTAAAGCTGGGCAGCTATTAATCACCTTGCCGTACGATGATGGTTGGCAAGTCAAGGTCAATGGCGAGGCTGTGGCCTATCATAATCATAATGGTTTTATGGCTATTGATCTCGCTAGTGGTACTCAAAAAATTCATTTGGTCTACTATCCAAAAGGTCTTGTGGTGGGGAGCATCGTTTCAGTCTTGGCAGTGACGACATATGTCGTGGTGTTCGTCTTTTTGCCCAAAAGACGAGAGGTTAGGAAAAATAAAGCATTATAAAAATCACTCTAATACTTAAATCTATGCACCGATGTCTTCTTTTGGGATGATATCGGTGTTTTTTTAGAGTTGTTAAAGAAAATAGCATTGTTAATTTAATGTAAATTGGGTAATATTTAAGTAAGGCTATCGTTGACAACACGTTTTTTAAGGAGTTACAATCATGATTTTTCCACTGGTGCTTTTCGGATTATTCGTTGCTGGTTATTGTTATTGTCGCTCTATACCTGACTTAAAAAGAGAGTCGGTAAACCGATCAGAAAAAGTTGAACAACTCAAAATGGCTCAAGGGAAAAGGATTACTTGGTCTATTTTTAAGGGTGTTATCTTTTCGGGAATCGCCACTTCCTTGACCTTAGTTTTGGTCCGATTTTTTGGTTATCCGTACTCTAAAGCACTTTTTTTGACACTTAAACGGGGATATCCTTTCCGACCGACTTATGTACTGCTTACTTTGTCACTCATCATCACGTTATTGTTAGTGGTTCTCTTTGAAGATCGTAGAGCTTCTGGAAAAATCAGACGTCGAGACTCAAATTTTTCAATTTTTAATACGGTTACACATACGATTGCAGTTTTATTAGTAGTTTGTAGTATTTTCATCGCCTATTCAGGAGGATGGCTTGTCTTTAATTTTGGTGGTGTTTCAATAGACCAAGTTGTTTATGCGATTGTCCAACCTCTTTCTGGGACAGATCCCGAACAAATCAAAACCTTTATTAAACTTGTTGTGATTCCTGGTGCAGCCCTGAGCTATCTGTTAATTGTTGGCGTGATTGTTCTCCATCGTTATAAATTCACACGGTTAGTTTTACCGAATTTCGGTCCTCGTGCGATTATCTATACGGCTAGAGTGATTGGGGCTTTTGCTATTTTGGGATTTGGTGTCTTTTATAGTGTCAGTAAACTAGGTTATCAAGAGGTTAAGGCGTATTTCTTCGAGAACTCGACCTTATTTAATGACTACTATGTCGAGCCCACAACGGTTGCATTAGAGTTTCCCGATAAACCTAAAAACTTGATTTATATTTTCTTAGAATCAATGGAGACGACTTATTTATCAACTGAACTCGGTGGGCAACAGCCTGAAAACTTGCTGCCGAATTTAACAAAAGTTATTCAAGAAGAGGGGATTAATTTCTCAAATAACGACCTGATTGGTGGCGCCTATCAAACCACTGGAACTGGCTTTACTGTTGGAGGTATGGTGGCACAAACAGCAGGCGTTCCACTGAATTTCTCGGATCATAATACTTATGGTAAAACCGTACCATTTTTACCTGGTGCGTATTCTTTAGGAGAAATCTTAAATAAACAGGGTTATAATCAAAGGCTTTTTTTCGGTTCAGGTGCTGACTTCGCTGGACGCGATAAGTACTTTACCCAACATGGTGACTATAAAATAGAGGATTATTATTATGCGAAGGAAGAAGGCTGGATTCCAGAGGACTATCATGTTTGGTGGGGGTATGAAGATGAGAAGTTGTTTGAATTTGCGAAGGCCTCTGTGGCGGAGTTAAATCAGGAAGAGAAACCCTTTAATTTTACTATGTTGACGGCGGATACTCATTTTGAGGATGGGTATTTATCAGAAAACAACCCACAGGAGTTTGGCGACCAGTATAGTAATGTCATTGCTTTTTCGGATCAGCAATTAGGTGATTTTTTAAATTGGTTGAAAGAACAGCCGTTTTATGAGGACACAGTGGTTGTCATTTCAGGGGACCATTTGAGTATGGATCGTGACTATTTTAATAGTATTGCTCCAGATTATAAACGTTCAGTGTTAAACCTGATTTTAAATTCAGAAACTGAAGCTGTGACAACGACGAATAGAACATACACAACTATGGATCTCTATCCCACAACTTTGGCTGCAATGGGGATCAAAATAACAGGAGATAGAATGGGACTGGGGACGAATCTCTTTTCCGACAAACCAACACTGTCTGAAGAAATTGGGTATGATACGCTCAATGATGAACTGGGTAAACGCTCAAATTATTACGATCTGAAGATTATGAAGGGAACAAACTTTGAGCTGTTGCAAGAATGAGAGTCAGAGGAAAAGACCGAGTAAAGCGTATTTAGATAATCTTTAATTGAATAGTTGAGTTTGATAAAAAACCACACTTCGAATAAAGAAGTGTGGTTTTTGTGGTGTAGAGCCTTTTATAGTAGGAACCTAAGAAAATAGCATCAATTGTATAAAAAATAAAGTTTTATATTTTAATATATAAAGGTAAATGATATACTTTAAGCACGATTTAATAATAAATTACAAAAGTACTTTTTAAGCGAAAAAGCAATAAATAAAAAAAGCGCCGAAACAGCGCTACTCAAAAAGAGTTGATAACGGACTAGCCTTATTTTAACTCGCTATGTAGTTTTGGATACGTCCAATAATTAGATTATAGCAGATTAAATTAAGTATTTCTAGTACAATAATTATTTTTCTAAAAGAATATGAGGAGGAGATTGAATGAGTAATCGCAAAGACTACATTATCGGATTGGACATAGGAACAAATTCCGTAGGATGGGCTGTACTATCTGAGGATTATAAGCTTTTGAAAAAACGTATAAAGATCCAAGGTGACTCTGATAAGCCATATGTCAAAAAAAACCTTTGGGGAGTTCGTTTGTTCGATGGCGGTCAAACAGCAGCAGATAGGCGGTTGAAACGAACAACTAGACGACGGTTAGCTAGAAGGAAGAATCGTCTAAAATACTTGCAATGTATTTTTGATGCTGAGATGCAGAAAGTTGATGATAGTTTTTTTATTCGGTTGGAAGATAGTTTTCTCGTTCCCGAAGATAAAAGAGGGAATCGTCATCCCGTATTTGCGACACTTGAAGAAGAAAAGGCATTTCACGAGGAATTTCCGACTATTTATCATTTGAGAAAGCATTTAGCTGATAGTAGAGAGAAAGCTGATTTACGACTCATTTACTTGGCTCTCGCTCATATTATTAAATTTCGTGGACATTTTTTGATAGAAGGAAAACTAGAAACTGAAAATACCTCTATTGCTAAAACCTTTAAAAGTTTCTATGACACTTACTTACAGCTTTTTGCTTCAGAAGCGAATCAATCTGTTTCAGTTGACGAGTTGGCTGATAACACGTTAGAGTCTCTTTTTACGGCAAAAGTCTCACCCAGCCAAAAAGCTGATAGTGTCTTAAACTTGTTTCCAAATGAAAAATCAAATGGAGCACTGGCACAATTTGTTAAAATGATGGTTGGAAATCAAGGCAATTTTAAGGGAACCTTCTCTTTAGAGGAGGATGCCAAAATCCAATTTTCTAAGGAAGATTTGGAAGTCGATTTAGAATCTCTTTATGAACTCATTGGTGAAGAGTTCCAGGACCTTTTTAACAAAGCCCTTGCTACTTATAATGCGGTGCAATTATCGGGTATTTTAACTGCCAAAGACACCGCGACACGTGCTCCGCTGTCAGCAAGCATGATTGAAAGATATAGTGACCATGAAGAGGATTTGCGTAAATTCAAAGCTTTTATTAAGCAACATTTACCTGAAGCTTATTTTGACATGTTTAAAAATGACTCAGGCAAGTCTGACGGTTATGCAGGCTATATTCGAAAAGGTGTCACACAGGAAGATTTCTACAAATATGTCAAAAAAGTGATTACAGGTATAAATGGAGCGGAGTATTTCTTAGATAAAATTGATCAAGGAGAGTTTCTGAGAAAGCAAAGAACATTTGATAATGGTGTTATTCCTCACCAAATCCACTTAGAGGAGCTTAAGGCGATTCTACAAAAGCAAGCACCTTACTATGAATTTTTAGGTGTTAATCAAGATAAGATTTGTTCACTATTAACGTTTAGAATTCCTTACTATGTTGGGCCTTTGGCTAAAAAAGCTGGTGGCTTTTCTTGGATCGTCCGAACGAAAGAGGAACATATTCGTCCATGGAATTTCACAGATTCTGTTGACAGTGAAAAATCAGCAGTAGAATTTATAGAAAAAATGACTAATATTGACGAGTACCTTCCGACAGAAAAGGTGCTGCCAAAACACAGTCTATTGTATGAAAAGTTTGCTGTCTTTAATGAACTCACCAAAACAAGATATAGCGATGATACAGGCAGAGAACACTTGCTGTCTTCAGATGAAAAATCTCGGATTTTTGACAGCTTATTTAAAACAAATCGTAAAGTATCAAAGAAGGATGTTGAGAATCTACTTCACAATGAGTTTAATATTGAAACGCCAAAAGTTTTAACTGTAGAGAACAAGTTTAATTCGAGCTTTGGTACTTATCAAGATTTGATAAAGGTTGGAATCCCCAATACTGTGCTAGATGATCCTAAGAGCAAAGATACTCTTGAGAAGATTGTTGAAATACTGACTGTTTTCGAGGATCGAAAGATGATTAGGAAGCAACTTGAGCAATTCGAGAATCTAATAGATGGTAAAATTTTAAAAAAATTAGAACGTCGCCATTATACAGGATGGGGAAGACTGTCTAGAAAGATGATTGATGGTATTAAGGACAAAGATACTGGTAAAACGATATTAGATTATTTGGAAAGCGATGATGGTGTTCATAAAAATATCAACCGTAATTTTATGCAACTCATAAATGATGATACATTATCATTTAAATTGATTATCAGTGAAGCCCAAAAAATGAAGAATCAACAAATATCGTCGAAACGGTCAGGGACTTACCAGGTAGTCCTGCCATAAAAAAAGGCATTGTTCAAAGTCTGAAAATAGTTGAGGAACTTGTTGGGGGCATGGGATATGATCCTAAAACAATTGTCGTTGAGATGGCGAGAGAAAATCAGTCAACAGGACAGGGTAAAAAAAGATCACAGCCACGATACAAACGTCTTGAAGAAGCGATACAAAAATTGGGTAGTCAAGTTTTAAAAGAGCATCCGACAGATAACAAATCTTTGCAAGATGACCGTTTGTTCCTTTACTACCTACAAAACGGTAAAGATATGTATGAGCCAAATAAAAATCTCGATATTTCTCAGCTCTATAATTACGACATAGATCATATTATTCCTCAAAGTTTTACAACTGATAACTCAATTGATAATCGTGTATTAGTCAGCTCATCAACTAATAGAGCAAAGTCTAACGGAGTACCATCAGTTGACATTGTAAAAAGGGCGGAACCTTATTGGCGTTCATTATTGTCTTCAGGGTTAATGTCAAAACGAAAATTTGAGAACTTAACTAAAGGTACACATGGGGGGTTAAGTGACGAAGATAGGGCAAAATTTATCAAAAGACAATTAGTTGAGACAAGACAGATTACTAAACATGTAGCTAGACTGATAGATAACAGATTTAATACTGAAAAAGATGAAAAGGGCCGTACCATAAGGCATGTTCAAGTAGTTACTTTAAAGTCAGCGCTTGTCAGTCAATTCAGAAAAACGTTTGAAATATATAAAATTAGAGAATTGAATGATCACCATCATGCCCATGATGCTTATTTAAATGGTGTGGTAGCAAACGCATTATTAAAAGTTTATCCAAACCTTGCACCAGAATTCGTTTACGGTGATTATAGAAAGTTCAACTCATTTAAGGAGAACAAAGCCACAGCTAAGAAACAGTTCTATACCAATATTATAAAATTCTTTGCTGAAACCACAGTTGTGGATGAAAGCACTGGGGAAATTCTTTGGAGTTCAGACGCTTTGTCAATTGTTAAAAAAGTTATTGGTTACCATCAAGTTAATGTCGTCAAAAAAACTGAAAAGCAAAAAGGAGGTTTTTCTAAGGAATCTATCCAACCAAAAGGTAACTCGGATAAATTAATCAGACGAAAGAACAATTTGAATCCTAAAAAATATGGAGGATTTGATAGCCCAACTATAGCCTACTCTGTTGTTATTAACTATGAAAAAGGCGCTAAACGGAAACCTACAAAGGCAGTTGTAGGGATCAGTATTATGGAAAAAGATAAATTTGAAAGAGATGAAAAAGCTTTTCTCATAAATATGGGTTATGAAAATCCTTCGGTTATTAAATTACTTCCTAAATATACATTATTCGAGTTTGCAGATGGACGTAGGAGACTAGTGGCCAGTGCTAAGGAATCGCAAAAAGGCAATCAAATGGTATTACCATCTCGTTTGGTAACATTGCTTTATCATGCCAAACATTATTCAGATGACAAAACTGGAGATAGTAAAAAGTACGTGACTGGTCATAAAGATAACTTTGAGGAGCTTTTCGAAATAATTAAACGATTCGCAGATGATTATACTTTAGCCACAGCGAACGTTGAAAAAGTTGAAAAGCTATATTATAAAAATAAAAATTCAGATTTAGCCGAAGTTTCTCAAGCGTTCATCAATTTACTACAGTTGAATGCAGCGGGAGCACCAGCAGACTTCAAGTTTTTTGGAACTAATATTCCTCGAAAAAGGTATACAAGTTTAAATGAGTTGTTAAAATCTTCAATTATTGATCAGTCTATTACTGGATTGTACGAAACGCGCACGAAAGTAGATGGTTAAATGGGATGGCGAACAATTGTTGTCAATACACACTCAAAACTTTCCTATAAAAATCACCATTTAGTATTTAAGAGTATAGATCATCAGGAATTGATTCATTTGTCCGAAATCGACATGTTATTGTTGGAAACCACGGATATTACGTTGACAACAATGCTGATTAAACGATTAATAGATGAAAATATATTGGTTATATTTTGTGATGATAAACGACTTCCAATTGGGAAACTGTTACCTTTTTATGGGAGACATGATAGTAGCTTGCAGTTAGCGAAACAAGTGCGGTGGCAACAAGAACAAAAGGCAATGGTTTGGACCGATATCATCTCCCAAAAAATTATTAATCAAAGTGTTCGTCTAAGTCAAATCGGGTTTCAACAGCAGTCGGTCTCGTTACAACGGTTGGAATCTGAGCTGCAATTGTTCGATCCGAGTAATAGAGAAGGACACGCAGCCCGACTTTACTTTAACACTTTATTTGGAAATGATTTCAATCGTGAACAAGATAATGTTATAAATGCTGGATTAGACTATGGTTATAGCTTGCTTTTAAGTTTGTTTGCTAGAGAAATAGTAAAGAATGGCTGTATGACTCAGTTTGGCTTAAAACATTCTAACCAGTTTAATGACTTTAACTTGGCTAGTGATCTGATGGAACCATTTCGTCCTATTGTGGATATCATTGTCTATGAAAATAGGGATCTGGAATTCAAAGTATTAAAACTAGCTCTCTTTAAAATGTTTGAAGCTAACTATGATTATCTTGATAGACGAATGTATTTAACTAATATTATTGCAGATTATACTAAAAAAGTTGTAAAGACATTGAATGAAGATGAGGAAGGGAGTGTGTAAAATATTTTGTGTAAATAGAAAAAAGGGCGTCCCTTCTGTAGAATAGAGTTTGTAGACAAAACCCACAGAAAAGAGGACTCCCCCATGACTGATTTTACTACAGAATTAATGCAAGTACTAGTAACTAAAGGAGATGTGACTGAATTGTTTCGATCACACCTCGAACAGGCAATCAATGACTTATTAGCGACTGAACTGAGTGGCTTTTTAAATTATGAGAAGTATAGCCGGTCTGGTTTTAATTCAGGGAATTCGAGAAATGGTTGTTATGAGAGACAGGTTAAAACTGAATACGGTCCGATCACTATCTCGATTCCCAGGGATCGCAATGGCGAATTCAAACAACAAACAATTGAACCTTACAAACGGTCGACAAACACGCTCGAAGAGGTCGTTATCCATTTGTTTCGCAAGGGCATTACGATGAGTGAGATAGCCGATTTAATTCAAAAAATGTACGGCCATCATTACACGCCTCAAACCATCTCTAACATGACACAACAATTTGCCGAGACAGTCAGTTCCTTCAATAACAGACCACTGAATGCCCATTATGCTGCCATCTATCTGGATGCCACTGTTATTCCAGTTAGAAGAGATACCGTTGCTAAGGAAGCCGTTCATATCGCCATCGGCGTGCGGACAGATGGCACAAAAGAAGTTTTAAGCTACTCCATCTCACCCCACGAATCTGCCATCGTATGGGGTGACATTCTGTCAGACATCGGCCAAAGAGGGGTCGAAAACACCTTGATTGTTGTAGCTGATGGCTTCAAGGGATTAGTCGATAAAGTATCACATTACTTTCCGAGCGCGGTTCATCAACAATGTTGTATTCATGTGGCACGTAACTTGACGAAACGTGTTAGGGCAACAGATCGTCAAGAAATTAACGACGATTTCAAAACAATTTATCGTGCAGATTCACTGGAAGAAGCTGAAATAGCCCGTCAACAGTTTATTGAAAAGTGGCAGAAAATCTATCCTAGACCCGTTAAGACTATCGCAGAAAATGAGTATTTATTGACTTTTTGTCGTTTTCCCAAACAGATTAGGCCAAGCCTTTATTCTACTAATTTGATTGAATCCTTTAATAAAAAAATCAAGCGGTACACTAAACGTAAAGAGCAGTTTCCAAATGAAGAAGCTTTGGAAAGATTTATGGTTTCCATTTTTGATGACTATAACCAAAAGTTTCTAAATCGTTCACACAAAGGTTTCAAAATAGTTCAAGGCATATTAGAAGATACTTTGGAAAGTTTATAAGCAAACTGTCAAA
>NZ_ATXL01000025.1 GCF_000421665.1 Bavariicoccus seileri WCC 4188 | reverse complement strand
TCTGCTGACTTCTGTCTATTCGTTGTTACTACGATAGTTTTTATCGCTAGACAGACCTCCCCAGGTAAGGTGCGATAACCTTCCACTCATGTCACTGCCTCATTTACTAAATGGGATTCGTGCAGTATTGGACTTTGCTTTGTGTTGCAAGCTCGTCCGTCCCAATCCAGCCTCCATATGAGATTTCTGTTCGTCAGTGCGAGTATTTGCTTTCAGCTTCCTTCAGATTCCACCTCACGGTGGACACCCTTGCCTTCAGCTAACAGTTCCTACTGCCAAGCCTGTAGTGGACTTTCACCACCAAGTTATCGCCCATGCTGGGCGCACCACTAAAAAAGACGCGGTAAGCTTTCTAAACTTACCCGTCTTTTGTAGAGAACAGAACATGTCTTTCTTAGAGAATGGTACCTATCTTTTATGGTAATCAAAATAGTTATCAAAATAGCAATCACAACTGCATTCACAATAGCGATAATATATAACAATCAATTATGTCGCAATATCAATAATGCGATCAATAAAGGGATCATAAAAACTTTGCTCATGAGAGACAACAATGACGGTTCCTTCAAATCGATCTAACGTTTCTGCTAAGGCATCCTTTGTACCTTGATCAATATGATTCGTCGGTTCATCAAGTATCAGTAGGTTTCCTTTTTTCATCGTCATTTGAGCTAATTTTACTTTTGTTTGCTCACCACCACTCAGGGTGTGAAGAGGTTCTTGTGCTAAGTCATTGATTAATCCTGCCCTTGACAATTGCCTTCTGAGTTCTTTAATCGTCGCAGTTGGATAACAATCGCTTAAGTACTGTAACGGTGTTTGTAGAGGGTACTCCCAGTGGAGATCCTGTGCAAAGTAATTGATTAGTGTGTGCTCTGGAAAATGGAATTCTCCACCTAAAGGCTTTATTTCTTCGATCAATGTTTTTAATAAGGTAGACTTACCAATACCATTGAACCCTCTGATGGCTACTTTCTCACCATTTGCTACCGTCAAATTAAGCGGTGGCAACAATGGATTCTCGTAACCAATTAATAGATCAGTCGTACTCAAAGCCATCGTACTGACAATACCACGGTATGGAAATTGAAAGTTTGGTGATGGTGCTTTACTTGGCGGTGTCAAACGATCGATCTTAGCCAGTTGTTTCTCGCGACTCTTGGCCATTGTGGACCGTGACCCTGCTTTATATTTTCTAATATAGGCTTCGGTTTTCTCAATATGTTTTTGCTGCGAGGCATATTGTTTCAGATAGGCTTCACGGTTCGCTTCCTTTTGCGATAATGCCTTTTCAAGATTACCGGTGTACTTTGTTAACTGACCAAATTCGATATCAGCAATGTGAGTTGCAATATCATTAATAAAATCTTGATCATGAGATACGACCAAAAACGTCCCCACGAATTGATTCAGGAAATCAGTCAACCACTGGACATGGGTATCATCTAAATGGTTGGTCGGTTCATCTAACACTAAAATATCAGGCTTCTCCAACAGCAACTTAGCTAAAATGGCCTTTGACTTTTGACCGCCACTTAATTGTCCCATCAGTGTGTCAAGGCCAAAAACATCAAGTCCTAGTCCCTTAGCCATCTCTTCTATTAAAGTATCAATTTGGTAAAAATCGCTTTGATCTAGTTGAGTCTGCAAGGCACCAGCTTTAGTTAATAATTTTTCGTCCATTGTATCACTATAAGTAGCATATAATAACGTGATTTCAGCCTCCATATCACTCAGATCTTGGTAGGCTGATTTCAAAAAGTCATACAGTGAACTTGATTCATCCACTTCAACATACTGGTCCAAATACCCTAAATGACTGTTTTTGGGGATCATCACAGACCCCTCATCAGGCAGAATCTCTCCGGTTATGATCTTGATCAAGGTACTTTTCCCAGCACCGTTATGACCAATCAACCCAACATGCTCGCCCGGATTTACTTGTAAATTTAATTGTTCATACAACATTTTGTCACCAAATTGTTGCGTTATATTTGTAAGACTTAACATGGTGTTCCTTCCGTACAACTTCATTTTCTATTTAAACATTATCTGCTTAAATATTTTCTACTTAAACTATGGCAAGATTTTTATTGACTATGTTTTTATTGACTATGGTAGAACAACTAGGATTTCTTCAAGATTGATTCAATCAACTTTGAAACAGTGGGAGTCGTCTGACCAATAGCACGTTTTATGACAGCATCAGCATTTGGCATTTTACGCCCATTAAAATCAGTTAACATTTCTAAATCATTTTGCGAGTCGCCTACCGTATACACCTGGTGATAATCAACAGACACATGATCCACAAGCCAAGTGATAGCATGAGACTTACTAATTCCTTTAGCAACAATTTCTACAGAATGAACCTTTCCCCCTTCGATCATCAGTAAATAGCAATTTAACTAGCTGATACACTGATTTAAAGTAGCAACAAAACATTCTGCAGCTTTCTTTTCTTTAAACCGCACTTTCACGATATCGACAGACTCAAGTTCTTCAGCTCTCATAGAATCTTTGAATGGCGAGCAATACTTTCTGTTGATGATGTCCTCTTTAAAACTAGTCATCGTCAGATCGACCTCAGCCATCAACTGGTCAGATAGTGGTTGATGCCATAGTAATTTAGCTTCATGATCCAAAATAATGGCACCATTACACAAAATCAAATAATTATAGAACAAGTCACATTGCTCCACCCATACTTTGAAACTTTCATAAGACCGACCCGTGGCGAAAGTAAATAGATTCCCCTCGCCAACAAATCGATCGACCCACATCTTATTGACTTCAAGCTCCTCATCTGTACGATAAAAAGTATCGTCATAATCACTTACCAATAATTGTCTCATTATACCGTCCTAAATTCTACTATAATAATTAATGCTTCATCTTCTGCCTTCAGTGACCTATATCACTTCTGTTCTAAGTGACTTATATAGCACACAAACGCGAAACTGAAATAATACTTCAATAACACTTAAACAAACATTGAATTGAGCACTGATATGAACACTGAAAACAAACTTGAAAAAGTTGAAACCAACTAGACACTTTAAAAGATTAACACACTATTGATAGTCCTGAAAGATATTAAGTAAAATAATTGTCAGAAGTCCTTATTTAGGTATAAAATGAATCAAACAACCCAATAACCAACTAATGAAAGAATGACAACTCATCATCTATAAAGGGGAAACGTTCATGGCAGCTATTTATATGCGTCAAGCAACTTTATCAGACTTACCAACGATTATGGCGATCATCAATGAAGCTAAGGAACTATTGAAAAAAGACGGAAGCCCGCAGTGGCAAGATGGGCGACCAAACGAAGAAATTCTAACCAACGACATCAACCATAAACACTGTTTCGTGTTGATCTATGATCATTCGATTGCATCAACCGTATCGCTGACTGGGGCTGATCCCCATTACGCAGAAATCGACGGTCAATGGCACAATAACACCGACCCGTACTACACGATCCATCGTATCGCGATTTCAAGTCAATTTAGAGGTAAGCATTTAACGAACTATTTATTTTCAAATATCATTACCTACACACTCTTACAAGGCATCAAAAACATCAGAATTGATACCCACAAAATCAACAAAAGAATGCAAGGCTTATCCTTAAAATTCGGCTTTGAATATAGAGGAATCGTTCGCGTCGCTGAAGGTGACACTGGCTTACGCTATGCCTATGAATTGAATCTCTAGGTCTTTTTTAAAAATGATAGCTTCTCATAGCTCTTGATAACTCCTGATAACTCTTGATAACTCTTGATAGATTTTATCATGAAGGATTAAATTGATTGATTATAAAGAAGCTCCTAAAGATGTCTTCAAAGACTCTTTAGGAGCTTCTTTATACCATTCACACCATTTACCACTCTGACTTCCATTCTGATTACCATTCAGAAATTACTTCAGAATTTATTTCAGAATTTACTTTTTTTGTTTCTCGTATTCTTCCCGCAATATTCCATACTTGATTGAGTCATAGTACTTACCCTCGTAAAAACGCACTTGTCTCACTTTTGCCTCTAGAGTCATACCTAACTTTTCCCCTAAAGCCAACATTCTTTTATTACCTGACCAGGTTGTATAACCCACTCGTCTAATGTAGGGGTAACGCTCGAATAAATCAGGAATCCATAATTCTAAAGCTTGACGGCCATATCCTTTTTGCCACAAATCTGACCGATAGATAGCAATGCCGAACTCCATCCACTGTCTCAGGTTATCATCTTCCCAGTGGGCAGTGACTAGTCCTACTATCTCATCATTTACCAGAATAAGACGCCGATTAGGATTTCCTACCGATACGCCACCAAAACCATTACGAAAAGCCTCCCAAGAAATAACGGGGTCGTTGAAATAAGGACCATCCCACTTCTTCCATTCTAAATCAGCCTCGGGACCATAAGCTATCTCCCACCAACTTCTAAGATCTTCCAGGCCAATTTCTCTAATGCTCACCACATCATCAGCCGACCTCGTCAAGGTCGGATTTGCTGAGTGAGAAATGAAATCCATCGCAACGACTTCTAACTTGATACGATCAGGATCTTCAAAATAGAGGGCATAATGATCCTTGCCACCCGCAAAAGGATAACAATCGTCATATAATACCGTCACTTCATCATCGGCTAAGTAAACATCTCTAAGAGCATCTAGCTGTTCAACTGTATCGATTTTAAAAGCTAAGTGATTAAGACCAACAGATGTTCGGTTGTACGGAACTATCACTTTTTTAGGATCAACTTGGACAAAAACGATGTAAAAGCCATCTTTTTGATAACCAATCCCTCGGTCCCACCTTTGATAAACCTCATATCCCAAAACATCTAGCAATAATCGGTCATAAAAATGTATCGTTGTTTGTAAATTCGAGACATAAATTTCAATATGATGCATCACTTGAACTCCTTAACCAGTTTCTTAACCATTAGTAACGATAGCGACATGTCGTCGCGATTTCTTCGATTACTTATTTTGAAAGCTTTATTTAGTTTTAGCCGGTATCCCAGCTTCGAAATCGAGTTTAATCTATTACCCTGAGACTACACTCATGGCTTTTTCATAACTAGGCAATAAGGACTGATAAGTTTCTAGCATATATGCTCTAGCTTTTTCTGGCTCTGCCCAATAGTCACTGTCCTTTGGAATAATCCGGCCAATTTGAAATTCTCCCTTTTTGACATCACGAAAACGCGTCAACAGTTTCACGATACGTTCTTTTGTCATTGGCTCAACTGTTTCCTTTGTATGATCTCCAGACAGCACAAAGTCTTTTGGTAGATCTTCGAACACTTCTAGGTGATCCAACAATGTTGTCGCGATTTCCAACTCGTTCTTAGGACGATCAATACAGGACAGCCACATAAAGACATAATCAGGCCATATACCTAATTGAAAATGCGGTTCCATTTTGTACCCTCTTTTTTGACGACTTAAAGCAGACCAAGTATTCTCTGGCGCATAGGTTGTACGCCTTCTATGCTGTGCAATATGGACGAATAACTCATGTCCTATTTCTTTTTCAAGTTGCTCTTTAAAGTAGTCATCCAACTCCTGAAAAGTCGGCTGGATCTGCTCACGGATGGCAGCCATTCTGGGTTCTAATCCTTCAATTAAAAAAACATCAAAACTCTCTCTTGTAAACATTTCTATCCCCTATCATTATTGAAAAAGCCAACAAATGAGCAAACAGCACATTTGTTAGCTTATATTAGCTTATGGTAATTCACCTAAAGACTTAAAAAATAACTACTTAATTTCTCGATTAGTACTTTCAATAACCGATTTCTTATTGCTCCGATAGAATTGCCAAACTGTTTTGCCCATAGCCCTGATGATTGCAAAAACTGGTAAAGCAATAATCATTCCTAATATTCCCATCAAATTTCCGGCAGCTAATAACAAGAAGACCACGATGATGGGATGGATATGCATCACTGATTTCATCACCAATGGCGACACTAGGTATGACTCGCCAAACTGGATGATGGTGATGACTATTACCAATAGAAGTGTTAAATTGAAATCCATACTCAAAGCCACAAAGAATGCAGGTGCAGCTCCTAAGAAGGGACCAAAGTAAGGAATCAAGTCCATCAACCCACAGATAACGCCTAGTAATAAGGCATTAGGGAGTCCCATGATCATAAACAAAATAATACTCGATATTCCAACGTAAAGGCACACTAATAATTGCCCCGAAATATAAGCGGATGCGGAAATATTGAAATCTTGACAGAGATCCAGCACCAAGCTTTTATAATGTTTGGGGAAGAAGTTTGCTAAAACGTTAGGAAGTGCATCGCCTTGTTTGTACATGTAAAAAACCAATAATGGGAACGTAAACAGTGTTACAGCAGAATGTGAGATGATCGAGATGACATTCGTCACACTAGCAGTTGCGCCTGTGATAAAGTTGAAGATCATTGAACTTATCTGACCAAAATCAACTCTGTCTAAGAAAGGTTCTAGCACATTATCTAAAGCAGATTGATCGACGGCATCCACAATCTTCTCAATAATGACCGGAATCTGATAGGCAAAGCCTACGGAAGCCGCTATCAGCTTTGGAATCAAAAAACTGACAATGGCAAGCACGATTACGATAATCATGATAAAAGTAACCAAGACAGCCAAGTTTTTCTTGTGCGTCCTTTTTTCAATCATTTCAAAAAGGGCAAGAAAATATAATAGAGAAACACAGCAATGATCAGTGGCACAAATACACTTGAGAACAAGGCCTCGAGTGGCCGAAAAACAAATGGTATCTTGGAATAAACAAATATGGTGACGCCTATTAACAAGGTAATCACTATAAATGCTAGTACTTTCGATTGTCTTAAATACTTCACTCTCTTAACCTCCAACAGCTTAGGCACATCTCATAACGACCCTATTGTACCGTAAAATCGCAACAACCGTGTCATAAACATACCATATTAGACTATTGGATAACAGAAATATTAAATCAAGACTGCGACATTGTTTCCTTAAAATGAGCAACTGCCCCAATCAAATTAGCATCTTGTCCAAATTCTGCCAGTTTGACGGATACATCTAACCCCTGGGCTTTGGAGATCTTTAATAATTCGTTTAGCCTTTTCTCTAGCGGTTTTAAGATCTCTTTTCGAGATGATATCCCACCACCGATAACAATCACCTCAGGATCGATTACTAGGGACACCGTATGCATCGTACGAGATATCGTTTCATAAAACTGATCAACTTTTACTTGAGCATCATAATTGCCCGTATCTGCAAGCCTAAACAGGTCTTTCCCAGAAAAGGCTGTTTCAATTTTTTTCTCTGTGGCATAAGCGCGAGCTAAAGCAACAGGACTCGCAGTCTCACTCACTGTACGTGTCTTATTAGCGAGAAAATAGCCAAACTCTCCACCAAATAAATGGGATCCTTTGACCAATTTCCGATTAATACAAATTGCCCCGCCTATACCAGACCCGATAATGAAGAAAGCAGCAGTTTGCGCATCCTTAGCACTTCCAGCAGACATTTCAGCTAGGGCAGCACAGTTAGCATCATTTTCTATGGCTACAGGCTTAGAAAACCAGTCTTTTAATTCTGTCACAATAGGAAAATGATGAATATAGGGAATGGCACTGATACCCTCGATAACACCTTTACTACTATCCACAGACCCTGGTGCACTGATTGCTATGCCTTCAATACCACCATATTGAGTCTGGTGACAATCATAGTGATCATAAATTTTTTTCAATTTACTCTTCATTTCTTGCCAACTACTAGGTGTTTTGAAAACACCCTTATCTACTAAAACCTGCTGACTGTAACAACCGCATTTAACTGCAGTACCGCCAAAGTCAAAACATATAATTGCCATCACTCATCCCTCACACTTTCATTGATTTCTTTATCTTACGATAGTCTATCCAATAGCTTTTTCGATAGCTTTTTCAATAGCTTATACAATACCTTTTACAACTGGTATCCTATCTAACTTTAGATACCGCTTACTTTCATTCTAAACTACCTAAAATAATTAGTCTATACTTTTAGAGATCAAAAAAACAGCTTGTCGCCCTTAGAGGTCGGAATAGCTGTTAATGATTTGAGTGATGATTTCTTTTTTGGTTTTTTCATCTGCAAACGATCCTTCAATCGCATTGAGATTTAACTCTTTCATTTCGTCATAGGTCAGGTCAAAATGCTCTGCTAATTTTTCGTATTCATCTGTTAAGCTTGTCTGAGAGACGGTACGATTGTCGGTATTTATACAACACTTGAGTTGCTGAGCAAGGAATAAGCGAAAGGGATAGTCTTCCCAACTGTCGATGGCATTTGTCTGCAAATTACTCGTTGGACACAATTCAAGAAGTGTTCCCTTATCCCGGCATACTGCCATTATGGCTGGATCATCCTTAATAGCAACCCCATGCCCTATCCGCTCAGCACCTAGTTCAATCGCCTCTAACACATTATGCGAACACCCACATTCGCCAGAATGGAGCGTCAATCTTAAGCCAGAGTTCAACCCTTTTTTGATGCAGCTTTTTAGTTTTAAGTTACCATGATCTTCTTCATTTCCAGCGAAATCGAAGCCTACTACTCTGGAATTATGCAGTTCTTTGATCTCATTCAATAACTCATTATTTCGTTCCTGTGAATGATGTCGCATCCCTGATACCAACACATTAGCTTTAACCGCATACTTCTCCTGAGCAGCGGTTATCCCATCGCAAACTGCTGAAATAATCTGTGCTACGGTCAATCCCTTTCGTTGATGTAACAATGGGGCGAATCTGATTTCGATATAACTGACATTCTCCAATGCAACTTGTTCAATGAGATCATAGGAAGCTAACCGTAGATTTTCTTCTAATTGTAACAATGGCAATACCGCATCAAAACTATCGAGATAGTCTTGTAGCGATAAGCATTTTTTAGGGGCATGAACAGCCTCGACAGATGCCACGGGCACACCATCTTTTTCTGCTAATCGTTTGAGTGTTTCTAATCGGATCGAGCCATCCAAATGACAATGTAACTCTACTTTAGGTAAAATCTTAATTTGATCTCGTTGCACCCTAGTCTCCCCTTTTCATTATTTTTACTATCATAATAAAGGGCAGGTCCTAATGCAAGTCAAATTTGACAATCTTGTTGGAAAATAGCTTGTTGCTCTTCCCAGTAACGCTGATCTTCATCTGTAATCTCTCGAATGACCCGACAAGGATTCCCAGCAGCAATCACATGACTGGGAAGATCTTTCGTTACGACCGAACCAGATCCAACGATTGTATTATCCCCAATTGTGACTCCCGGATTAACAATAACATTGCCCCCTAACCAGACATTATCGCCGATGCTGATCTCTTTGCCAAATTCTGGTCCACTTGTACGCACCACCGCATCGATAGGATGACCAGGAGTATACAAGCACACCCGTGGTCCAAACATGACATTATGACCAATAGAAATACGAGCGACATCTAAGAAAATACAATCTGTATTGGCATAGAAGTTTTCACCGATAGCAATATTTTTTCCATAATCACAGAAGAACGGTGGTTCAATATAAATATTTTCACCACTAGCTCCTAACAATTCCTTCACGAGTTGTTTTCTATCATCCAATTGAGTCTCATCGGTTTGATTGATCAATCGGAGTAATCGCCTCCCGTTTAACGCATCGCGTCTTAATTCAGGATCCGATGCCAGATAAAGTTCTTGAGCTAACATCCGTTCTTTTTGAGACCTTATTTTCTTACCATCTTTCATCTGTTCTCTAGTTTTCTTTTTGTTATCTTTTTTGACCATTAAGTCATCTCCAATACTTTAGTTTTATTATTCAGAATAGCTTGTTGGACTGTTTTATTATTTAGCTCCATATCTAGTAAATTAGCTCTAACTCTCGTCATTTATCTCCTTTTCCTATTATAAGCACTAGATTTTATGAACTCACAGTTCATATCCGATAGGAACTGATCTTCATATTTATGAAATGTCCCATAAAAAAAGATTACCCTAAAATCAGTGAGATTTCGAGTAATCTTTCTCCTATTTATTCGTTGTAATATTCATTGTAATTAACAGTTCTTACAACTTGTCCTGATGGTACTCACAAATTGTTCTTGTGAATTATTCTTATAATTTTTGTTCTTTCAAGAAATGGTGCAATGGCAACAAGTTTTCGCCATAATACCTTTCTTTAAAAGCTTTGATTTGTTCTGAAGTAAATTTACGGTCGTCTAGTTGTAAATGTTCAACTGGAATTGGTCTATCAAGTGAAATCTTAGCATCAATGACAACCACATGACCATTTTTTTCATCCTCAATAGCTTGTGCAAAGACTTTATCTAACTCATCAATTTTTCTAACCGTATAGCCTTTAGCCCCTTGAGCTTCAGCAATCTTGGCGAAGTCGATATCAGCAATATCAACCCCATAGAAATGATCGTTAGTATCTTCTTGTTCGTCACGAATGAAAGCAAAACGTTCATTGGTGAAAACGACGTTGATAGAAGGTAATTTGTATTTCACAGCTGTCACGATGTCTTGGAAGACCATCGTAAAGCCACCATCACCTGATAGACTCCAAACTTGTCTCTCTGGAAGTTCTGCTTTAGCGGCAATAGCTCCTGGAAGACCGTTACCCATCGTGGCAAATAATTGCGACGTCCGCCACATATTTTTAGGATTCATGTGTAAGTGTCTGATGGATGTTTGGGTTGTATTACCCACATCAATAGAATAAATAGCATCCTCAGCTGCCACTTTATTGATGGCATTGTACACTTGGAACAATTGCAATTCGCCCTCATTACGTTCTTCTAAGGCTTGCATGTATTCCTTCCAGTTTTTGTTATTAGCGATATTAGCTTCATACCATCCATTATCAGTCTTAACAGAAACTTCACTCAAAATTTTATCAATGGCTAATGAAGCGTCTCCAAGGATTGAAACATCAGCATGATGTCTTTTACCAAGTTTGAAAGGATCAATATCAATTTGAACAAACTTCTTGATATTGCCAAACATATTTTCTGCTTCAGAGAATGGGAAGTTACTTCCAATGAATAGGATAGTATCTGCTTCTTCTAAGACTTCATTTGCTGGTTTCCAACCTACACGGTAAGCAGACCCTAACAAAGCGTCTGTATCGTAATCGAAGTTATCAAAGTTAATCCCAGTAATAACGATTGGCGCCTTGATTTTCTTAGAAAGTTCAACAACGGCCTCGCCACAACCACGGGTCCCAACACCAGCATAAATAACTGGCTTTTCTGCTTCTTCTAAAATAGAAACAGCAGCTTTGATGTCTTTTTCATCTGGGTCTAATAGTGGACGTTCTCTATAGGCATTAGCAGCAGAATAAGTATCTTTCTTATCAATCTTAGCCCAACCAAAGTCAACTGGTACTTCAACTACTGCAACACCTTTTTTAGCATAGGCTGTACGAATAGCTTCATCTAAGACTTTTGGCAATTGTTCAGGATATGCCACTCTTCTGTTGTAGACGGACACATCTACAAAGTAAGGATTTTGGTTAAATTCTTGGAACATATCGAGATTGAGTTGTTTTAATGGTCGTTGTCCTACGATGGCTAACAATGGAACGTTATCATATTTGGCATCATATAGTCCATTGAACAAGTGAGTTGCTCCTGGACCGGCGGAACCGATACAAACACCTATTTTTCCAGTAAATTTGGCACTCATTGCAGCAGCAAGTGCTCCAACTTCTTCATGCCTAACTTGAACAAAGTTAATATTCCCTTGTTCTTTCTCAAATGCGTCCATCAACGAGTTAAGAGAGCCAGCTGGTAATCCATAAGCATTGCGGATACCCCACTCTTCTAGCACCTTTAAGCCAGCAACCCAGCCGTCAATTGTGTCGGTCAAAATCAATCACTCCTGTAATATTATTGTATATCTTTATAGACATAGACAACCGCATTATACTCCTAATATCTTATTAGTCTACCCTTGAGGCTCAAAAAATCCAGTTTTTTTCACAAATTGAAGCATTTAAGAAAGATTTTTTAATAAGCTTACAAAATTTTTGATAGCGATTTATTGAAATGGGTTACTTCGCTATATACAATCTCTTTTTACAAATCTACTAATCAAAATAAAAAGGACCATCTTGAAAAAGATGATCCAACACTCTCAATTGCAAATTCACATTCATTGTATGTTTGTCTTATTCTAAAAGATTGTTACAGATTGATGACCTCAGCTGTTAAAAAAACTATTACTGGTTAGTACCTTCAGCTAAAAAAAAGACTAATACTGGTTAATAACCACAGCTTTTAAAAAATTATTACTGGTTGATGACCTCAGCGACATCGTCAGTAGTTGTAACATGGACACTATCTGCCTTATAAGCCATGGCATACATACCACCAACAACCAGTGCTCCCCCTACTAAATTCCCGACAACGACAAAAAAGAGATTGAAGAGCATTTCCCACAGTGAGTTAAGCCCACTATTCATCCCCATCGTCAACAGAAAGACATTCGCAACACTATGTTGGAAACCTAAGAAGACAAAAGCAGCTACTGGTGGCCAAATCAGAACCATCTTTGAAATATGTGATTGACTACTATCAGCAAGCCAGATGGCTAAAGTAACTAAGACATTACAGAATATCCCTGAAACAATCATCTCTAATGGACTCGCATCAATCTTAGATAGAACCATATGTTCCAGCACATCACGATTCTGATTAGTAACAAAATGCATGACCGACCCTGCGCAAAAAGCTGTCAACATTGCGCCTATAGCATTGAAAATCAAGACCACCAACCAATTCTTTACCATATCCTTGAAGCTAATGACTTTTAAATAGAAACCAAGCGAAAGTTCCAGAATATTGCCGGTAAATAACTCTCCACCTGCAACTACGATCAATAACAATCCAATTGGGAAAAAAAGTGCACCAATCAAGGCATTCAGATCGGTTGTTATGGAACTCATCACTTTGAAATAGAGTAAATAGCCTAAAGAAATATAAACCCCCGCTAAAAAACCTAGAATAGCTGTTTTATAAAGCGGCTCAACAGCCTTAGCCTCACCTTTATGAGAAGCATATTGTAACAAATCATTTCCTAATAGATCCATTTTTTCCATCCTAACTACTAGAATTTGACCCATTTCTCATGAGTCAGTTTTTCTGCTTTCATTCATGATATTAGTCATTGCCTATTCATGATTGTATTCATGATTGTATTCATAATCGTATTAATGATTCCATTTATGGTTTTATTCGTTTTTAAGTAGTTAAACAGGTGTTACACTAGTATATAGGAGTTTATTGACAATTAAAACCCTAACTTTTACTTTTGATACCTTTTCAATCGTTCGTCATTTAACTATAGAAACTAACCAGACCTCAATAGACGATTCGGTTCAGAAAATCAACAGCATAAACGCCACGTTCATCTCGTCTTATATGGGATAAGCTTGTTGATTTGGGGTCAGGAATCTCAAGAACATTCTCTTCTACTAAACTAGAAATCAAAAAACGAATCGCAATGCGATGAGAGACGATAACAATTGTTCCGTCTTTTACCTCTTCGGCGACACGATCAAAACCTGTGCGAACGCGTTTTGATAGCTCGTCAAAAGTCTCCCCACCGTTATGCGGTTGATAGTGAGATTGATCAAACCAAAAATCATGCCATTCCTTTGGATCTTTGGCCTCAATAGCTGCGAAGTATTGCCCTTCCCAATCTCCCATGTTGAGCTCTTGAAACTCAGGCACTGTCTCCAACTTTGTATTGAGAAAATGGTTTAAGTGTTCAGCAGTTTGAATCGCTCGTTTACTAGGACTAGTGTCAATTCTATCAATGTCATCGATATCGCTATCTTGGACCATTTGCGCCATTGCCTTTCCGAGTAAATCTGCCTCTAGCACACCTTGAGATGTCAGTGGTGAATTCTGCCACCCTTGCATTCTCTTTTCCACATTCCAAACCGTTTGTCCATGTCGCACAAAATATACTTGCAGTCCCATAAAATTGATTCACATCTCCTGTTTAATAGTGGTTATATTATGTATATATTCTGACTATAACGTGTTGTATCGTGCTTATATCGTTTTTATATTGCTTATAGGATAATCATATCCCTTATTTCATTTTAAAGGCAGAAGCTCTTATTTCAAGCTTAACTTGCTCATTGAAAAATCTATCCGTCAGTTTTACATGAACACATTCTTGACTGCTGACATGAAATTGACTACTGACACAAAATTGACTACTGATATGAACTTGAATGTTGACAGGTAATGCGTGTTATTTGAGCTCTTTAACCGATACTGTTACGTTTATAGTATAAGGGAGGAACGTAAAATGGACAAAAATTGGATCAAAAAGTTACCAATCGACCAAATCACAGATATCAAGCCGATATCAGGTGGGGACGTCAATGATGCCTATCAAGTGGTAACAACCAAACAACGTTACTTTTTATTGGTACAACCTAATCACCCAAAGTCATTTTATGAAAGCGAGATTGCTGGATTAAATGCCTTTAAAGAGGCTGGAATTAAGGCACCACGTGTCATCGCTACTGGGGAGATAAATGGTGATGCTTTTTTGCTACTTAACTTTTTAGAAAAAGGAAGTGGTAGTCAAAGAGAATTAGGTCAATTAGTGGCCAAACTCCATAAAACTGCTTCACCAAATGGTCAATTTGGCTTTGACTATCCTTACTCTGGCAGTAGTATCAACTTTGACAATAGCTATACTGATTCATGGATAGACCTCTTTGTTAATCGCCGTCTTGATAAATTAGCTCAAGTGATCCTGGAAAAAGGATTATGGACAGAACAAGATCATACGCTTTACAAAAAGGATCGAGAAATCATCGTCGCTACTTTAGAAAAACATGACAGTAAGCCTGAGTTGATTCACGGAGATTTATGGGGTGGTAACTACATGTTCTTGTCAGACGGTAGTACCGCACTCATAGACCCTGCGGCTTTATATGGAGACCGAGAATTAGATATTGGTGTCACCACAGTATTTGGTGGCTTCAGCTCTGATTTTTACGAAGCTTACCAAGAAGCTTACCCACTAGCTCCTGGTTATCAAAAGCGATTAGAATTTTACCGTCTCTACTATTTGATGGTACATTTAAACAAATTTGGCACGTTATACACTAATAGCGTCCAAAATGCCCTAGAAACTGTCATTAACGATCAATAAACAACAGTTGCCTTTTGACTTATACCATTGGCGGTTATACAATACCTTTAATAAGTGACTAGAATAATGTCATACAGTCTACAGTTTCTTGTTTACGTTTAATGATGGGGAGTCTATGACGTTTTTTGTGTGGTTAATTACTCTACTTTTGGTAGTTTTAGCGTCATTTCTGTGTTATTAGCAGGGTATGGTGAGGAGGATTCTTATGAAAAGTATTATAAAAGGTGGTCTTGTCTTATTACCGCATGCGGATGATTTTGTGAAGTTAGATATCGTGGTTGATGATTCAGGGAATATTTCTGAATTAGGAGATGATATTGCTATCACTGGGAATGAGATGACCCACGTGATTGATGTCACTGACAAGTACATCATTCCGGGCTTAATTAATGCTCATGCCCATTTATTTGCTTCAGGGAATCTTTCCGATAAAAAACCGACAGCTGTAGTCGTTAAAACCATTGCAGCACTTCTTCAAACAAAAGTTGGGAAAAAGATTCTTACCGACCGAATGAAACACAACGCGCTGACTGAACTGCGAACGGGAGTCACCACTATTCGCTCGGTCGGTGAATTCCATTATCTTGATGTTAAATTAAGAGATGATGCTGAAAAAGAAGTCGGTATCTATCCAAATCTCTTAGTTTCAGGTTTCCTCTTGAGCATAACTGGTGGACATGGCGCTCCTTATCTAGCTCTTGAGAGCGACTCTCCTTGGGACGGTCGTAAGAATGTCCGCAAGAATGTTAAAGCTGGTGTCGATTGGATCAAAATCTGTGCCACAGGTGGTGTCACAGATGCAAGGCGTGTCGGAGAAGCGGGTGCTCTGCAATTCACTGAAGAAGAGATGACAGCTATCTGTCAAGAAGCTCATAAAGTCAATTTGATGGTCGCTGCACATGCTCAAAGTACCGAAGGCGTTCGATTAGCTTTAAGAGCAGGCGTCGATACAATCGAGCATGGGGCAGCAATGGATGAAGAAATTATTCAACTCTTCAAAAATAATCCGAAGAGCTACCGTGGATACTCTGCACTCATCCCAACTTTTGCACCTGCCGCTCCATTCACCCTACTTGATCCTAATGACTTGAAACTCGACCCGATAACAGTCAAAAATGCTGAAATCGTTTATCACAATATGATTACCGGTTACAAACAAGCACTGGAAAATGATATCAAAATTGGAGTGGGCAATGATGCCTCAATGACCTTTGTAACCCATTATGATTTCTGGCGTGAACTCGATTATGCTAGCCAGATTGCAAATCTCAAACCGATTGACGTTATCACTCGCGCTACTGCTGGTAATGCTGAAATTATTGGTTTAAAGGATAAAATTGGGACCATCGAACCCTCTAAAATGGCTGATTTGTTAATTCTATCAACTAACCCGTTGAATAACCTAAAGCATTTAACAGATATCTATTGCGTGGTGAAAAGTGGGACTGTAGTTCCTGACAAAAATGCGGATTTCTTCGAGCCACTTAACGCCCTATTGGATGATATTGCTGACAACAAACTGCCAGAATCACTGAATAAAATATCTTTAGAAGAAGAATAAACTGGTTTTAAAGGGGCACCTATGACAAATAATTTGTTCTTAACCGATCACATTACCTATACTAAGCGGCAAAAATACGTTATTAACTATATTTATAAACATATTGACACTATTCCTTTTATGACTATCAACGATTTAGCCAAGGCTAGTGGGACATCAGTTGCAACGATATCTAGACTTGTAAGAATTGCTGGCTATGATTCTTTTAAGGATTTGAAAACATCCATTGTGACGACAAAAACCGTTGCTTCCCCAGCTGAAAAAATTAGTAAGGCAATGAAAAATAGCGAACAATCAGATTTTTCAAGATCACTTCTTTACCATGCCTTTCAAATTGAAAAAACGCTAGAAATGATTGATCAACAAGCGATGCATGAAGCAATAAACCATATACTGACTGCAAAAACCATCTATTTCCATGCCAAAGGTGCGGCGCATTCTCTTGCTGAGCTTTTTGCCTTTCGGCTTAATCGGATTGGACTAACCACCAACCTTTTAGCAAGCGGTGGATCTGAAATCTTTGAACAGTTAACACAAGTTACAGATAAGGATTTACTCATTCTTTTTAGCTTTCAAAAAGCCTCACAAGAAGCAAAAGTCTTACTAGAACATACTAGAAACATTAGTTGCCCAACAGTTCTTTTTACTAGCCAACTGTATGATAGCTCTTCTAACAGAGCAGATATCAACCTATATGTGTATCGTGGCGAGGAAACAGAATATCACTCTATGACTGCTCCAGTCGCTATTATTGATACCTTGACTGTCCTTGTTGCTAAGAGTGCTGGAGATCAAGCTATTGAATATCTTGATCGTTTATATCATTTAAAACAGAACTATATCGACCACATTCCTCTATGAAATCATTAACTTTATATAGCAGTCTACCTTGTGCAGCCATACACTATGATAAAGAAGATGTTGTTATTTCTTATATCATTTACTTTGAAAAATATTAGTTAATTAAAGAAGGAACTCTTTTTAACCTAGTGATAGGAAAACAATTGTCTACGGTTTAAATTGTGATTTGTTTAGAGCATATAACAAGGATACAAAACAAAAAAGAAGCTTAATTGGCTTCTTTTTTGTTTTGCTCGTTTAGTTGTCGTTCAGTTAATGAGGCAAAATTGAAACATAATTGCCTCCTAATGCATCGATTTGTTTCATTGCCTTTTTCAACGTACTTGCCGTCTCGACTCTAAATACTGCATCACTTGCAGTATGAACGGTATAGTTTTCACTTAAAACTGCTTTTTTCAAATCTTCAACTGTATCGACATCATATCTGAAATTGTTGTATACCGTCATATATTGATAGCCTTGGTGCGTATCACTACCTGCTACAACAGGCTTTTCAAGAGACTTAGCAAATGAATTAACCTCAAATTCACATAACTCTCCCTTAGCAGCAAAATCCTTACCATTCAAATCAATAAAATCATAGTTCGCAAGAAGCTCTGGTGCTAAAGAGGGGATATTTCCACCTTCACGGTATGAATGAGCAGCGCCAAATATAACCGGATGCTGTTTAACTAACTGACCAAGACCTTCTAAAGGAATGAAATGTCCTTTTTTCATAAAAGGCTTTAAATCATTGTGGATGGCCAGAATGTCCTTTAATTGGCCAATCACTAAGTTATGCCCACCTTCGTTGATATCAATTTCTATACCAGGAAAAACTTTTAGTTGATTCTTATAGATAAAGCAATCTCCATGAGGTGTTAATTCTGTTGCAACAAATTCATATAAATCCTCAAATTGCGTGGTGTTGAAGTGCTCGGTCAAACATAAGGCTTCTAAGCCTGACTCAATCGCAGTATCGAACAACCACTTTGTATATTCTTTTTTAAATGTTAGTGTTTTAGCAAGTTTGCCATGTGTATGAAAATCAATAATCATGTTAAAGCTCCTTTATAGTTAATCGTTTTATGTGCTATTTTATTCTCTCGTTTTAGGTTGGTGCTTTAATTTATTGCTTAAGCAGATTGTTTTTAAAGACTTACTGTAACATTTTCACAGCTTGTCGTTACATTTTAAGTATACTAAAGGCATTCAGACCATAGCTATGCTGGCAATAGTTATAGAGTAATATACAAACTAGTGATTGCAGTGGCCATTACAAAGAAAAATGAGGCAAGGCTAAATATCAGATCATTAGTTTTGAATTCTAAGTGTGCCAGTTTTATTTGTCGAACTTTGGGATTTTTCATTGATCGACGGTAGCCTTTAAGTTCCAAAGACTCAATTAATGTCCGTGATCGCTTGGCAGTGTTCAAAATTAAAGGGTAAAATGAAATCATGATCACAGTAACTTGATTCACCATTATTTTTATATTATTAATCAGTCCACCGCCGACCGGGCTTACACCTCTTAGTTTGTATGACAAAAGAATGTGTTGGTATTCTTCAAGCATGATTGGCAAGATTCTGTAAGCGAAAGCAATCGAGAACGTGAGTTGATCTGGGAACTTAAAATAGAGTAAACCACTGGCTAATTGATCAGGGTCCAGTCCAGAAAAAACAGTCACTGATGCCAATGATACTATTGAAACCTTTAGTGTTAAAACTAATAACGCAGGAATGAGTGTCCCATTGCCACCAAAAAAAAGAGCAACAATCAATAAGTAACCCGTTTGAGAAAATACACCCACAAAGAATACCACTAATACCAAAGGAGCTATCCTCGCAAGATAAGTCGTCAAGCTTACCAATAAAAACCAAGCAAATAGAATAACAACGTTGTTCACAAACCATGGAAAAAGCCCGAAAAAAAGGTACCAGATCAACAAAGTTCGAGGATCTAATGTAGCAATAGGAGTATTTTGATTGCCGTATGCATTTTGGATCACCTGATCTCTTAAGAAATCTATATTAAGTTTAGAGCCAATTGATTCTCCTAAACGACTCATATGATAGTGCCCCCTTTTATGGATCCTACAAATTGATCAATCGTATAACTGTTAAGATTTGGATGAATGATTTTACCCAATTTAAAAATATCTGGAGCTTTTATTCCAACCAAATCAGCTACCATATTGTCATTAAAAATCTGGTTTTTGGAACCATCGGCAATCATTTTGCCATCATGCAATACAATTATTCGTTCTGCCCACTCACTCATCAACTGTAGATCATGAGTCGCAATCACAACTGTCTTATCGCCACTTGCCAGATCATTTAATGTCTTTAAAATTTGGTGTCTCGTCGCAATATCTAAACTTGCTGTTGGTTCATCTAATAACACTAGCTCTGGTTCCAATGCCATGCCAATTGCTAGAGAAGCCCTCCTCATCTGTCCTCCCGATAATAACCTACCATCAGAAGATTCGATTTCCGATAGAGAAAATTGATTGATCAAAGCGGTAGCTCTTTCTTGATAATCCTGATGATTTCTCTCTTTCATCGCATACTCGATATCTGAACGGATTGAATCTCTAATAAACATTTCCTCAGGGTTTTGATAAATATAAGTAATCTTTTCTGTCACTTCAGAAAAGGGTACTGCCGAGACATCCTTTCCCTCTAGATAGACCAGACCATGAAGTGGCTTTGTCAAGCCCATCATTATTTTCAAGAGTGACGTTTTTCCAGCTCCGTTAGAGCCAACTAATGCAATACGTTCTCCATGGTAAATATCGCAAGACAAATCATTGAATAATAACTTTTCTTCTCGCTTTTTTGCTTTTTTTGCATATGAGAAGGATATATGATCTAAACGAATAAGCGGCTTTTCTATATTTGCTTTGCCTCTAATTTCTTTGCCTTTTTTTATTTCTTCTTTTATAGTTACTGATTTTCTTATTTTTGTTATATTTTTTCCTTTTTCTGTTTCTTCTACTATTTCATTTTTTGTATTATTTCCAGAAACACCTGAATGATTACCAATTAAACCTTGGGTGATGAGCATCTCGATATAGCCACGGGCTTCATCATACGAAATAGGAAACTGGTCTGTCGTTTTTTTGCCAATTTGCTTTTCAAGTCGCTGTGCTACGATAGTGACACTTGGCGGATAAACATGCTCAGCAATAAGATCTTCCACTAGGTTTAGGGCCTCTTTCGTTCGTTTGTGCCACTTTATGCGTCCCTCTTTGACGAGAATAACTTCCTCACAATACTCTGCAATAAAATCAGTATGATGTTCGATTACGATGATTGTCTTCCCTAACTTTTCATTTAAGTATTTCAAAGTACGGTAGATTTCTTTTGCCTTTAACGGATCTAATTGAGCAATGGGTTCATCGAGTATCAAGACATCAGGATTAAGAGATAACGCACCCGCCAAAGCCAGCAAATGCTTTTGCCCACCAGAAAGCTCCCATATAAAATCTTTGAGCTTGTGAGATAACCCTACTTGTTTGATGGCAGTCTCGCCTCTCTGTAAGTAATCCATTCGCCCATAATTCAAACAGGCAAAGGAGGCATCATCTAAGACCGTTGGACGAACTATTTGGTTTTCAAAATCTTGATAGACATAACCGACTAATTGAGCTATTTCGCTAATATCAGCCTCAGTGACAAGAGTTCCATCAACCTTAACTTCTCCAGAATAATCTCCTTCATAGAAATGTGGAATCAACCCGTTGATAGCTTTACATAGCGTAGATTTACCACACCCATTGTTGCCCACCACTGCTACAAACGAACCTTTTTTAATATCCAGATTAATCTGATTCAGTGTTGTCTTTTGGCTTCCAGGATATGTAAACGACAAATTGCGGATAGTAATCATAGTATCACTCCGAAGGTGCTATTTTTTTTGAACGCCGTTTAACGATCACTATGACAGCAATTATAAGAAGGACAACAGCTGTCATAATTGATAACAACATTGCCGGTGACGACTCTGCCCAACTCGCCTCCCAATCTATCAGTTCGAAACCAGTTTCGGATAAAAACTCCGCTGCAATGGCTGCTAAAAAGGCAATAAACATATAAAATAGAGTTTTGCCACTAATCGCATTCCCAGAGTTAATAAATGAGGACTTGTCTCTAGGACGAATGCCCATTAAAGGCTCAATTTTGCCGTATAATTTGGGAACAAGGTACAATGTCGGTAAAATGCAAAACAAAATCCCTGAAAATAGGAAATCATTGAGTAACGAAAATCCTTCCGTAAAATAGACACTCTCTGGTAACCCAGCTACTGCTTCAAAATCCTCAACAGCTAGTTGAACTTTTAGAACATCTACAATAAAACCAAGACCAAGTTGTACAAAGACACCTAACGCCGCTGCAACACCAACCCTCTTTTTATCCGTCGGGTTAGTGACAAGACGTCCTGCAACCAAAATACCAATCGTGACAGTTATAAACTTTTCGGCTTCCCCCAACCCGCCAAATTGGCCCAGCATGATTTCGCTGAAAACTAATTCCCCAGTAGCAGCCCCAAGTGCCACAGATAATGGATCAAGCAACATGGCTAACGTCAAAGGAATAAAGAAAAAATACTCAATAGAAAACTCGACAATCCCAACTTGAATAGAAGGAATAAGTTCAGTAAACATGGTTGCAATCCCATATAGTGACATCGACAAAACAAAGATCATCAGTTTCTGCGCATCGTTTTTTTGTTGCTGCCTTCCCATAATAGACATCCTCTTTTCTGTTATTCAGTGTTATAATTTGAAACTGTCTAAAGCTTAGCAAACAAATATAGATTTCTTGTGTAGATATTGTAAAATGTAAGTTAATTTACACTTTACTATTTTTTGTAATTAATTTTACATTTTATTAGTTCATTATCGACTTTATCACTATTAATTAATCGCTCAATGATCTAGTTAGTCCTACTATTTATTAACAGCAAATTTGGGTAAAAAAAGCAGCAGTGACAACAAAATGTCACCGCTGCTTTTTAATTCTCTTATGGCTCGAAGCTAAACGCTCATTGAACATCCTTGTTTTTAATCAAGTCAACTAAATCATCGAATGTATGTGTGAGGTCATAGTCATCTTTTTCTTTAACTTCACTCAATCTCTTTAAAATTGCTAATATTTTGTTGGGATCTGTTTCTTTTGTGTGATCAACGTAATTCAATTCTCTCAACCAATTATAGTAAGAGAAACTAGCCTTGCCGTAGCTATTATCAAATACCAATACTGGTGTCTTAGTAATAACGGCAAAAATCATTCCGTGTAAGCGGTCAGTCACAACCACTTCACTACTCTTAATTTCTTTTAATTTGTCATGGATCAAATCGCGTCTTTCCACTAGGTTAACCGTTCTCTTCCCAGTTTCTTCTTCACCATCGTCCGCATATTCTGGCATGGTCGTGTCTGTTTGATCTACATCAGTACCCGCTTTTTCAATCCGTTTAGAGAGTTCATCAATCAACTGATCATCTGTAATCTTTTCAGAATCTTCGCGCAGAATAAACAAGACACCTTCTCGATCAACATCTGGTAATTCTGGATTGAGCGATAAAACGATATCTGTTGTAAATAATACTTTTGCTTTAAAGTATTGTTGGAATTTCGCCAAGGATTTAGACTCTCTGGCAACAATCGTCAAATTAGGGTTCTTGTTGTAGGCCTCTTGACTCAATTTCAATTCTTTTTGCCCTTCTGGGGTATCCAAGAAGTTGACGGATTGAGGGAAAGAAATTGTCTTATTATGAACAAAGGTGCTAAATACTTTCCTTCTCGCACGTTCATGGTTTAAGTAGACACTTCCAATATTACCTCCACCACTATAACCGATAATATCATCATCACGTAACAGTGGCAGTAATTCTTCAATGGCCTTATCTGTTTGCGGTTCCGTTATTTCGATATATTGAAATTCTGGAAGGTACTTTTCAAAAAAACGCTTTTCAGCATGTGCTATGGCTAAGTCGCCTAGATTATTATAAGTAGGAACGCCGAACATAAAGAATCTTTGGTGATCATCTGGCAACTGCTTTAAGAATTCTGCGAGGCTAATAGCATCGTTTGAATAGTCTACATTTAGTTTTTCAAACTCACTTGCATTACTTTTTGTCATATAGTTCCATCCTTTTTTAGATTTTTTAACACATCTTAATTATACCATCACTTACATTGAACTAATAACGATACACTTTTGCTCACGATGAACCAGGACTTAGCCTATTGACTATTCTTATCCCCTAAACACTAATAAGACTCAGTTTATCGAGAAGAAAACTCAGCCCTTTTGTATAAAAACCCTTCCAACTGCTAGCCAAATTCATTGACACTATTTTATAGTAATTGAAACCGCTATAATCAATATTTGTGGTAGCTAATCTACCAGACTATGCTATTATGAGTGTAACTTATTTCGTTATAACTTTTAGGCACTCAATAACTTTTAGACACTCAATAAGGAGTTGACTATCATTTGCTATATTTTGGAAATGACTATCTACAAGGTGCACATCCGAATGTTTTAGATGCCATCGTCAAAACAAATACCGAAAATCTTCCTGGTTATGGGACAGACCACTACTGCGATTCAGCTGAGGTCAAAATTTTATCCGCTTGTGGTGTTCCAGATGGAGAGGTTCACTTTATCACTGGTGGAACTCAAACAAACCAAATCATCATCGCCTCACTATTGAAAATCTATCAAGCTGTCATTAGCGCCGATAGTGGACATATAGCAACTCATGAGGCAGGAGCCATCGAATACAGTGGTCATAAAGTTCTAACATTGCTTGGCCAAGATGGTAAATTAAAACCAGCTGATGTTGCTGATTACTTGAAACGCTTCTATCAAGATGACAATAGAAGCCACATGACACGACCTGGAATGGTCTATATCTCTCATCCTACCGAATATGGGACCCTTTATACAAAAGAAGAGTTGACTGAATTATCGACAATTTGCAAATCCTACGACATTCCATTATTCATGGATGGTGCACGCTTAGGGTATGCATTGGCTTGTCCAGAATCTGACCTCTCTTTAACAGATATAGCAAATCTTGTTGATGTCTTTTATGTTGGTGGAACAAAGGTTGGGGCACTTTGTGGAGAAGCTGTTGTTTTTCCAAGTAAACAAACCGTTCCTCCCCATTTTGAAACAATCATCAAACAACATGGTGCCTTATTAGCAAAAGGCCGTCTATTAGGAATCCAGTTCGATACTTTGTTTACTGACAGCTTATACTTATCTATCAGCCAACACACTATTGAAATGGCACAACTTCTGAAGAATGGTCTACAAGCCAAAAATTACCAATTCTTTATCGATTCGCCTACCAACCAACAGTTTATCATTGTTGACAATGATTTCTTAGAAACACTGAAAGAACATGTGAGTTACACCATCTGGGAACCATATGACGATCAACACACGGTCATTCGTCTAGTCACCAGTTGGTATACTAAAAAAGAAGAAGTCATCGAACTATTGACCTATTTTTAATCAACAGAACAAAAAAACTTTTGCCAATATTGGCAAAAGTTTTTTTGTTACCAGTTACCTATCTTACCAGTTACCTATCTTGAGCTTTACCCTTTTTTTCTATCTTAGCGGGTACAGGTTGATGATGTTGAGGGTTTAGATGCTTAACATGATTGCTTTGTGTGACGAAGAGAACAACTGCTGCAATCCCCGCTCCAGCTAGATTACAGATGAAATCCTTCATGGTATCAAATAATGCTGCTTGACCTACCAAACCTTGATATCGTTGCATGTTTAAATCAAACAAATGGTCACCAGTAAATTCATAGATTTCCCAAAAAACACCTAAAGTCGTTGCAAAACAAACTGCAAATGCGACTCGGCTCAACACCGGCCACGTTTTGTCCGTCAATTTATACCCAATATCGGCGATGACATAGCCACTAAAGAGATGTAAAACCGAATCGAAATAGATAAAGCGAGAATACAGTGAAAATCCATTACCACCACCGATAGATAACACGATAAAGATGTGTATCAAGAAAGTAGTAGTTGTTCCCAACTTACCTACCAAGAGATCTGAGAAGTGAATTAATATCACTATAATCAAAACACCAGCGCCGAGTTGAATGAGATGAAAAGCATCCTTTTCAATTGTACCTGACAGTAATGTCCTTACAAAACTCAGTAATAATATCAGTGACATAGCTCCCAAAGATAACCACTCAAAATTTTTGATTTTCATTTTCTTCTAATCCTTTTCTGGTGCTCAGACCTACCACATGCATTGAAACTACCTTAGTTGTAGCATAACCAACCCCTAAAGTCGACTATTCCTATTTTGACCCTGTTATCCCGCACAGAAAAAGCGTCGTTTCAAACAAGCTTCTTTTTGTTTAGCGCTCCCAATCACTGTCCCACGCCCTCTGGTGTCAACACTACAGACTCTGATTGGTATTTGCTTTAATCGTGCAAAATCAACAGCTTCTTTATGGATGACCCTATTCCCCTTTGATACTAATTGATAGTAAGCATCATAGCTCAGAAAATCATAGTACACTTTTTCTGATTTGATCTCATCATTGTAGATTCCCTCAGTATCTTTCCAGTTTTCATACAGTGCAGCTTCTAGTGCATAAGCAATGACCGCAGCAGTAATATCTGAACCACCACGAGAAAATAGGTGGATTTCTCCTTTATAATTGCCATAAAAACCTGGTATTAGACAATTTTGATAGCTTTTGCGAGCTTTGAGAATGGCAGCCACACTACGTTTGACATCGATTTGCTTATCATTAGCAAAGTAGATTAACTCTCTTGAATCCACAAATGTCATCCCAAAATACTCTGATAAAATCTCTGCACTTAAATACTCTCCAGTTGCTAAACAGGTATCGTAATCTCCATAATGCATCCTCAGACTGGCTTCCTCAAAGATCTTTGTATAGTCTCTCTCACATCCGAGTATCGCTATGACATCTTCATGGTAGGCTATCACTTCAGAAATCAACTGATCCTTTCGAGACCTATTTTCTTCCTGATAGATTTCAATCAAAAAATCCGTCAGTTTTTTGCCGAATTTATTCCCGCCAAAAGCAGAAACCACTACCATTTTATGGTCATCGTCTAAAATACTAGCTTTAATTCGTTTGATATGCTCAATATTTTGTAAAGAAGACGACCCAAACTTTGCGACGATCATCATTATTCCACCACCGATGCATAAAATTGACTTTGGTCTAATTCCACTTGGCTAGCCGGTTTTATAACCATTTCCTCTTCAGTGACAATGAAGTATTCCCCAGTTGGGATATTACTGATCTTATCGATGACTGTAGGTTCCACAATGGCATCATAATACTGTCCTCTTGTAATCAAATAGATATCAGAGACAATAGCACTAGCTGTTGGCAGAGAGCCTGCACCTAGGCCAATCAACGTTACTGTATCATTATAAGTCGACTGAAAAGAAATGCTATTTGTCTCGTTTTCAACATGGAAAAAAGGATGGGATGCTTTTACCAAGACTGGTTCACATCTAAGATTCATTTGATTACCGACATATTTTGCCACTGCTGCATGTTTTAGGTGATAGCCCTTTGATGTTACCTTCTCAATGATTGCTGGAGTGACCCCATTAATTCCTCTAGTTTGGATATCATCGTAGCTAATGGGTTGCTTAAAAGCAATCGTTCCCAATATGCTTAGTTTTCGTGCTGCATCGAACCCTTCAAGATCAGCCGTTGCATCTGCTTCTGCAAAACCACTTTCTCTTGCCTCGGTCAAAGCATCTTCCAATGTCTTACCCTGTTGGGTCATTTGCGTCAAGATATAATTTGCTGTCCCGTTCACAACACCAGAAATGGCATAGACTTGATCAGTCGCACTACTTTTGATCAGGGTTTGAATGACAGGTATTCCACCACCAACACTTGCCTCATAATGAAGAGCAACATGGTTCTCTTTGGCTAGAGAGGTTAATTCAATAAAGTGCTTACTAATAATGTTTTTATTGGCTGTCACGACATGTTTGTGCGCATTCAACGCTCTTTTGATACAGTCGTAAGCAAATGTCTCACCGCCTAAAACTTCTACAATGATAGCAATCGATTCATCCTGTAAGATGTTATCAAAATTAGTTTCTAATCGATCCCCGATTTCATTTCTATATTTTTCGCGTGCAAATATTGTTTTAATAGAACAGTCTGATTCACTACCGTCAACAATCTCTACTACTCCCTTACCAACCGTTCCAAACCCTAAAACTGCAATATTCACGAAATATCCTCCTTGTATAGATCATATGGTGTATTTTGATAGACATAGTAATTGAGCCAATTGGAAAAAATTAAGGTGGCAGTAGACCGCCATAGCAGCCTTGGTAGACCAGTGTCTCCATAGTAGTCGGGCGGTTCTTTAATTTCTGATTGTTTCTTTAGATCTCTCTGATACTCTTTATCAAGGGTATCAGCATCATATTCAAGATGGCCCGTTACAAATATATGACGGTCATCTTTTGATTTGATAATAACTGGGCCGATATCTTTTGAAGATGCTAAAACTTCCAATTTTTTGTTTGCTTCTATCGCCTTAAAATCTAAATTGGCGCAACAGGAATGAGGGATATAAAACTCTGGGTCCAAGCCTCTTAATAGCCTATCTTTTGGTTGATTAGTTATATGTTTGTATAGCCCAAACCGTTTGGTTTTAAGCACTTCTTTCCCGATATCATAGTAGTAATAAAGGCCCGCTAATGCTGCCCAACAGATATGGAAAGTCGTTGTGACTTCTGTTTTGGCATAATCAAATATCTCTGTCAATTCTTTCCAATACTTGACATCTCTATAGTCTAACTTCTCTACAGGAGCTCCTGTAATAATCAGACCATCATAACGTTTTTGCTTAATTTGTTGAAAGGTTTTATAAAAGCGTTTCAAATGTTCAGGTGGCGTATGTGTTGCTTGGTAGGAATCAGTCCTTAGAAAAGTCACATGAATTTGCAGTGGTGTATTAGACAATAATCTTAAGAGTTGTGTTTCAGCCTCTAACTTTAAAGGCATCAAATTCAAGATTAAGATTTCAAGCGGTCTAATATCCTGGGTCGACGCACGATGCTCGTCCATAACAGAAACATTTTCATCCGACAAAGTTTTGTAAGCTGGCAAATTATTTGGAATAACAATAGGCATAATGACCCTTCCTTTACTTCGTATAGTTAGATAAGATGGCTAGGTGTGCAAAAAGAACCCATCCAAAAAGGATGAGTTCCACTCATGTTACCACCTTGATTTATATCGTCCTCACGACCGATACCTCATTGAGTTCGACTAAACTCAAGTGCTATAATGGGCACCCCCATCTTACCTTAATATACTTGGCTCTAAGTTTAGTAGGCACATGCACAGTCAGGCAAACTTGCTCAGTGGCCATTTTCAACCTATGGATCCTTACCTGCTTTCACCAAACGCAAGCTCTCTAATAAGGTCTATCAAGTCTACTTTCCACTTCATCGCAATTGTCTTACATTAATTGTTCGTTTATATTACCAACATAATACACTAATCACTTGTAAAGTGCCATAGCAAATTGCTATTTTATAGACCTTTTTCGTTACTTTTCACTATCTTGATGGTGTTCTTTCCAACTTTCACTGGCTTTTTTCTTAGCATCTTCCTCGACGACTTTAGCACTCTTAATCTCATCTTCAACGGCATCAAAGTCCAAACGAGTGATCTCTCCACCTAATTCGTGCATTACCAGTTGATTCAAAGGACGATTATCATCTTCATCTGCTATCAAAATCAACCCCGTCTCACCTTCGCCGATTTTCTCGATGACTTGCCCAAAAATGGATTGTGCCGTACTGATTTCCTTTGCGTCTCTCGTAGCACCGATCATTCCACCAGCAAACCAACCCAATAGCATGGCCAATGGACCACCTAACACACCAACAAGCATCCCAATTAAGCCACCAGTTGACGTATTGTTGCCACCGGTAAAATCAAGAAAATCATCAACTTTGAACATATGTGCCCCATCAGAGGTATGCGTCACAACCGCCATTTGATCCCCTTTTATCTTTCGCTCCATGTGCAATTGTCTGATCTTTGAAAAAGCTTGATAAGCCTGACTCTCTACCTCAAAATGTAATACAATCACTTTTTTTGCCATAACACAATTCCTCCTCGAATTTTTAATCTACTAAACCTAGTTCGTTACTTAATTTATGACTTACTTTATGACTTAATTTATTTCTTAATCAATTTCTTGACTGCTTACTTAGCTGATTACTTAACTAGTAACTCAGATGCTTGATAATCTTTCTGCTAGTATACCATTATAGATATGAAAGAACCATTATTGTTCCTAGCTCTTTATAAAAAATAATTTGATGATATACTAAGCCTAACTTAAATACTTGCGCTACATAAAGAAAGGAAAAACCTATGTCACAGAAAAAAGAAACACGCGTTTTTATCCTACATGGCTTCGAATCATCACCTCATCGGAATTGGTTTCCTTGGTTAAAAGAAACCACTGAACTTGAAACACCAACAACTGTCCAAATCGTACCATTTCCTAACCCCAACTACCCTGTCCTCTCCGACTGGAAAAAGACTTTAGGCGAGATGGTTCACTCCATAGATGAGCGCACTATTTTTGTGGCTCATAGCCTTGGCTGTGTTACTCTGCTTCATTACTTAAGCGCCCAACAAAACTTACCAAACTTTGCTGCCTTATACTTGGTATCCGGATTCGACCAACCCGTCAAAAACTTACCAGAATTAGACAAGTTTATTTCTGATGGTGGTCCCATTGATTTCGCTAAAATCAAAGCTGCTACACCTACTAGGGTCGTTGTGACATCCGTAAACGATCAGATTGTGCCAACAGATCTGACAGTCGCCATGGCTCATCATTTAGATGCTAAGCTCTACCAACGTCATTCTGGCGGACACTTTATGACAGAAGAAGGTTATGAGACTTTCCCATTGTTGTATGACATCCTATCCCAACAATTAGATCACACGACGACAGACTAACTGATAGTCACTGGTTGGCTTGGCCCATTGAAATTGGCTCTAAATTTTGGTACCGTAACTTGTAAGGTTACAATACATGTGTTACATGAAAATAAAAAAATAGAGGAAGCTTCTGCTATACTGTAATTACCACACCACAGAAAGGAAAGCTTCCCCTATGAAGAATATTATAACAGAAGAAATGCGATACAGAAAGAAAGTCGTTGATTATGCGGTTAAACATGATAATAATGCCAAGGCTGCACGCAAATATCACACAAATCGGATGCAAGTCAAACGTTGGAGAGACAACTATGATGGGACATGGGATAGTTTAAGAAATAAGAGTACAAAGCCCCACTCACATCCCAATCAACACACTGAAGAAGAGTTAAATATCATGAAAAAGACCT
>NZ_ATXL01000024.1 GCF_000421665.1 Bavariicoccus seileri WCC 4188 | reverse complement strand
GGTTCCAGTAGTCGCACATACCGCAGTAGCTCCCTGCCCAATCCCAACATTGATATTAGGCATAATTCTAAGCAGTTCAAGTGATTCATCTTCCAAATACCCTGCCATTGCCTCTAAACTCACACCGGCTGCCATTGAAACGATCACAGGACGCTTCTCTTTTAGAACTTCCAGATTAGCTTCAATCACTTGTTTAATGCCGTCTGGTTTAACACCCAACATAACCACATCAGAAATCGCGATGACCTCAGATGCCGACTCAACGACCACTCCACCAACACTACGAGCAACAGCCTCAGCTTTAGCCGGCGTACGGTTGAATAAGTAAACAGCATCAGGTGCGACAACACCACTCCTTACAAACTCTTTGATAATCGCACTAGCCATGTTACCTACCCCGATAAATCCAATTTTCATCCAGAACACCCTCCATCAGAACTTTTCATTTAGTATACCATTATACCGTTTGGTTTTTTTAGTTTTTCATAAGAAATGATATATATGATTGTTATAGCAACCCCAAAATGATATTTTTAAAGCAATCAATACAAGGATATCCAACACTTGTATATCTTGTCGTTTTTCACACTTGCATATCTTGTCATTTTCACAAAAAACGATGCTAACACGAGGCTAATGGAGGAGGAAGTATGCAGAAAATAAGAATAACAATCACTGTAGCTTCCATCATTTTATTACTAATTTCCCTCACTTTATTTTCCTTGATATATGCAGATATAGTCTCAGTAGGAACAGCAGATTTTGATAGTATCAAATGGCTAGATGCCGATTTATTGTTATGGCAGTGGGGATTTAATACTCTTGTTGCTGGTGTTTTATTAAATATCGTACTCATCCTACTTAAGCTTAGAGGCACGAAAACCCGAACCTAAAAGATTCGGGTTTTTTCGTTTTAAAACTCTTCATAGACGGCTGGATCTTGGTTACTATTTCGTCCATCTGGTTTAGTGAGACTATTAATTGCAGCAATATCGTCATTAGACAAGTCAAAATCAAAGACATCTAGATTTTGTTTTTGCCGTGATATATGGCTAGCTTTTGGTATAGGTATAGCACCTATTTGAATCTCCCACCGTAAAATCACTTGTGCAGGTGACTTATGATACTTCTTAGCAATCGTCGTAACGATATCATTCGTCAAAACAGCACTAGCTCTTCCAAGAGGACTCCAAGCTTGCGTCAGTGTCCCCTTTGAAGCATCGTATTCCCGTTGTGCTTTTTGGTTAAAGAACGGGTGCAACTCAATTTGATTGACTACTGGTAAAACACCTGTTTCTTTTTCTAACCGTTCAATATGTTCTGGTAGAAAATTGCACACCCCGATAGAACGGACTAATCCAAAGCGTTGACTATCGATCAAAGCTTGCCAAGCTTCGACATACAGATCCTTTTTAGGATTTGGCCAATGGATCAAATACAAATCGAGATAATCAAGACCTGATCTCAACAGAGATTCTTGTACAACTTCAATAGCTTTTTGATACTGGTGGAACCGCCCTGGCAACTTTGACGTCACCGTCAATTGATCCCTCGGTACACTTGAATTCCTGACAGCTTGCCCAACTGCCCCTTCATTGCCATAATTGTAGGCCCCATCAATCAGACGATACCCTGTATTGATAGCTTGCTCAATCGTTCTAATACCAGCATAGCCATTTAACTTATACGTTCCAAACCCAATTTTTGGAATTTGAAACCCATCTAACAAATTATAATCCCCATGATTTAACATCCTTTCTAAAATAATTACTATCTTGGTTCCTACTAGCTTGGTCTCTTACTAGTTTTTAACTTCACTGTTTGCTATTTACAAGTCACCCTGCTCCTTCATTTTACTCTTTTTATATCAAAACTCTATAAATTAGAATAGTGTCGCTCTGGCTCTACACGGCAAGCCATTTACAAAAGCATTTACAAAAGCATTTACAAAAGCATTTACAAAAGCATTTACACAAAAGAACTTTTACGCGATAGAACTTTTACATACTAGACTTTTTACACAATAAAGCTTTTACACTTTAAATAAGAAAAACCTCTCCAAAAGCTCGTTATTTCAAGTCTTTTGGAGAGGTTTCCTTTTCATAGTTGTATATCTAATAATCTCAGTAATCTTCAACCAACTAGTTAGCTCGGTTAACGTATCTTTCTAACCGATAGCTTCCGGCGGTGAAGAGGACACTCGACATCAATAAGACAATCAATAAACCTGGAAGTAGCATGGTTTGGTCTTGTAGTCCTTTAATCAACCAAGATAATGGTGAGAGGTATCCTAGGTAAGTTAACCATTCTTGATTATCAAATAAGATTGGCATAAAGGCTAAAGCTAACATAACCATTGCTATCAGCATGCCAAGCGAGGCACAAAGTTGTGGTTGTTTAACGGCCCTAAAGAGTGCTAACCCAAAAGAGAGGCTGAACAAAGTTGCAACGCCGATAATCAGTAGCATCCTCAGGAACTCCATCAGTGTTGCACCACTTATGAAGGCAGAAATACCTAGCAAGAGGCTATTGGATAGGAATGAGAAAATGCCATATGCTGCAAGAAAGCTAAAGGTTATCTTGAAACTGTTATTAGCTGTCATCACTACCCGTCTCAACACATTCTCTGTTTTAAATGATGCCAAGTCACTCGCAAAATAGCTACCATTCATGATCATATAGGTCACAATCATCACAGTCGCAAATAGCAATTGCATATGATTCTCAGAATTTTGAGACGACTCTTCAACGATTTTAGTGACTGCAGAGCGTGGTGGTGAGTAGGTTTCTCCTGCCGCTAACACATCATCTGCTTGAAGCAAGTGAGTGGTGAAAGTCTCTGATTGTAAGGTCAACAATGCTTGGTCTACCAATTGATCAGTTGTCTGCCCATCTCTAGAGTAAACAGTTGGAACATGTTGATCATCTGCTGCTTCATAATCTAAGAAGCCGTCTGGCAACACGTATACTAATGCTGCTTCCCCTTTATCTAGCAGCTCTAGTCCTTCATCGACTGTTGAAACAGAGCGGAATTTAACTGAAACTTCCTCTAAACCACTTTGGATTGTTTTCTCTTGTGCTTGATCCGTTACTATAGCAACTTGTGACTGGGCAGTAGAGTCATCATTTCCCAAAACGAATACAAACAACGCAGTAACAACAGCTGGCATGATAACCATCATCGAAAATAGTATTGGTGTTTTAATAATTCGCTTGAGATGAAACAGGATCACTTGTGTCAACTTCATATCAGTACTCCTCCTTTCTCTTCAAGACAACTGTTTGGATCATCGACAAGATAACACCGACTAGGGCTAAGCCGCCGATAACAAGCCAACTGTTCGATAATGTATTGAACTGCTGTACTTCAAAATAGGGATCGATAAATAGCCGCCTAATTGGGTTATGCTGCAAAGCTTCAAAGAATGGAGAGGCGCTATACTTTTCTAGTGGGATGAAGCCCGACAAAGCAATCCATACGATACTGATCAATCCCGTGATAGAGCTTGCTGCACGTTCCGAAATAAAACTACTGATCAAGCCAGATGCACCAAGGACTAACACGAGTTGGCATAAAATGATCAATAGGTAGTAAAGAAAATTCCCCGAAAAGGTTGACCGATCATAGAGCCACCAAACAAGCATCCCTAACAAGATCAAACTAGCATAGACGATGAGATTGGTCAGTTTCGTGAACCAAACTTGTTCACTAACTTTTAAAGGAAGCAGTCTGATACGTTTATTTAATGCCTGCAACGAGTCTTTCGTATCAGCTATCAGCAAATTGGTAAAGACTAGCACTAACATAAAACCAATTGAGTTGATCGCATAAAATTGGGTTGATGACAAGGCATTAACGCCGACATGTTCTTTAGTGACTGCTTTTTGTTGTGCTAGTTTACTTGCAACGGCGGTTTGAATCTCTTGCACTAGTTCTGGGTTTTTGCCAGCGTCAGTCGTCAATTCAGCCAAGTCAATCTTCGTTAGGATAGGCTCCATAACACTGTCCATGATCTGCCGAATAATGACTGCATCAGAAGCCGCATCATCTTTTTCAGTAGTGATTGCAATCGCCGGCATCTTATCCCCTGCATCACGATCATAGTTAGTCTCGAGCTCTTCTCCAAAATCCTGTGGCACAGAAATGATGACCGAGGCATCTTGACGATCCTGTTCACGCACGACTATGTCTTCTTTTTCTAATTGGGCTATACTGTCATCTAAATGCTCTCCGATGGCCGACTTATCCAAATTATCCCAATACACCGAAATTTTAGGGGGTTCCACTGTAGGCGTAAACATGGATGAACTACTGAATGATAGAAACAATCCTAATAAAACAGGCGTCACAACGATGGCAAATACCAACATTGGGAACTGTTTAAATGTGACAATGAGATTGGCTTTTAAAAAATACCATAATTTCAACTTGCTCACCTCAATCCCTTAACTTCTTACCGGTCAGTTGTAGAAAGGCTTCTTCTAGGGACACATTTTCAACCGATATCGACTTGATAACGATTTGACGTTCCTCCAACAAACTAATCAGTTTCATCATTGAAAACTCGTTGGTATCGATCACCAATTCAATGGTGTTTAACTTGCCTTCGGCGGTTTTAATCCCATTATTGCTTGATAACAGCGCTTCAGATAGACCTTCCGAGTAACGATCCAAGATCAACTGAACTTTGCCGCTAGTTCCAACCAACGCTTTAACTTGATCCTTGGTCCCATAGGCGACCTCTCGTCCTAAATCTACAATAAACAAGCGATCACAAAAGGCTTCAATTTCTTCCATGTAGTGAGAGGTGTATAAAATGGTTGTCCCTTCTTGATTCATCCGATTGAGAAAATCAAAGATATGTTGACGTGATTGAGGATCGATCCCGACAGTTGGTTCATCCAGGATCAAAAACTTGGGACGATGGAGAATGGCTACGGCCAAGTTCAACCGCCGTTTCATCCCACCTGAATAAGTTTTAACCTTCTTCTTCGCGCTATCGACTAATCCCACAGCCTCTAAAGTTTCTGCAATACGAGTTTTCAGTTCGCCAAATGATATCCCGTACATCCCGCCAAAATATTCGAGATTATCATAAGCATTCAATGTTTCAATCAATGCCAGATCTTGGGGTACGACACCAATCTCCTTACGAATCGCAATAGCATCCGTCTTGATGGATTTTCCATCCACGATGACGCCACCACTATCTGCCCTCGTTAACCCAGTCATCACATCAATTAAGGTCGACTTCCCAGCACCATTAGGACCGATTAATCCAAACCGTTCCCCTTTCTTGATTTCAAAATTGATACCATGCAATACTTGTTGCTTTCCAAAACTTTTTTCAACATTCTTAACTTCTATATATGCCATCGTTTCTTCCTCCTATTATCTACCTTCTGTCATCGTACTAGGAATTTATTATCCATCTCACACTTTTGTGACTTCGATCTTCTTGATTGACTTTATCATACCTAATAGTAAGCATTTAGACGACTCCAAAAAGTCATTACCCACATGACTAAAGTCACTATTTCAAAATAGACACAAAAAAACCGGTAAATGCAACTTGATAGCATTTTTACCGGTATAGACTTATAGATTATAAACCAAAGAACTAATTTAAATGTAACTGGTGTTCAACAGCAAATAAAGCCAGTTGTGTCCGATCACGTAGGGCTAGTTTACTTAAGATGGTACTGATATGATTTTTGATTGTCCCTTCAGATAGAAATAAAGTTTGTCCAATTTCCTTATTGTTCATTCCCTTAGCAACAAGTTTGATGATCTCAATCTCCCGGTCAAGGAGATCCATCTGCGCTATGTGAGCGGCTATTTCTGATGCTTCATTTTCAGTTTCTGCTGGCAGACGAGCTGTCAAGAATTGGGAGGACACCACATGGTCCAGCACGATTTTCCCTGACATCGCAACTTTGATTCCATCTCGGATGCTTTCTGGTGAGCTGTCTTTCAGAAGATAACCCGAAGCACCTTTTTCCATAGCTTCCATAATATAGGCCGTATCTTGGAAAGTTGTCAGGATCAAAATACGGATGGCCTGGTGCTTAGCCTTAATCTGCTCAGTCGCTGCAATACCATCTAAAATTGGCATGCGAATATCCATCAAGACGACGTCCACGACCATGGTATCACAGACTTCAACAGCCTGTTGTCCATTTTCAGCCTCTGCTACGATCGTGATATCAGGATAGCTTTCTAACATCATCTTTAAGCCACTACGGATCAATTGTTCGTCATCAACGATCATCACTCTGATTTTAACCATGCTATTCTCCCTTATCTTGTTCTCCCTGTTGATGTAGTTGATAAATAATAGCTTCTTTACTCTCTAACTTTGGTAAGACCAAACGTGAGGTATAGCCTTCGCCCGGAGCTGTTTCAACGGTAAACCGTCCAGACAATTCTTGGGCTCGTTCTTTGATACTTGCTAGTCCACCGAGAAAAGCCACTCCTGCCCCACCAACACCATTATCCTGACAGGTCAAGATAACCTCTTCTGCGCGATATAGCAAGGTCACTCGAAAGACACTTGCCTCACTATATTGCAAAACGTTGTTCAGCGCTTCTTGAACCGCACGATAAAGAACAAGTTGTTGTTGTTCAGATAACTCCCACTGTGGCGGATTTTGTCGGAATTTGATTGTTAAATCGGTTTTCGATTCAGTTTGCTGGAACAACTCTTCAAGAGCAATCACGAATTTCTTATCCGTCAACGCTTCAGGTTTTAGATCATGGATGGCTCTCCTAACATCTTCCAATCCCGTTTTGGCGAACTCTCGTAAAGAAGAACTCATCTGTGCCAGTTGGTCATTCTTACCACGACTGATTTGCGTCATGGCTCCCAACTGGATGATGATGGTTGACAAGGTATGGCCGACTGAATCATGGAGCTCTCGTGAGATACGATTACGTTCTCTTAGCGTATAAATCTCGCGCATTGAACTCGTTGTTAAAGCTTCATTCCTCGATTGCTCTAACAAGTCTGCAGCAGTTTTTTGTAGCGCTCGATTGCTTACTTTCAAATCAGCATTTTCTGCCTCTAGTCTCGACTGCTCAGCTGAAAATAAACCTACCATGACGAGTATGAAAAGATCTAGAACTGTGATAGTAACACCCAAACTGAAAACAATTGCTAAGGAAGCTGTTAGTAGTATCAGTAAAACACCCAGTTGCTTGTTCGTCAGCCATTTCCAAGCATCGAGAGTCATCACTATGCCGATGACGAGAGGAAACCACTTAAAATAAACAGCAATTATCAGCAGAAATACAGCATCTAAATAGATAGAAGTCAGCCGAAAAGCCTTGTCTTCAAACAAAAAGTAGCGCAATTGTAGGTGGATGATATACACTAATACGACGCCAACCAACGGCCACCCTTCTCGTATCGACTGCTCATCAAGTGACATAAAAGCTTGTAGCAAGAGAGCACCAATTAAAACATAACGACTACTATACACTCTAATATCAGACATTAGTTCTCTCCCCTCACAAGCTCGTCATTTTTAAAAAATTATTCCATTTTTACAACTTTACAGCTTTACATTTTTACAGTTTTACCGCTTTACAACTTGACCTCTTTAATTCTTTACGACCTTGTATAAGCTAGAGTAGGCAATCAGCATTACTCACTCTAGTCACTAATCACTAGTCAGTGGTCACTAGTCAGTGGTCACTTGCTCTGAGACTTACAAAAGGTGTAACTCGCAACAGCTGACGTCAATGGCAGAATGAGAACAGCTGCTATCCCGGAAATGACACTGGTCAACAATCCGCCCACAAACACCTTGGAGTTAATAATGTCTTGAAAGGAATAATTCAAGTCTTGTAACCAGATGATCAATCCCAAATTACTCCCCATAAACGCGAACAATAAGGTATTGATTGTTGAAGTCAAAACATCTCGCCCCACGACTAAACTAGATGCTAAAATTTCTTTTAACACTAACTGCTTGGCGTGTCCTACAAGCTCTGAAGTGGCACTACTAATTGCCATACTTCCATCAATGACTGCTCCAGAAAAACTTAACAAAATCAGTGATGTATTTAAGGACTCAAAGGGGACATTAACAGAAAAATCAAAGTCGCTTAACTCATCTAATTCTTCCGGTGGGAAGCCGTATACTTTCAGGACGTGAATCAGTGGCCAGACCACCAAGGTAAATACCATGAGGAAAAAAAGAACACAGATAAACGCAACCAGCGTCTTCCGATTGAATTCATTAATATAAAATAGCGTAATAGCTGCTATAGCAAGAAAAATCAGTAGCGTTGATCCATAAACAGGTAAGCCATTGACCAATAAAAGGACTAATAAAATAAACAAACAAAAGTTAGCCACGGTGCCACTGATAATCGAGAAAGCGACCTCGCCAAAGACGATAAAGATCAAGATACTCAATAAGATAAGTAAAACGACTAACGTATTCATGACAACCGCCCCGCCTTCTTTTCACTCATCCACTTGTCAGTCAGAGAGAAAATCAATAAAGAGATTGGAATGGATAGAACAATAGCGAATGCACCACAAATGGTTCTAAGAATCTCTAAGGACAAAAATAAACCGATACTTTGTCCAAATTCCCAGCCATTCGCCAGATAAAAAACGAAGACAGGTAAAGTACCACTCAGATAAGCAAACAACAAAACATTGATCATAGAGCTAGAGGTATCTTGAGCTATCTTCTTGCCTGATGCCACTAATGCTTTGGAATCGAGATCTTTATTCTTTTTTTTGATTTCGTCAAGACTGGATATAATGACCACAACATTATCCATGCTAGCACCTAGAGCACCAATCAAAAGACTCCCCAAAAAGACTGCCCGATAAGCTCTCGTAATGTATGACATCTGCTCAAAGTGTAGACCAGAATCATCCAAAAAGGACATCGCGATGACACAGATCAAAAAGGCTAGAAAAACACTACATAAAGTAGCAGTAATCTTTCTGATATCGATCCTTTTGATACCGTAGGACAGACCAAAAGCAATCAAAACTGCCAAGATCGCATAGACACTCATCAAGGCAATCAACGAATAAGAACGATTGTGTTGATTAACGGCTAATAATGCGATCAGTAGTACTGAATTACAAATCACTCCAATTAAGGAAGTTATTCCTTTTTTCCCACCGACAGCCAGAACTGTCCAAGCAAAAAGACCCAACAATATAAAGACATAGCCGTCTCGTTTTAAGCTAGAAACTTGCCACCCCATCCCGACTCTTTTTAGAATCAGTTGTTCTCCCTGATGATACTTTGGGTTTATCGGTTCAGTCTTATAAAAAACTTCCTCAAGTTCAATTTTTTCGTCAGAGGATTCATTGATCAAATGTCCTGTGATAATTTGACTATCTCCAACAATAGTAGCTTCGTCAATTTTCATCACTGGCTCACTGTAAAAATAACTACTGTTGGCTTGAATCACCAAGCCAATACCAATAATGCTCATAAAACTAATGACCATCATTACTACCCTTTTCATGACTCGTCTCCTCATCTGACATCTCTACCATTCATTATTTCATATCTTTAACTTATCAGTTAGCTTATTAAAGTAGCCTATTCGTTGAGAAACAAGTTATTGTGGGTATAGTCCATGACGATAATAGTCAAACCATTGCCGTAATTCGTCAGGTGTCCTAATCTTTAATAGTTTCAAAATTTCGTAGGCAAACTCAAGTGCCGCTGTTTCATTTGCGGTAATAAAGCCATCTGTCGTAACAACTTGTTTTTCTAAAAATAAATCTGCGCCACGATGGTTGGTCTTTTCAAGATAATAATCCTTTTCATCGCCACTGTGTTGTATTTCATCTAAAAAGCCATTTTTCCCTAGAAATACCGTGGCTCCGCAGATAGCCGCAATTGGGATTTTTGCTTCTTGAGCCTTCTGTAAGAACGATACTATTTCTGGGTAATGATATTTTCCCCACCCATAGCCTCCAGGAAGAAGAATCAAAGCAGTGCTATTAAAAGAATCTACTGTATCATAGCGAGCTACTACATCTTCAATAATTGTTTTTAAGCCGCCTATCGAGATTTTCGGTTCTAAATCAACGCCAATTACTTTAATTTGATACTGAGGATCAGCATTTATTTCAGGAGTGGCATGTGCTATTTCCCAATCTGCCCATTCGTCAGTGAGTAACACCAACACTTCTTTTATGACTTCGCTTTGTTTGCTACTAGTATCATGACCCAATCCTCTTCACTCTCCCTTATCATTGTCTTAAAATCTTCTCCATCTTTTTGCCTCTTGCCAATTCATCGATCAGCTTATCAAGGTAACGTATCCGTTTCATGGTTTGATCTTCTATCTCTTCAACACGAACACCACAAACAACACCAGTAATCATTTTCGCATTGTCATTAAACTTAGGAGCCTGATCAAAAAAAGCTTTGACCTCAACATTGCTCTGCTCTATAGCTTCCAGTTGCGCCTCATCATACCCCATCAACCACGTGATGATTTGATCGACTTCGGCTTTAGTCCGTCCTTTTTTCTCAGCCTTAGCGACATATAAAGGATTGAGCTTACTAAAAGGCATCTGAAACAATCTATCTTGATTTGGCATAGTCTGCCACCATACCTCTCTTATTTAGATCGTTTATTTCTTATTTAGATAGTGTGTAATGTTCGTAAGTGTTACTATTCTGAGACCCTTTTTTTAATCTAACTTCTCATTCAGCTTTTAGTTCAGGTTTTTAGTTTAAGTAGTGCGTTTTTTTAGTTTAGATTTTTCATTTGAGTTTTTAGTTGAGTTTTTAGTTTTGGTTTTTAGTTTAGATTCACGTATTTTATAAGCTAATCTAGTATTCTAATCTCCCTAAATGTGCTAAAAAAGATTATAATAAGACCACTATCATAGCACTATATTGTCTCTAGGAGGTTTTTCCGTGAATAAACAAGTCACCCATCATGAAGCAAGTCACTCAATGAAACAACTCAAACAAGTCAAGCAACTCTTAATGATTGCCCTTGGTTCTCTACTGTTCGCTATTGCTATCAATTACTTTTTAATACCTACTCGTTTGGGTGAAGGTGGTGTGACAGGTATGACAACTATTCTTTATTATACCCTAGAGATTCCACCCTATCTGACTAACTTTGTGTTAAATACAATCATTCTGATTATTGGCTGGAAATTTTTAGACGGTCCAACAATTATCCGCTCATTATGGGCAGTAGCTTCTATGTCTTTATTTTTAAAGATACCTATATTCTACCATTATACGACGCCACAAACGATTATCCCAACCCTTGCAAGTGCTGTGTTAACTGGCATAGCACTTGGTCTAATACTCAATAACGGCGGTTCCGTAGCTGGTAGCACTGTCTTAGCCAAGATTTTCAATAAATACCTTGGTGTCCCCATTGGAACTGGCATCATGATGATGGACCTCTTTGTAGCATCACCCATGATCTTTATCATCGGATTTGAAAACCTACTACTCACACTTTTATATATGTACATCTCTAACATGATTGCTAACACCTACCTGGCTAGATTTGGTTCTAAAAAAGCTATCCAGATTATTTCAACCGATTATAACAAAATTGCACAACTCTTATCAGATGACCTGAAACAAGCTGTCACACTGATCCAAGCGACTGGTTTTTATTATAAATCCGATCAACCAATCGTCTACGCCATCTGTAGCTCCCGCCAACTTGCCACCGTCATCCCATCCATTCGAGAAATAGATGACCATGCCTTGATTATCATTGATGACATCAGAAGTTCGCGGTCCGAAGATCTCTATCGGTTAATTTGATTGTTGAAGTTTTTAGACCAATTGACATTAGCTTTTAAGTTGTTGACGCCATAAATGTTTAACACTATTGTATCAATTCTTTGTTCACATAAAACACCAACCACGATTATCACGGTATGATTAGGATTTGATGTATATAAAAAGGCAATACGATAACTAGTTTGCTCACTTGAAAATTAGCAACACCAAATATCATACAGCCATTTATTTTACTCAAACAAATCTTCATCTAAGACACTTAATACCGACACAAAGTCGTAAATCGCCTTATCTCTTTGATCACTAACATTGAAAGGAAATTATTCAGTGTCAATACTGGCCACGCAACCGTAGCTTATACCGGCGCTCTCCAAGGCTACGAAACGATTGATCAAGCGATGAATGACCATTTAGTGGTCATTCAATTAAAATCTGTCTTAGAAGAAACGGGAAATTTATTGATCCACAAATTGAAGTTTGATTCTGAAACACATGAAGCTTACATTACAAAGATTATCAATCGCTTCAAGAACAAACATATCTCAGATGCTATCACACGTGTTGCTCGGACTCCAATCCGTAAACTAGGTAACCAAGAACGCTTCGTCCGCCCAGCTCTTGAGCTAACAGAACGACATCTGAGTGCTGCTCACCTCTTTGAAACAATTGGGATTGTCTTCAACTATGATGACCCTAACGACGAACAAAGTCGGCAATTGCACCAACTATTAGTTGAAAAAGAATTGCCAGAAGTCATCACTGAAGTTACCGGTATCACTGACAAAGACCTGGTGGAGGTTATCGACAAAAACGTCAAAAAATACGCCTTTAGAGCCTAGAGCTTGGACAAAAAAGCGAGAATACTCTCGCTTTTTTTGCCGATTTAAGTCATAACTTGTTGATGACATTACATCTATTGAATTGCATTGCATCTATTGAATTGTTTGAGTTTATAATTAATGTGCTTGATAAGATAACTATAGATAGAAAGATACCGATAGATAAATAGTTAGATAGATTAATAGATTAATAGATGAATAGTTACATAGTTACCTATATACATTTACAGATAAGCACAGAAAAATTCAGATAAAGTAAGATAAAAAAGAACAGTATAGTAGATTTTTTCAGTCTCTTTCAAATAGTTTCAACAATAGCGTAACGAAAGCTCACTCTGCTTGTCAGGTGACAATAATACTGCTATATTGGGGGAGGAAAGTGACTAATTTTTCAAGTCGTAGGAGGGCAATGAAAAATGGAAGTTATCACATCAAAAGATAAAAAAACAGCAAGTAAAAAAGCATTCGAACTCTTGCAAGAAGACATCAAAAATGGTGCTAAAGTTTTTGGACTTGCAACAGGCTCTACCCCAGAAGATCTCTATACAGAATTACGTCACAGTGACGTTGATTTTTCTGAATCGATCTCCATCAACTTAGATGAGTACGTTGGTTTATCCCCTGAAGACCCACAAAGTTATCGCTACTTTATGGAAGAACATCTTTTCAAAGCTAAACCATTTAAGAAATCTTATCTTCCTGATGGTGTGGCAAAAGACTTGGATGCTGAATGTAAACACTATGACCAAATCATAGCTGAACATCCAATTGACAGCCAAATCTTGGGAATCGGTCGCAACGGTCATATTGGTTTCAACGAACCAGGAACTGACTTTGGCGTTACAACTCATGTGGTTGAATTAACAGAGTCAACCATCGAAGCTAACAAACGCTACTTTGATAAAGTTGAAGACGTTCCAACACATGCTTTGTCAATGGGTATCGCTTCGATTCTTAAGACAAAACACATCTACTTACTAGCCTTTGGGAAAGAAAAAGCTGAAGCTGTAAAAGGAATGATCGAAGGACCAGTTACCACACACGTCCCAGCGAGCGTCTTGCAAAACCATCCAAACGTTACCGTCATCTTGGACGAAGACGCGGCGAGCTTACTCTAATAGGTTGGGTTGTTCAAAAAGTGATCAGCTTCAAGACATAAGGCAAGATGATCGGAAATTTGTAGTTTTCAAGGCAGATTGACTTATGTACAAAAAGCTGCTTGGACCACACCAACAAGAGGGTGTTCAAAAAGTGGTTAGCTTCAAGACATAAGGCAAGATGACTGAAAATTTGTAATTTTCAAGGCAGATTGACTTATGTACGAAGAAGCTACTTTTAGAACACCGACAAGAGGTTGTGGAACAAGCGATCAGCTTTGAGCCAAAAAAATTTATAGTAATCAACACAAATAACCCTACTGGATGGTATCCATAGGGTTATTTTGCACATAGTCGACTTCACATTCGATTGCATCAATCTATCAACAAAGGTTAAGTCACACACATAAGTCACAAGCGATTTATTATTTTTTCAACATACCTGAACAATTCATACTTTTCTTATAGCTGTTAGGAAACTTTTGAAGACAATACAGAAACTTTTTAAGACAATATAGTTTTGGGACAGTATAGTTTTAAGACAGTATAGATAAATGCTTATTCACTTTTGACACAAATAGCACTGTCACGTAAATCAAAAAAACATGGTTAGGAAGATTTAGCACTCTTCCTAACCATGTGGGTTATTTCTTCTATTTTTTGGTATTCGGTCTTTAACTAATGGATTCTGGTGCATAACTAGTAGCATATAACGATGTGAAACATGATTAGTGCCAGTTTTGTGTCTCAAATTGATCCAATAGCGTTCTAACATCATCTGTGGTCGTTGTTTCCATTAGGCTGATTCTGAGGTCATTCGCACCAGGGAATGACCGAACGTAGATTTTAAAGAAGCGACGCAATGGTTTGAAGAGACGAGGGTTATTTGAGGCATAGTCATCAAATAGGTCTAAGTGTACACGTAATAAATCCAATAATTCTTTTGGTGTATGTTCTTTCTTCTCTTTTTCAAATGCAAATGGATCATGGAAAACACCTCTTCCAATCATTACACCATCCGCACCGTATTCTTCAATCAAACGAAGTCCTGTTTCTCGGTTAGGAACATCACCATTGATTGTAATCAATGTCTCTGGCGCTATTTCATCACGCAAGCGACAAATTTCTGGAATCAAATCCCAATGAGCGGGAACTTGACTCATTTCCACTTTTGTTCTCAAATGAATGGATAAATTAGCTATATCTTGTGACAGAACATGTTTTAACCACTCTTGCCATTCTGCCACTTTAGCATGACCAAGTCGGGTTTTAACACTAACTGGTAGGCCACCTGCCTTAGCGGCTTGGATTAATTCCGCTGCCACTTCTGGTCGGCGTATCAGACCAGCCCCACGACCGTGTTTAAACACATTAGGTGCTGGGCAACCCATATTAAGATCGACTCCCGAAAAGCCCATCTCTGCCATCCCAATACTCATACGGCTAAAATACTCCGGTTTATCTCCCCAAATATGAGCGACAATTGGTTGCTCATCAGGGGTGAAAGTCAACCGACCTCTCACACTCTCGATACCATCAGGATGACAGTAACTTTCACTATTAGTAAACTCAGTAAAATAAACATCCGGAGCTGCAGCTTTCGCAATCACGTGACGGAAGACCACATCAGTCACATCTTCCATCGGCGCTAATACAAAATACGGCTTTGGTAGTTCTTTCCAAAAATTCTTACTCATTATTGTTCTTTGAATCCTTTCATTACTCTATTCATCTTAGTTTACAGCGTTACTTACCAAGAGTCACCTATCAAGAGTCACCTATCAAGAGTCACTTATCAAGAGTCACCTATCAGTAGAAAAGAAAGCAGAAGTTCTTCTGCTTTCTTTTCTGAGTCATTGACCATCACTGTTTATAGCTGTATTACATTGTACCAAAATTCTAGGAGAATGAAACATTTTTGCTTAAATCACTTTTCCATGAGTCCTATTCCTGAGTCCTATTGTGGATGAGAGCACCCTCTTTTACTTGTTATTGTACTGAGTTCTTTGTAAAAATGTTGCTAAGTTAGTATCATGATGATACTTTTCAGCTGCTTCCTTGTCTTTTTCAATAATGACCGAAGCTAAATCAATATCAGTTATACTAGCTAACGCAACAGTATAGTGAATAACATCAGCAAGTTCTTTGCTGAGTTCTGCTTTCAAATCTTCTGTAGGTGTAGCATTCTTTCTCCCATCAATTTTGTTCAGCGCCTCTGCAACTTCACCGACCTCTTCCACTAATTTCATAAACAACCCCATAGGAGAAGGATGCCCTTTGTAGACTTCTTCTAAGTATGATTGTAACGCTTCTATTGCTAGTTTTTCAGTTAATACTTCTCTCTTTTCTACTATAACAGTTCCTTCCTGGACTTCTATACTCACTAGCTATTTATCTTATAACATATTTTAACTTCATGAAAGCTAAAACACAACAATACAAACTAACGACTATTTATATGATAGTCGAGAAAAGGTATTTAAAAAAATAATTGAAAACGCTTGATATGAAACTAGTTTCATAAGCTATACTCAAATTAGAGAAGGAGAAACCAACCATGAACACTTACTTAGAAATCAAAAACTATAGCCAGTCTCACCTTTACTACGTTTTATTTCTAGTCACAAATGGTACCCTCTCAATTTGGCAAGAAAAAGGTCTAACACGTCAACTGCTAGCTACTATTCCCATTTCTGAAATTGAACGCTTGATTATTGATCAGTATCTAGGCGGAAATCGCCACAAAAACCATTGATGATTGGACGATAGAATTTGATTTCGAGCGACATCATGGGCTTTCCTACAGTAGATTATCACTTAGACGATTGCGGGAAAACGGCTTCAGATTATTCCATGAACAAACAACCGAACAACTCACTATCCCCTTTGACTTTATCGTCGATCGATAGAGAGAGCTAGTAGAACATCTAAACGTCTTGTCTCTAACTAACTCCTAACTTTAACGTTTCAAACTAGATGCCGCTATCATACCCTGCATAATAAAAAATAATCATCGTTTTTTCGACATAGTACACGTCTAATTTTGTATTTGTGCTTTTTTCTATGGGTGCGGGTGTAACCTTGTATACTTCGGGATAGACTGGCGAAGTTGTTGGTTCAATACTGCTAAACAACGATGCCTGAAAATGAAACTCAGAAAATAATTTGGCACGAATTGCTAAAACTGGAGAAGTATGAACTAAAGCGATAATAAGTATCACTGCACTAACAATAGCAACAAATAAATGGTTTTTATTTTTTATACGCAACTTCATTTTTATTACCTCATCCTTCTTTTTAGAATACCCACCATCAACAATAGTCTATCTTATAGCGCTTATTCGATGCCGCTAATAGAAATCAAATAATAAGGCTAACTTTTTCAAAGTTTAAATTGCTAAGTTCACTTTCTCTATGCGTAATTAGAATGATGGTAGCTTCTGTGGACATTAAATAAGCGATCATTCTTTGTGCTGTTTCTAGATCAACATTTGAAAAACTTTCGTCCAAGATGATCAATGGTTTCGGACTTACCAATACACGTGCTAGAGACACTAACTGCTTCTCCCTCCAGACAAATTTCCCGCATGCAACTGATCTACACCCACAAGTTCTTTTACAGTTTTCAGGGTTCCTTGATCGACTGTTCTTCCCAAGGTAATATTGTCATCTAAGTCAAAATTAAAGATATGTGTGTCTTGTTTCAAATATTGAGACACTGAAACTAAGTCTGCTTCTGTATAAGGAGCTCTGTTTAAATAGATCTGTCCTTCAGTAGGTGCTAATTGTTTAAAGATGAGTTTAAGTAATGTACTTTTCCCTGACCCCGAAGCCCCTATAATGTGGTATTTTCCCCCTCTTTCAAACCTATAAGTGAAGTTTTGTAAAAGATCTTTGCTTTTATCCGAATAGGCAAAAGAAACTTCTTTTAGGTCAATGGCTTCAAAGGTCTTAACAGCTGGTGTTGGCTCTTTAGCTGCCACGCCATCATCTATAACTTTAAACAGTGGGGAAATAGAGTCTAGAAGGATATAGTATTGGTTAACGACACCAAATGAATCGAAAATCTTTGTAGATAGCTCTGTCGTGCTTAGAATCGCTCCGACACTTAATGCTCCTTGAAATACTAGTAATCCTGTAGTGAAAATGACGGCTATTTGGCTAGAAATATTCATGGTACTAATGACAACATTAACTAGAGATTGTTTTTTGGCATAGTCTATTCTGGCATCAGCAATTATAGTTGATCCATTATCTATAGTGCTTACAAACTTTTTTTCAGCACTAAACATTTTTAACGTCTCATACCCATTGATAACATCCTGCATGAGAGATAAGAAACGGTTGTTAGCTGTTGAAACCTCCTCATTTCCCTCTCTCGTTAAATATCTTAATAATTTGGGTACTAAATTAAGTAAGGCTAACAATAGCAATACCAAAGCGAATAAATAGACGTTAAACAAGAGTAATGCCACTAGCAAGAATATACCATTTGCTAAAAATCGCGATATAAAGAAGAAACTTTTAAAGCCTTTTTCTTCTATCAAATTGATATCATTTTGCATAAATGAAGTGTATCGCTGAATCTCTGCCTTGCTAAAATGACTCATTTCCATTTTTCCAATTTTAGAAGCTAGATCTAATCTGATTGATTTACTCATCTTTTGAATGGCTTTTTCTTGAATGATTAATTGGAAATAGCCAATCACAAATGTTATCCCCCACAACAGTAATACAACCAACAAACTTTTAAAAAACCTACTTTGGTCTCTCTCAATCAAATGATTGGCTACATTAGTCATTTGTGTCGCAGCATATACCTGAAAAAAGGAGTTTACTATGTCGAAAAGTTTAATGTTGCTAAGACAACAGAAGGAAACCTGGAAATAACTATTGACTATGTTTTTGATCAAGAGCTTTTCGAATTTTTAAAATCAAAACCGATAGAGTATTACTATGTCGTTCACTATCCTACTCAATTGGCTGAAAGCACCAATGTTACTGAAAGTAATATTATTAAAGGTGAAACTATCAGCGACTCTACTACCCAAATGAACTATAGTATTCAACTAAACCAGGATATTCCTGAAAACTTTGATATTGACTCGTTGGTGAATGAACCAGTTGGCTTTCAGCTATATGTTTTAGATAAAAACAAAGACCCTGAGTTTATTATTGATGACATTTATCACTACTCTGATTCGAGCTCGACAGTTCTTCTCGACTTACAATAGAATAAACACGTAATCTTTAACAACAGGAAAAATTTGGTATTGACTTTCTAGTCTTGTTTCGTTTATTATGAGAACATTATTAGAGAAGGAGCTTTTATTATGCCATCAACGCAATCAATGACACGATTTTATTACTTTGCTTATTATAGATAAGGTTTGTATTCTACCATAGATGCAAACCACACCATGTGTTTGTATCTATGAGGAGCAGTAATTTGTGTCGCCTACATAGATGATGAGATCTAATGTAGGTAAATTGAGTTAATGGTGGTCATTAGCCCCTTAAACCGTTTTGAGCGACATTAGATCTTGTATCTAAGCTGTCGCTTTTTTAATGCTCAAAATTGGTGTCTATCTCAGATATCTATATCAGTTAGTATAATCAGTTAGTACACTGATATGATCAAAGGTAATACCCCCTATTTCCCGTGACAAGGCTTTTGAACGAACTCCAATTTCAAAGTCCGGTTTTATAAAAGAAAGGTGAGAGTTATGAATCAACTAATCCGAAAGCGATCAACGTTATTAGTAATACTAACTACCCTAATAGTAACTTGTATTTACTTTATAACTTCCGTTACAACTGCTCATGCAGCAGAAACTGTCAAAGTTGGCATTTCAGCCCAATCAAAGTCTTATAACTACCATGATGACAATGGTAAATTAACGGGTTTTGAGATTGAAGTATTGGAGGAGGTCGATCAGCGTCTAGACGATTATTCGTTTACTTATGACACCACTGAATTTGCCTCATTGTTTGCCGGTCTTGATGCCGGAAAATTCGACGTGATTGCCAACAACATTGGTGAAAAAGATGAACGTCGTGAGAAATACTTATTTTCACTCTATCCCTATGTCATTACCCATAACGTCATTATTACAAACTCTGAAAATGGTAAAACAGTTACCTTAGCTGATTTAGCTGGAAAAACGATGGGGATTGTCGCGGGGTCTGCTCAGGCTGTCTTCATGGAGAAGTACAACGAGGAGAATCCAGATCAGGCTGTGGTCCTACAGTACGTTGATGCTGATGCTGCGACTATTATTTCGGATGTTCATTCTGGCCGATATGATGCCACCATCTACTCAACAACTTATGTTAAAGATGTGGAAGATACTTACGGAATTACCCTGACTGAGTCGCCCATCGCAGACGAGGATGCGATTCAACCACCAGGTGCTTACCTGCTTTATCGAAAAGACGAAAAGAGCTTAGCACTACGCAATGCCATCGATGGTGTCTTAGCTGATATGAGAGAAGATGGGACGTTAAAGACCATCAGCGAAAAATACTTTAGTGAGGACCAAACAGTGTTGGATGAGGCCATCATAGCTAAAAATGACGCCTTGAATCAATCTAACAACACAACGGATCGTGTTGTCATTGTTGGAACCTCTGGTCAAACAAAGCCAATGGACTACTTTGACGATAACAATCAACTGACAGGGTTTGAAATTGACGTGCTATCAGAGATTGAAAAACGTGTCGAAGGTATCAGCTTTAAGTATGAAACAGCCGAGTTTGCTTCTCTTTTTGCTGGTCTCGATTCTGAAAAATTTGATGTCCTAGCAAACAACTTAGGCGAAAGTGGAGACCGACGTGAGAAGTATCTTTTTTCTCTCTACCCTTATGTTGTCACTCATAATGTTCTGATTACCCCAAGTGATAACCCTGATCAAACAGACGATCTGACCTTTGACGACATGGCTGGTAAAAGTTTCGGGGTCGTACCCGCTTCGCCACAATCACAATTTTTAGAAGCGTGGAATGAGGAAAATCCTGACAAAGCGGTTGATATTCAGTATGTCGATTCAGATCCTTCACAAATCATTCAGGATGTCCATAGTGGCCGTTTTGATGCGACCATCTATGCAACGACTTACCTACATGATGTCGAGCAAACGTTTGGTATAGAACTCAAAGCATCTCCAATTGCAGATGAAGATGCTATCAGACCACCAGGCTCCTACTTTATCTACCGGCAAAATGATGTTGAATTGAGAGATCAAATGGATAAAGCACTAGCTGAAATGCGCGAAGATGGCACTCTGGCTGAGATCAGCCAAAAATACCTTGGTCAGGACGATACTATTTTATCACCAGAACTGATAGCCAAAAACGATGCTATTGAAGCAGACCGAAAAGGTACTGATAAAGAAACTTCGAGTACTGATGGTAAGATTTTCGCACCAGAGATGATTCCAGGGATCATCAAACAAATCATACCGCGTTTACCAATCACTATCTTTATGACCTTAGTGTCTGCTATGATTGGGCTAATTCTCGGCTTTTTGATTGCCATCGTCAAGATTAGGAAGATTCCAGTTTTATCTCAATTTTTCTCTGTCTTTGTTTCTTTCATGCGTGGCACTCCTCAGCTCGTCCAGTTATTTTTGGCTTTCTATGGTTTCCCTTTAATCGTCCAATGGTTCAACCAACGGCTGTCGCTGAATTGGGATTCAAACGCTATCCCTGCTCTCGTTTACGTCTTCATTGCCTTTGGTCTGAATGAGGCAGCTTACAATTCTGAAACGTTTAGAGCAGCTATCTTGTCGGTCAATACCAGTGAGATTGAAGCTGCCCGTTCGATTGGTTTAACCAACCGACAAACAATGATGCGTATTATCTTACCAAGTGCCCTGATAGTTGCCATCCCTAATTTAGGAAATAGTATTATCAGCTTACTGAAGGGAACGTCCCTCGCTTTCACGGTAACCGTAATTGATATCATGGGACGTGCTCGAATCATCGCTGGTTCCAACCTTCGTTTCTTTGAGGCTTACATCTCTGTTGCCTTGATCTACTGGGTCTTCTGTATCGTGATTGAGCGATTCGTTAAGTGGGTCGAAAAACGATTGAATGTCGACCAAGCTGAATCAACTGATGATGGTCGTTTAGACGTTGACCAAACACAAGTATAAAGGAGGACTCAACCATGCTGAAATTAGAAAACTGGACAAAATCATTCAAAAATAACTTAGTTCTAAAGCAGATTGACCTTGAAGTTGGCACTGGAAACGTCTTAACGATCATTGGATCAAGTGGCTCTGGTAAATCGACTCTTCTACGCACCATCAACTTCTTAGAACCGGCTGACTCCGGCCGTATTACGATTGGGAATATCACTCGTGATGTTTCAAAAACCAACAAGCAAGACATTTTAGACATTAGACGAAAGACGGCTATGGTATTTCAAAACTATGCCTTGTTCTCCAAAAAAACAGCCAAAGAGAACGTCATGGAATCTTTACTGATGGTCCAAGGCCTGAAACGAAAAGAAGCAGAAGAAGAGGCAGAATACTATCTAGAGAAAGTCGGTATGGCGACTCGGATGAACTACTACCCTAATAAACTATCTGGTGGCCAGCAACAACGCGTCGGGATTGCCCGAGCTTTAGCAATCAAACCAGAGGTCATTCTTTTTGATGAGCCAACATCAGCGCTTGATCCTGAGCTTGTTTCTGGCATTTTAGATGTGATTCAACAAGTGGCTCATCAACAAACCACTATGATCCTAGTGACTCACGAAATGAATTTTGCCAAGCAAGTCTCAGACCATGTCATCTTTCTAGATAAAGGCTCTATCTTAGAAGAAGGGTCACCAGATGAACTCTTCAACCATCCAAAAGAAGAGCGAACAAAACAATTTATACAGGGATTCCAACACATTTAAAACCATTATGACGAGGAGAATTGTGATGAAGATTGGCTATCAAGGCATTCCAGGCTCGTACAGTGAGGCAGCATTAGAACACTATCTACGATCAGCACGTTCAAACGGGCTAGACATGCCATCTGACATTTCGGCAATCGGTTATGACAACTTCAAAACTATCATCACTGATTTAGTCTCTGAAGAATTGAAGGCAGCTATTTTACCAGTTGAAAACTCAACGACAGGGTTGATTACACGGACCTTAGATTTATTGCGTTATCAACCAGTTGTGGCGACTCATGAAGTCTACCAACCCATTAGCCACAGCTTGTGGGGAGTTGAGGGGGCTAGTATAGACAGCATCACGAAGGTATACTCCCATCCAGAAGCCTTAGCGCAATGTGCAAGCTTTTTTGAACAACATCCAAACATGATGCCCTTGCCAAGCAGTGATACTGCTCAAGCAGCCGTATTTGTAAAAGAGCAACAGGATAACTCAATGGCGGCACTATCAAGCGTCCGAGCGGGAAATCTTTATGGGTTATCTGCAATTGAGAATAACGTCCAATCGGAAGAACAAAACATCACTCGCTTCTTTATGATGGAACGTGTGATGACCACAACCCAAGATATGGCAGATCTCGTTCAGTATTGGCGCGCGACTCACCCAAATCGTAATAGGTGGATGCTTTATCTCGAGACGGACCATAAACCAGGAGCTTTAGCCAAAGTTCTGAACACTATTGAATTATTCGATTGTAATATGGAAGGGTTAGATGCTAGACCAATTAAAGACAAACCCTTCCATTATGGCTTCATCATAGAAGTTGATGCTTCAAATCTACTGGAAGAAACCAAGACATTCTGGCAAACCCTGACCTACACAAGTAGTTATATGCAACTCTTAGGTTGTTTCCAACCAACGGAAATCCTAATGGATCACTTATAATCTCATGTTTTGTACCGTCTTTATACTGTTATCACTATAATACTGTCAGTAGAACGGTACTACCCATTTTAGGAGGAGAACTACCATGACATTAACTGTTGCTATCGTAGGATTAGGAGTCGTAGGTGGTTCATATGCCAAAGCCTTAAAACGACAAACGACATTTGATGTCACGATACTTGGCATCGACCAAGATAAAACCACCCTTAATGAAGCTTTGAAAGATGGGGTGATCAGTTACGGAGAGACCCATAATCAAACGATTCTGCAAAAAGCGGACGTCGTGATTATTGCGCTCTATCCCTTTAGTATCGTGTCCTTTCTCAACGATCACCAACATCATTTCAAAAAAGGGGCGATTGTGACGGATACAGTCGGTGTGAAAGGTAACTTAATCAGTCAAATAAAAGCTGTCGTTCCCGATACAATCGACTATATCTCAGGCCACCCGATGGCGGGTAAGGAGAATAAAGGATATGCCTATGCCAGTTGGCAAGTGTTTCAAAATGCTAACTATCTCCTAACACCAACAAGTGACAATAAATCGGACAATATTCAGTTCTTAACTGACCTCATCAAGAGTTTAGGCTTTAAACGCGTGACACTAGTCTCTCCTACCATCCATGATGAAATGATTGCCTATACAAGTCAGCTACCACATGCAATCGCAGTAGCCTTAATCAATAGTGATGACCCAGGCAGAGAGACCGTTCGTTTTATCGGCGATAGTTACCGTGAACTCACTCGAATTTCAAAAATCAATGCTAATCTTTGGAGTGAACTCTTCCATACCAATAAATTAGAATTATTAAAGGCAATGGAGGACTTCTCCCAACAATTTGACCGTTTAAAAACAGCAATTGCTGAAGACAATGTTGAAGCACTCACCGCAGCCTTTACAGAATCAAGTCGCAGACGCCAACAGTTAGAAGATGAAGACCTTAAAAGTCTTCATGAGTCCTAATTTTCATAGCCTTACACGCTCTATAAAGAAATTTCTAGTCATTAGAGTTAATAATAGAAAATAGCGAAACGTTAAAAACCTCTAGCCAAGACCTTGCTTTATTCTGGTCCCAGCTAGAGGTATTTCTATTCCATCTATTCTGTTGTCTTTTCTTTAATCTATTCTATATCTTCTATCTATTTAACCACTTCTTATAGACTATCTGTGTTGTATAATAGAAACAAAGGATGGTGACACATATGTTTCAAACGTTAGTATTTCACGAAATTAGACCTAAAAATGAGCTTGATCTAGGGCAAAGACCTATAAAAGTAGCAGATAACTACGCTGATAGTCTTCCTTTGGCTTTGTATGACGAACTGTCACATTTTGAACAACGGATACGCCAGCTCGTCGAAAATGGTTCTCATTTTTTAACACTAGATGACGTTAAAGCGTTCTATCTAAACGGGACAACTTTACCAGAAAAATCCATTTTGCTCACTTTTGATGATTGTTATCAATCTCTGAAAAAGTTTGCCTATCCTTTGTTAAAGCAATACGACATCCCCGCTACTGCCTTCGTCGCAACAGGTTGGTTATTTGATAACCCTTCTCCCTATGATCCGGCCGTTTCAAGGGTCTTGGCTAAAAGTGAATTAGCTGATATGTCTGATGTCTTTGCATATGCCAACCACACAAGCCATTTTCACCAACGTAAAGGGACAACTGAATCAAGACCTATGTGGGAAACGACTGATGCTTTTATTGCTGATCTGAAAGAAGCGAATGCTATCGTCCCTATCACTGATGTCTTCGCCTATCCTTTCGGTCTCTATGATCAAAACACAGTTGCGACCTTAAATGACCAAGGTTTTTATTTGGCATTCACTACTAAAACCGGAACCAATGACCATTCAACACCTCGACTAGAACTAAATCGCACTATTGTTGGACAATTCACACCACTTTAACCCTTTGTCATACTTTTCACGATACTTTGTGATAAAAGCTCAGGCCTACTTCTGTGTCCATGATTAAACAGTTTTTTGGAGAGCGACAAATCAAATAAATAAAATAAAAATCTCCCACACACGATCCGGCATGTAACGCTGCCAGTAGGACAAAGAAGATTGCTGAAAGAATTGTCAGATAATAGGAAATAATCAGAAGTGTTGATATCACTATGAACGGCGCCAAGATAATCACAGCAAACTGACCTTTAGTATAATAAGAGTTTGGACTAGTGGCATAAGCCATACCATTCTTGAACCCAAATTTAACTTTACCTTCTAGATGAAATATCTTAAAGAACAGACCGTGAATCAACTCATGACAAATAATACTGACAACATATGCTACTAGCCACAGAATAATGTTCCATAATGAAAATCCCCCAGTTGTGGTAGGGCTGAAGAATGGAATCAGTCCGAATAGAACAATAAAGATAAGTGCTAATGGAATAGTGGCAATGTTCAACCAAAGAATAAGTTTCTGGTTCTCCATCAAATTGATTTCTTTGATGATTTTTAGACCTTCTTTTTTAGGCATACGGCACTCCGTTCTTGGGTCTTTTTTGGTTAACTTAATTCTGCAAGTCAAATCCTGGCAACGTAAATTCAAACTTTATGTGGCATAGTTACTAGTTACAACTATGAAGCATAGTGCTTTCCTAAAATATCTAAATCTCTTTTAACCCCATCTAACTCAGCAACTTCTGGAAGGTGTCCCCAAACTTCATAGCCAAATTTCTTAAAAAGCGCGATACTCGGTTTGTTCTGGCTAAAAATAAAGGATAGAACTGTGTTTATTCCCAACCGTTCGATCTGGCTTTCGACATATAATAGGGCATCCGTTCCTAAATGGTGTCCGCGATAATTTTCATCGATATAGATACTGACTTCTACTGTTTTTCGGTAAGCGATACGACCGTAAAAATCCGATAAGCTAAGCCAGCCAACGGTCTTACCTTCAACTACAATCAACCACAAGGGACGATGATTGGGATTATGTTGTTTAAACCACTCGCCCCTCTCTTCGACCGTGACTGGTTCTAAGTCAGCAGTCACTAAACGAGAGGCGATGGTTTGATTATAAATCCGTACAATATCTGCTAAGTCGTTTTGAGTTGCATTTATAAATGTCGGTGTCATCTTATCCTCATTGTTCTCTTTCTACATTATTTACTACTATACTATAACTCTAGCGATATGAGCGATTATATTATTCACCTGCAATACCAATCCGATACAGTTTATCATCATCTTCCGATGGATTGCCTCTGCCATCGGTGTTATTTGAAATGAAGTAAAGATAGTCCCCATCGACGATGACATCACGAATACGTCCAACGTCTGAAACTATTGGTTCAATTGTTTGGTCTGCCAGATCCATTTTTAAGACAGCGTTCCCTCTTAATGCTGCAATATAGAGACTATCATCATCCGTCGCCAAACCAGATGGTGCCCAGGTTTCTGAACTTCCCGAATGAACTATTGGCGTTTCCATGTCGTCGTTAGTTTCATCGCCCTCTATCATTGGCCAACCGTAATTTTTCCCTGCTTCGATACGATTAATCTCATCATTTGCCTGTGAGCCATGCTCACTTGCATAAAAAGTCCCATCACTCAGCCAAGTCAATCCTTGGGGGTTCCGATGGCCATAGCTATAGACATAACTATCTTCAAAAGGATTATCACTAGGAATAGAGCCATCTAACTCTAAGCGTAATATTTTCCCATTCAGACTATCCTTATCCTGAGCAATTTCTTCCTCGTATATATCACCAACAGTTGCATATAACTTATCATCCGGGCCAATTGCTAGGCGCCCACCCGCATGTAGATTTCCACTTGGAATATTGTCTAATAAGACACCAGTTTCCTGCCACTCATTATCTGTGAGTTTTATCGTCACAATACGGTTATAGGTCCCATCATCACCTTGATAAGTGTAATATGCATAAGCTTCTTGACTATCCTCAAAATCAGGTGCAAGAACAAACCCCATAAAACCTGCTTCACTCTGAGCTGCCAATTCTTTTTCTAGTTGAACAGGCTGCCGAGTAACCTCCCCATCTATAATAGTCACAATCGCCCCATCACGTTCACTAATATAGAACCTTTCTCCAGCCTTTTGAATCGACCAAGGCGCATCTAGGTCACTAGCTACAACCGTCAATTCATTTGTAGTGGGATTTCCATCATCACTATCCTCACCGTTAGTACTATCATCACTACCACTACTCTCAGACTGTTCACTATCAACGTCATTTTGAGGTGTTTCTAAATGATTATCATTGAAAGAAGAGCAACCCGTCAAAATACCTAAAAAACTAACAACACCTAGCATCAGCAGAAATCTTCTTAAGTGTTTCATCATCTCACCTTCCTGTTGACCTGATTGACAACTTTTGTCCTAGCCTAATCTAACCAGTCATTACTTATATTAAGCCTACCATATTAAATGACCTTCTGACTAACATTGACTCTCGCTAACTCCTTTACGAACAAGTACCAGCACTTCATAGTTTTTTTAAAAAACACGGCTATTTTTAAAATTAACCTGCTTCATCTTGTGTTTTGATGAGCAAATAATTTATAATAGTATTAAGGTAATAGGTAATGGGTTACCATTTGACATTTCCTGAAATGGTTGGTGAATAAATGGCATCTAAAAACTATAAGCGACCTCAAAAATCACGAAAAAGACTGAATCACTCCGTAATGATGATCGTCACCTTTTCGATTCTATTCAGTGCGGAAACAAACCTCATCCCTCCAATCGAGGGAGATTGGGTAGCTAGCAGACAACCCGATTGTAAATTAGCAAACGAGCGTAGACACTTACCACACTCATCCCATCGGAAAATACGACAAAGATCCTAGTTTCTTAGTTTTGGTGGGTATGATAAAACTTACAGACATACCAGTTGAGAAAACTGGGATGCGAAAAGCACAAATGAGAAATATAAAATGGATCGTCAAAAAATCTGTGACCTCAAAAGTCACAGATTTTTTTGACGTTCATATCATTGTTTATATCACTGTTCATACCATTTGACTAACCATCTAAGGTATAAAACACCTATAAAACCATTACCCCATATAGCCATGAATACCCATTAAAAACACTAGACACTATTCCATAGTCTGACGTTCAATGTTGAAACTAGGCACCAAAAACTTTATAGCCACTCCATAAACGACTAAAAGTAGTAAAGACCAATACACTTTGTTATCTGGTAAAAATACATTAATCAAAATTAGCAACACAAAAAAACTAATGAAAGCCCACATGAGATTGAGAGAATTCGAGATTATAATGCGGTCGTTATTAGTTGCCGTTACCTTTTGTTTCTTAGTAAATAAATTAGTAATTTCTAACTCAACAGATGCTTCTGTAGGAGACAATGTCACTTCCTCGTGCGTTGAGTCCAACCTAACACTCTCATGGTCACCTATAGCGACATTGAGAGGGATCTGAGAATCAACAAATCCACTTTTTCTTTTAATAGCTATCGTCATATTCTGAAATACTCCTTTTTATAAACTGCTTCAAGTTACAACCACATCATCATTTCTTCAGGGATATAGACTTTTACAGTGTAGGTTGGAAACCGATAAATTAAAATTTACTGACTGCTTTTTCTATTTTTCATTCTGCTTCCCACTTGGTGCTTATAAATTCCAATCACTAGGTTATTGATCAAAATCCTTAAATTTTCGTCCTATGAGATCCAAAATTTTCGATTGTACTATTGATCAACTTTATTGAACACTTACAAACCTTATTAAATCAAAGTTCTCTTTCTGTTCAATAGGGGGAGTGTCAATAATTATGTGTAAATGGGAAACCCCTCTGACAGTTTGCTTATAAACTTTCTAAAGTATCTTCTAGTACGCCTTGAACTAATTTAAAACCTTTGTGTGAACGGTTTAGAAACTTTTGGTTATAGTCATCAAAAATGGAAACCATAAATCTTTCCAAAGCTTCTTCGGTTGGAAACTGCTCTTTACGTTTGGTGTAGCGCTTGATTTTTTTATTAAAGGATCCAATCAAATTAGTAAGTCTTTACATTTCTTTTAGCATGGCTAATATACTTTTATTTTTCGTCTAACCAAATTAGCTATCTTTTTGAAAATTGCTATTAAAGTAACCAAACAAATTATTAAAAAAGATACCTTCAAAAATAAATACTATTGCAGGTGGATTCATCCATATAATTAACCAAGTAAACCAAAGTGTTCATACAAAACACAACTGACCAAATCCATTTAGTTTTCTCTTTAAAAGCCATTCTATAGACCCTTCGGCTGGTTGACGTGAATTTTTATAGTCATCCATTAATCGTTTCACATTTTTTCTCCTATCAACACGCTTAAATGTATTCTAACATTTTACGTAAAGGGGTGATGATATGGGTCAGGGAATTTTACCCCCAATTTGGCGTTCATATAGCGACTTTATCCAATTCTTCTTTGGCTAACTCAAAAATGGGAAAGCAATAATTAGCTCTATTATATAGCATACTTTATTTTAAAAGAATTATATTATCTGAAATGTCGATAAATTGCACTAAGTTTTTTCTCTTTCTACCTTTAACATAAAAGTGAAAAGGATAACCATAATATTACCTACAATAGACAATAGATTTCTACTCAATGGTAAAATACTTTTCTCCCAGAATACTAGCTTCATACGAACTGTTTGTTCCCTTAAATTGCACTAACTGCAACAAGTGACGTCCAGCTTCTAGTTGCGATAAATCTTCTAAATACCCATCAAGCCCTGAAGTGTTTGGCGCATTTTCATCAAGAGAATTACTATCTACTGTAATAACTAGTAGCTTTCCATCTAAATAAATAGCTTGTAGACTTCTTCTATTAGCTCCCTCAACTGAAACTTGTAGTGGCTCCTTTAGGTCATCGGCTGTAAAGGTTCTCTCATCTCTTAAATAGTCATCATACTCTGTCCAATCGACGGCTTCCGTTTCATTTCGAAACACCTGTAGGTCTAATTGCTCGTTAGCCTTCCCTAATTGTTCTGATAAGTTTTCTGGGAATACAAACGGTTCTACACTATCTTGTTCTTCGGTTTGACTCTCAGACTCCTCATTAGCTTCTTTATCCGTAGTCTCATCTGCTTGGGAATCTGACTCGCTTTGGGTTTGATTTCCCTTTTCCGGTAGTTCTACTTCTTTAGCAGAGCTACACCCCACCAGTAGGAATAATAATAAGGTAGTCAGCGCTATATCATAGTATTTTTTCATCTGATTGCTCTCCTTTTTAATAAACATAGGCTACTAATGCTGAGGACCACAATGGCACTGATTAACAGGAGCACACTCTTTTCAAAACTATAGTAGTCGTGTAACCGCTCCAAGTTTAGTGCTCCAGTAACGACTTGATCTGTAAGGTTACAATACATGTGTTACATGAAAATAAAAAAATAGAGGAAGCTTCTGCTATACTGTAATTACCACACCACAGAAAGGAAAGCTTCCCCTATGAAGAATATTATAACAGAAGAAATGCGATACAGAAAGAAAGTCGTTGATTATGCGGTTAGACATGATAATAATGCCAAGGCTGCACGCAAATATCACACAAATCGGATGCAAGTCAAACGTTGGAGAGACAACTATGATGGGACATGGGATAGTTTAAGAAATAAGAGTACAAAGCCCCACTCACATCCCAATCAACACACTGAAGAAGAGT
>NZ_ATXL01000023.1 GCF_000421665.1 Bavariicoccus seileri WCC 4188 | reverse complement strand
CATGGCAGAACGGCAAAGTGGAACGAAGTCACCGGGAAGATCAACTTCGGTTTTATGGTAAACGAGAGTTTGAATCCGTAGAGGATATGTTAAAGCAACATCGGCGATATATGAGTCGACACAATAATATTGCACGAAAAGTATTGGGATTCTTAAGCCCAAATCAAATGGTTGAAAAGTATTACGAAAATAAGTATAACGAAGCTGCTTGATGTGTCCACTGATTTTATATTTTTATCGTTTGTTGTCAAGGATCGTTTCACTTTCCTCCTTGACAACAAAGTCAAAAAATTCGTTTTGGTGGACAAGACATCAAGCACCACTATTATCAGTTCAGGTAACATATGTTTGACAACCCTAGATAGTATTAAAGTATATTGATAAAGTATATTGACGGATATTTTGATATCTTGTATAATGTTAGAAGGACATTTTGTTTAACGTTATGAAATGGACCTAAACAAAAACGTTACTTTCATTGCTCGGAGGGAGGGAATCAAATTATGTCAAAAACAATCGTTCGTAAAAACGAATCTCTTGATGATGCTCTTCGCCGCTTTAAACGTAATGTTTCTAAGTCAGGTACACTTCAAGAAGCACGCAAACGTGAATTCTATGAAAAACCAAGCGTTCGTCGTAAAAAGAAATCTGAAGCTGCACGCAAACGCAAACATTAATAATTAGCCATTTAACATTGGCAACGGGTCATTGGAAATGCCAATGACCCGTTTTTTTGTTAACATAGACAAGTAGATACTTGCTCGATCTTAAGATTAACACTACTTACCCAATGATAAACCCTACTTTTTATCGTTTTTTGCTTACTTGTGTAACTTACTGTTTTTTAGCTTTTATTAATTCGGAAGCTTGCAGACTTTACTAATAGAATTCTGTGTTAAAATTGTATTATGACGAGATAAGATGGACTTACTACTAACTTTAATACCTAAAACCTGTAATATATAAATGGAGGAGACGGCATCATGACCTTATTAGAAACGTTAAATAATGATATCAAAACAGCGATGAAGGCAAAAGATCGCGATCGTTTAGATGTGCTTCGCATGTTAAAAACTGCAGTACAGATGGCAGAAATCGACAAGAAAAAACCTTTAGATCAGGCAGAAGAACTGACAATTTTATCTCGTGAATTAAAGCAACGAAAAGAGTCGCGAAAGGAATTTTATGATGCAGGCAGGGATGAACTAGTGGCACATGTTGATCACGAAATAGAAATCGTTGAGACATACTTGCCAAAGCAATTATCAACAGAAGAAGTACTCACTGAAGTCAAAGCAATAGCTGATAAAATCGGTGCAAAATCAAAGGCTGATTTCGGGAAATTAATGGGTGCTTCTGTGAAGGCTTTAAAGGGTAAAGCAGACGGAAATATGATTAAAGAAGCAGCAACTAAAGTTTTAAATCAATAGATGTAGGAGAATTTCATGATCGATAGATATAGCAATACTGTGTTAAAAAAGTTATGGAGCGATGAAAACAAATATAAGGCTTGGCTAGAGGTTGAAATACTAGCAGCCGAAGCATGGTCTGAACTTGGTATTATTCCTAAAAGAGACGTGGTAGCTTTAAGGAAGAATGCTTCATTTTCGGTTTCCAGAATATTAGAGATAGAAAAGGAAACGCGTCATGACGTTGTAGCCTTCACTCGTGCTGTTTCTGAATCATTAGGGGAAGAGAGAAAATGGGTTCATTATGGTTTGACCAGTACAGATGTGGTCGACACGGCCAATGGCTATTTGTTAAAACAAGTCAACGCGGTATTGAGAAAAGATCTTGCCGAATTGAAAATGGTTATTGGAGAAAAGGCGAAAACTTATAAATATACCGTAGAAATGGGAAGAACACACGGTGTTCATGCAGAACCGATGACGTTCGGTCTAAAGCTATTGAATTGGTATGATGAAATGAACCGAGATATTGATCGTTTTGATCGTGTTTCAAAACGGGTTGAAGCTGGTAAAATAAGTGGTGCAGTTGGCACGTTTGCAAACACACCACCACAAGTGGAAAAATATGTTTGTGACAGGATTGGATTAACTCCACAGCCCATCTCAACACAGGTCTTGCCGAGAGATCTACATGCTGAATATATCAGCATAATTGCACTGATAGCAACATCTATTGAACGATTTGCAACTGAAATCAGGGGACTGCAAAAAACGGAAATTCATGAAGTTGAAGAGTATTTTGCACAAGGGCAAAAAGGGTCTTCAGCTATGCCTCATAAAAGGAACCCCATCGGAAGCGAAAACGTCACAGGCATTGCTCGCGTACTACGTGGCTATATGGTCCCAGCCTATGAAGATGTCAGCCTTTGGCACGAAAGGGACATTTCACATTCTTCAGCTGAAAGAATCATTTTACCGGATGCGACGACATTGCTCGATTATATTTTGAGAAGATTTACAAGCATCGTTTCCAAATTGACAGTCTATCCTCAAAAAATGGAAGAAAATATGAACAAGTCATATGGCCTCATCTATTCACAACGGCTTTTACTAAAACTCATTGAACACGGCTATTCAAGGGAAAAAGCATATGATTTGATTCAACCTAAAACGGCAAAGAGTTGGGATGAAAAGCTGTCTTTTAAAGAACTTGTTTCTAATGATCCCACTATAATGAAAGTATTGGGCCAAACAGAAATCGACGATGCTTTTGACTATCACTACCATTTAAAATATGTGGATGATTTATTTAACAGAGTTGGCTTGTAAACAATTACTAGAATGGAGAGGATCTATTGTCTAACGGCATTGAATATCCAACGATTGAATTCACTAATCCCAAGCTATTATCTGCACTATTTGGTCCAAATGATCAGCATTTGAAACTGATTGAAGAGGGTCTTGGGGTAGTATTAGCTAACAGAGGAAATACTTTGATCATACAAGGATCAAAAGAAAATGCAGATTTAGTCAAGAATTTGTTGTTAGAATTAGAACAGCTTTTAAAAGATGGCATCTCTTTATCAGCTAGCGATGTGTTGACCGCTATAAAAATGGCTGAGCGAGGCACATTGGATTATTTTGTAAATTTGTATCATGAAGAGATAGGCAGGTCTTACGATGGTAAGACGATTAGAGCCAAAACTTTTGGACAACATCAATATGTGCAAGCGATGGCATTAAATGATCTTGTTTTTGGAATAGGACCAGCTGGGACCGGTAAAACATTTTTAGCTGTTGTTGCAGCTACATCTGCACTGAAGAAAGGTGATGTTAAAAAAATTATTTTAACGAGGCCTGCAGTTGAAGCTGGTGAAAATTTAGGGTTTCTTCCAGGGGACTTGAAAGAAAAAGTAGATCCTTATTTGAGACCCTTGTATGATGCTCTCTACACGATTTATGGAACAGAACACGCAACCAGATTAATGGATAGAGGTGTCATCGAAATTGCGCCTTTGGCTTATATGCGGGGTAGAACATTGAATGATGCCTTCGTGATATTGGATGAAGCTCAAAATACAACCATTTCTCAAATGAAGATGTTTTTAACGAGGTTAGGATTCAATTCTAAAATGGTTGTTAATGGAGATATTACTCAAATCGATTTGCCTCGTGGTAGTAAAAGTGGATTGATTGATGCTAACAGTAAACTGAGGGATTTGAAGCGGATTGCATTTGTTTTATTTGATGCCCATGATGTTGTAAGGCATCCATTAGTGGCTGATATTATTGAAGCCTATGGCAAAAAAGAAATTTGAAGGTTGGAAACTATATGATTATCGATTTTAATGATGAGACAGGGCGTATTACGCAAAGTAATCAAGCTTTGATCCTTGACGTATTACACTTTGCCAGTGATTACCTAAAATTAGCAAAGAATACAGAGTGTTCCGTAACAATCGTAACAAATGAACGTATACATGAAATCAATCGGGAGTATCGTGGTGTAGATCGCCCAACAGACGTCATTAGCTTTGCGCTAGATGATCAAATAGATGGTGTAATAGACCCTGTTAAGCCAAATGATCAGATGGCTACAGTCTTAAACCATCATTATGGTGATATTGTAATCTCTATCGATCAAGCTACCATCCAATCGAAAGAGTATGGCCATTCGTTGCAAAGGGAATTAGGTTTTTTAGCTTGTCATAGTTTATTACACTTGTTAGGATATGATCACCAGACCAAAGAAGATGAGAAAGAAATGTTTGGACTGCAAAAGGAGATTTTAAACGCCTATGGGCTTACAAAAGAAGTATGATAAGCAAACCTCTAAAAACAGTCATTTTTTTCAATCTCTTTTTCATGCAATAGATGGCATCCTTCTGATTTTTTTAGAGGAGAGAAATATTCGATATCATATGTTGATCGCTATGATTCCAATAATTTTAGGCTTTTATTTTGGCATCACGACAATCGAATGGGTCATGATTGTTTTTTGTATCCTACTAGTCTTACTGATGGAATTCATTAACACGATTTTCGAGAATATCGTCGATTTGATAACTGAAAAAAAATTCAGTCTTATTGCAAAAAATGTTAAGGATATTGCAGCAGGTGGTGTGTTATTAGTAACCATTTTCGTGGTGATTGTTGCATTAATCATTTTTGGACCCCATTTGATTGATTTTTTTAATGAAGGAGCATTATTATTGTGAGTCAAAAAAACTTTAAATCAGGTTTTGTCGCATTAGTTGGTCGACCCAATGTCGGTAAATCGACATTGATGAATTATCTCATTGGTCAAAAAATTGCCATTATGTCCAGTACAGCTCAAACCACTCGTAATAAGATTCAAGGTGTTTATACAGATGATGATAGCCAAATCATTTTCATTGATACACCAGGTATTCATAAACCGAAGCATGAGCTCGGAGAGTTTATGGTTTCCAGTGCGTATCAAACATTGTCAGAAGTTGATCTAGTCTGTTTTATGGTCAGTGCAGTAGATCCTATCGGACCTGGAGATAGATTTATATTGGATCGTCTTCAATCAAATAAGGTACCAGTCATACTTGTAATCAATAAAATTGATAAAGTTCATCCGGATAAGCTACCAGAAATCATTACGAGTTATACTGACGTGATGTCTTTTAAAGAAGTCATTCCGGTCTCTGCTTTACTAGGAAACAATATGCCTACCTTTTTATCTGTCATAAAGGATTGTCTACCCATTGGGCCTAAATACTATCCTGAAGACCACTTGACAGATCATCCAGAATATTTCGTTGTGTCAGAATTTATAAGAGAAAAGATTTTGCAACTGACACGAGAAGAAGTGCCACATTCTGTTGCTGTTAAAGTCGATTCAATGAAGACACAAGCTGATGAATCTGTACATGTGCTAGCAACGATAATAGTTGAACGCTCTAGTCAAAAAGGAATCATAATTGGTAAGGGTGGGGCAATGATTAAGAAAATCGGCGTTTTAGCCCGCAAAGATATTGAAAACTTATTAGGGAGTCACGTTTTCTTAGAACTATGGGTAAAAGTCAAACCAAAATGGCGTGACGATAAGTTTTTATTGAAGGAATTAGGCTATGAGGATAAAGATTATCATTAGAAGGTGAATCAATGAGTGATTATTATCAAAGTTTTCAGGGAATTGTCATAGCAAATCGGCCACATCGTGAAAATGATGCGATCGTGAAAATCTTCACTGAAAAATTTGGCAAAAAATCCTTCTTTATTCGCAATTCGATGGCTTCTAATAGTGTGTTGACTAATGCGTTGACACCATTGGTATGTTCTGTTTATCTTGGACATATCAACCAAAGCGGCTTAAGTTTTTTAAAAGATAGTGATGTTTTAAAAAGTTTTCTAAAAATTAGATCAGATCCATTTTTACAAGCGCATGCAACATACTATCTTGCGCTCACAGACGCAGCTTTTGAAGATAACGTGCCACAGGATGATTTCTATTCTTTTCTTAAAGAGAGCTTGATAAAACTAAATAGTGGTTATAATGCTGATATTGTTAGACTACAATTTGAACTCTTTTCCTTACGACTGTTCGGAGTGGCTCCTGACTGGAATCATTCGCAAATATCCCATAAAGAAACTGCTGACAAGCGGTTAAATTTTACGCTTAATCCGCCTGGAGTGATTTTAAGCGATGAGGCACAAAATATGACAGTGTTGCCGGTTAGTTCAAAGGCAATCCATCTCTGTCGTTTACTGGCCAATATACGACCCAATCAATTGGGAAAGCTTGACATAAATCCTGTCACCGTGAAAGATGCCTTAAAGTTGTTATCTGTATTTTATAATGATTATATCGGTTTGTCTCTAAAGAGCAGAAAGTATCTTGAGAAGATGTCAGATTGGTTTTAAGACTAGTGGGGTGTTAAGGCTGATTCAATCCTTAAATAAACGATATTATTGACCAAAATATTGCATTTTCCACAGAACTACATTAAACTGTAGAGTATCAAAAGCGAGTTGGGACGGTGAAAGCCAACATTATTATGGCCGTGTTTTCAGTTAAATAGTAAAAACAATGAAGCTGTTGTTTGTAACAGAAAGTAGGGTGGAACCGCGATCAATCGCCCCTATGCTTGTTACGACATGGGCTTTTTTTATGTCAAAAAGGAGAGTTTTATGTTACAAGAAATTACTATACCCAAAGAACGATTCACTAAGAATGCGATACAAATTGTCTGTAAAGAGCCCGTGGAGATTACAGTATTCGATAAAAATGGTATAGCAGAGTCGCTCGTTTCTGAGCCTTCAAAGCCTATTACTGTTTTTGAAACGCCAATTGAAAATATCACAAAAGTAGTGGTCAGGACATTACCTAACCTCAAATACGATTTTTTACCAGCTATCAAAGCTCTATGAAGTAATGTAGATGAGACAAAAGTTCCCATAGAATAAAAATAAGAGGTAGATCATATGACGAAAGCAAAGACATTTCAAGAAATCATTCAAACGTTACAAAGTTTTTGGGCAGAACAGGGATGTTTACTTCTGCAAAGTTATGACGTTGAAAAAGGCGCTGGAACCATGAGCCCTTACACATTTTTAAGGGCTATTGGACCGGAACCATGGGCAGCCTGTTATGTTGAACCGAGTAGACGTCCAGCTGATGGCCGCTACGGCGAAAATCCCAACCGTTTGTTTCAACACCATCAGTTTCAAGTCGTTATTAAACCATCTCCTGATAATGTTCAAGAATTATATATTGAATCCCTTGTAAGACTTGGGATAGATCCATTACACCATGATATCAGGTTTGTTGAAGATAACTGGGAAAACCCTTCAATGGGATGCGCTGGCCTTGGCTGGGAAGTTTGGCTTGACGGCATGGAAATTACCCAGTTCACCTATTTCCAACAAGTTGGCGGCTTAGAGTGTAAACCAGTTACCAGTGAAATCACGTATGGATTAGAACGACTAGCAAGTTATATTCAAAATGTGGATAGTGTCTATGACATTGAATGGACAAAAGGCGTAAAATATGGCGACATTTTTAAACAACCTGAAATTGAACATTCGCGCTACGCCTTTGAGTTGAGCGATCCAGAGCAATTATTGGAATGGTTTAATGAGTATGAGCAAACCGCAAAAGACCTTATTGCGAAAAATGATGTCCATCCCGCTTATGACTATGTATTGAAATGTAGTCACACTTTTAATCTTCTAGATGCTAGAGGTGTAATATCCGCCACTGATAGAGCTGCCTATCTAAAACGAATTAGGAATATGGCAAAATCAATTGCTAAAGCCTTTGTGGCTGAACGAAAAGAACTAGGATTTCCTCTTTTGAAAGAGGATAAGGTGCCAACTACTACTGAAGAGGTGACAGAACATGAATAACCACTATTTGATTGAGTGTGGTTTGGAAGAAATGCCAGCTAATGTGATAGATAATAGTCTGGAACAACTGGAAACCGCCACAACCACATTTTTAAAAGAACACTATCTTCCTTATGAGAGTATTGAAACGTTTGCAACTCCTCGGCGTTTAGCTATTCGAATCAATGGCCTTGGTGACAAACAACCAGATCGAGAAGAGGTATTCAAAGGGCCAAGTCTGAAAGTTGGTAAAGCGAATGACGGTACGTGGTCAAAGGCGGCTGTCGGGTTTGCAAAGAGTAAAGGAGCAACGGCAAATGACCTATTTATTGATGATTTCCAAGGAGAGCCGTATTTATTTGTAAAGCAAAAAAGTATTGGTCTGCCAACATCAGTTGTAGTAGCTCACATTGCTAAGCTCTTTGAAAGGATCAACTTTCCAGTTACAATGCACTGGCAAGATCATTCATTCAGTTATATAAGACCAGTCCATTGGGTTGTTTCTCTATTAAACGACGATATAATACCAACTTCAATATTCAATATCACAGCAGATAGAATTAGTCGCGGACATCGCTTTTTAGGGAGTGATGTGAAAGTGCGGTCTGCTTTAACGTATGAAGAAGATTTAGAAAAAGCTCATGTTATTGTTTCACCTTTAAAAAGGCAAGAAATGATTGTTTCCCAAATCAAACAAATTGAAGCAGAAAAAAATGTATTAGTCGAACTACATCCTGACCTGTTAAAAGAGGTTCGAAATATTGTAGAGTATCCTACGGTTTTTATGGGTAATTTTTCGAAAAAATATTTAGAACTACCAGAGTGTGTGCTAATCACCACCATGAAGGATCATCAACGTTACTTTGAAGTTTATGATGCAAAGTCAAAAGAATTGCAACCGCATTTTATCAGCGTTCGTAATGGTAATCATAACTTTATTGATAACGTCATCAAAGGGAATGAAAAAGTGTTGGTTGCAAGATTGGAAGATGCCTTATTCTTCTATCATGACGATTTAAAACGCTCTATTGAAGACTATGTCAGTCAATTATCACAACTCAGTGTTCACGAAAAAATTGGTTCCATGGCTGAAAAGCAACGTCGGGTCAGTCAAATCGTTAATTTGTTAGCTAAAGATTTAGAAGTGGATTCAAAAACTTCTGAGGCTGCGATAACTGCGAGCAAGATTTATAAATTTGATTTGATGACACAAACCGTTCAAGAACTCACCGAATTGCAAGGAACCTATGGTGAAGTATTTGCCTTAAAAAAAGGAGTCGACCCTGTGGTTGCTAAGGCTATTGGGGAACAATACTTACCGGTGTCGTCACACGGTAGATTGCCTGAATCAGTAGCTGGTAGCTTACTAGCTTTGGCAGACAAGATTGATAATATAATATCGTTCTTTAGTGCTGGTCTTTTGCCTACAGGATCCAATGATCCATTTGCCTTACGTAGACAAGCTATGGGCATTGTCCAAATTATTTTAGCTAATAAGTGGATTATAGATTTGGACTTATTCGTAAAAGAGTTATCCGCTATTTATGGATCTGAACAAGCTAATGTAACTGACTCTATATTGGACTTTATTAATGAAAGGTTCTCTCAATATGCATCGGGAAAAAATATTCCATTAGATATTATTAAGGGTGTCCAACGAAATCGTCATATCAATTATGTTAGGCGTTTACAGATTGCTAATTATTTTTTTGAGCACCCAGAATTAAAATCTGAAGAGAAAGGCATCATTGAAGGTTTAGTTCGCGTAATAAGGATCATAAAATCAAACACTGTGCATCCCGTTAATCCAAGTCAATTTCTGACCGAAAGTGAGAAAGCATTATTTGAAGCAGAAAAAAGCGTTCCTACTGACTATGAGGAACTACCTGTCGCTGACCAAATCGCTATTTTGGAAAAAATGGTTCCTTTGATTAATAACTTTTTTGATGAAAATATGGTAATGGTGGATGACCAACCTATAAGAGAGAATAGAATAGCATTGCTAGAATTTTTAAAAGAGCTGATTTTAGATGTCATTGATGTAACGGAATTGAAAACTAAATAGACGAACTTTATTAAGTGTAAAAAACAGAGAAAGGAGCGATAAATTTGAGCACATTTTTCGATACTGCGAAAATAAATGTCAAGGCCGGCAAAGGCGGAGACGGTATGGTCGCTTTTAGAAGAGAAAAATACGTCCCTGACGGAGGCCCTGCCGGTGGTGATGGCGGAAAGGGTGGAGACATCATTTTTTATGTTAACGAAGGTCTTAAAACTCTAATTGACTTTCGCTATCAGAGACATTTTAAGGCAGAGCCAGGTCAAAATGGAATGAGTAAGGGCAAATACGGCCGTGGGTCCGAGCCATTAAGAATTGGCGTACCTGCCGGAACAATAGTGAAAAATTTGACAGAAGGACGTGTCATTGCTGATTTAACTGATCCAGATGACGAAGTATTGATTGCTAAGGGTGGTCGTGGTGGTCGTGGTAACATTAGGTTTGCCACGCACCGTAATCCTGCACCAAGTATTGCAGAAAATGGTGAGCCCGGAGAAGAATTTGAGCTACTATTAGAATTAAAATTAATGGCAGATGTTGGTTTAGTTGGTTTACCATCAGTTGGCAAATCTACATTATTATCAGCTATTACGAGTGCAAAACCCAAAGTAGCTGCCTATCATTTCACAACTTTGACGCCTCAATTAGGAGTTGTTTCTTTAGGAATTAGCAAACAGTTTGTGATGGCTGATCTTCCAGGATTGATTGAGGGAGCCTCAAAAGGGGTTGGCTTAGGCCTCAGTTTCTTAAAACACATTGAAAGGACAAGGGTGTTACTTCATATTTTGGATATGGGTGGAACTGAGGGGAGAGACCCATTTGACGATTATCAAACTATCACTCAGGAACTTGCCTCATATGAATTGGATTTAACTGAAAAACCAACGATCATAGTGGCTAACAAAATGGATATGCCTGAATCGGAAGAAAGACTAGCAAACTTTATCTCAAACTACAAATCTCTATTAGGTGAAGAGCCTTTCGTCATGAAGATATCCGCCTATCAAAAAGATGGGTTGGAAGACTTGATGAAAAAAACATACCAATTAGTTGAAGAAACTCAGGTTCAACCAGTTACAACGATAGAAGACAATACACATGTTTCCTATGACTATGATGAGGAGACTCCAGCTTTTGTGATTACACGAGAAAGTGATGGGACATGGGTCGTTAGTGGCGAGAAGATTGAAAAATTGCTAGCCATGACCAAACTAGATTATGATGAAAGTGTGTTACGGTTTGCTCGTCAGCTAAGAGGGATGGGCTTAGATACTGCCTTAAGAGAACGTGGTGCTAACACTGGTGATACTGTAAGAATTAATGATTATGCCTTTGAGTTTGTTGATTGATTAATTTGAGGAGAAATGATAGCTTATGGACCAATCTAAAAGTAAACGTGTTGCCTCTATCGATGGCTTAAAATGTATCGCTATTATATTGGTTGTCTTCTATCATTTGTTGCCGTATAGGGTACCTGGTGGCTTTTTAGGGGTAGATCTCTTTTTTATCATCAGTAGTTATTTGTTAACGATTAGTTTGAAACGATCCCTAATGAATGGGGGTCATATTGGCTTGATGACACTCATCAAACACAGAGCAAAACGGCTATTTCAACCACTAATGTGGATGATTCTATTGGTCATCGCCTTTATGTTTTGGTTTCAACCAGATTTGCTGAATGATTCAAGAGCCAGTATTGTTTCTAGCCTAACCTTTACGAATAATTGGTGGCAAATAGTTAATGGTGATTCCTATTTTCAGCAAGCACTTAGTCCAAATGTATTTAGTCATCTATGGTTTATCTCCATCCTGTTTCAATTCACTTTAGCTTGGACTATCATATTCACCTTATTAGCACACCTTTTTGATCGCGAAGTGTTAATCTTACGTATTATTGTGGTCATGATTGTTGCTTCTTTTATCGCAATGTACACTTTATACCATCCCGGTGAGGATCCAACACGTGTCTATTATGGAACCGATACGAGAGCTTGTTCCTATTTACTTGGCTCCTTTTTAGCGTTAGTTTGGCCCATCAATCGTTTAAATAAAACTATCAGTAATAGACAGTCCTTGTTTTTAGATTTTTGTGGCTTGTGTTTTAGCCTTAGCATGCTTTGGTTCGTATTGACGCTACAAGATAATCAACCTTTTACTTATAAAGGCGGTATTTTTCTATTTGCACTATCAGCGACAGGATTATTTGCAGTAAGTGTCAACCCAAATACTCTGTGGAACAGGCTACTAAGTCTTAAGCCAATCGTCTCCATAGGAAAGAGAAGTTATTCCTATTACATTTGGTATTATCCGATTATCACTTTATACCAGTATAAGCTAACCAATCATACTGATTACTCCACGCTTCATATCCTCATTCAAGTGCTACTTATAGCTTTATTGGGTGAGTTGAGCTACAGAGTTTTCGAAAAGAAACACTTATTCTCGATTTTTGGGTTTGGCTTCTTTAAGAAAGTTGTTACATTAACCCGAAGTACAGTACGTAATCCCTTAAAGTATATCCCTGATTGGATTGCACTAATGGTTGTATTAGTTGTCCCTGTATCTGCTGTTTTAGGGTTTCTAAACGCCCCAGAAGGAAGAAATAGACTAGCTTCTGAGATTGAAAAAAGTGTTTCAGAACGTTATCAAATGGCAAATAAGGACCCAAGGCAAACGACTGTTATCAATCGAATTGACGGCTTAAACCAAGAAGAAACAAATTTTACCAGCGGGCTTGCTATCAGCTTCTTTGGGGATTCTACTTTATTGGCAAGCGCAAACCATTTACAAAAGATTTTTCCCAAAGCTACCTTTGACGCTGAAAGAGGAAGACAGCTGTATCAAGTACTCCCTGATATAGAAAAATACGTATCTACGGGAGATGCACAGGACACTGTTGTTTTGATGTTGGGGACAAATGGGACTTTCTCCGATGATCAACTCAATGCCGTTATGGATGCTTTAGGAGATAGTCGACAAATCTTCTTGGTGAACACTTATGTTCCTAAGCCTTGGCAAAATGATGTTAACAGAAAGTTAGAGAAAACTGCTAATGAGCGATCTAATGTTCATTTGATAGATTGGAACAAAGCGGCAATAGCTCATCCTGATTGGTTATATGAGGACCACATACACCCAAATGAGGAAGGTAGCAAAGAATTCGGCATCTTAGTTGCCAAACAAATCACGCAAGTCTTAAGCGATTAGAAAGGTAGATTTTCTTGCAATTACAATTTTTAGGAACTGGGGCAGGAGTGCCCTCTAAGAAAAGAAATGTCTCTTCAATAGCATTGAAACTATTGCCCGAAAATAATCAGATATGGTTGTTCGATTGTGGCGAGGCTACTCAACATATGATTTTAAAAACACCTATCAAGCCACGAAAAATTACAAAGATATTCATTAGTCATTTACATGGTGATCATATTTTTGGGATTCCGGGTTTTTTAAGTTCGCGTTCTCACCAAGGTGGTGTCGAACCAGTTGATATATATGGTCCAGTTGGACTAGAGGAATATGTCAGAACAACCTTGAAAATTAGCCAATCTAAGCTTGGATATCAATTGATTTTTCATGAATTAACACACGATGGTGTGGTTTACGAAGATAATCAATTTATTGTTTCAACGGTCAAACTAGAACATATCATTCCTTCTTATGGTTTTCGAATAGTAGAGAAAGACACGGTTGGTCATTTGGACGCTCATAAGCTCACAGAATTGGGCATCCCAGCCGGACCGCTTTATGGAAAAATCAAAAAAGGGGAAACGATAACTTATGGTGGCAAAACTATTTGTGGCTCTGATTTTATAAGTCCACCAGTCAAAGGGCGTAGATTAGCTATCATTTTTGATACGAGAAGTTGTCAGCAACGGTACAGTTTAGCCAAAGATGTTGATGTTTTGGTTCATGAAGCTACATTTATGAGCGAGGAACAGAACTTGGCACATAGTTATTACCATTCCACTATAAAAGACGCCACCGATTTAGCTATTAAAGCTGATGCTAAACATCTTTTACTGACCCACATTAGCAGTCGTTATGTGGGCGAATCTTGTAGTCGATTTGTTGCTGAAGCTAAATCTCTTTTCAAACAAACAAAAGTGATGAACGATCTAGAATGTTTTGAAATCGTTAGAGAGGACTAAGTGATACTAGTGACGCAACGTTTTGCTTCCCAAAAAATCGTTTTAACAGGAGCTAGTTCTGGATTAGGACAAGCTATTGCAAATCAATTAGCGGAAGAAGGAGCTGATCTTATACTAATTGCCCGTAGAAAAACGGTGCTAGAAGAAATGGTTAATCGATATACTCATGAATACCATAGCAACAGTACCTTTTATTCGTGCGATTTAGCAGATGAAACGGGTGTATCTCAGTTGATTGCTTACTTGACTCAGTTGCCAACTGTTGATTATATGATCAATTGTGCTGGTTATGGTCGTTTTGATTTTTATAGCCAATTACAGACAACTGATACTAAAAACTTGTTTATGGTAAACACTCTAAGTCCTATTGCAATTAGTAAAGCTATGGCTAGTAAAATGTCACAACAAGGATTTGGACATATTGTTAATATCTGTTCACAAGCGGCTAAGATTGCAACACCAAAAACAACGACATATAGTGCAAGCAAAGCAGCTCTTTACCAGTATAGTAATGCTTTACGTTTAGAACTAGAGCAGTCCGCATCTAATGTTTTAGTCACTACTATTAATCCTGGTCCTATTAAAACGCCATTTTTTGAACATGCCGATAGGGAGGGTAACTATCTCACTAACTTGGGTAACTTCGTTTTGGAGCCGGATGATGTTGCGAAGAAAACGGTAAATGCCTTGATTTCCTATAAGCGTGAAGTGAATCAGCCAAGGCTAATGGCGTTCGCAAGTAAACTTTACAACCTATTTCCTACCTTTGGAGATTGGCTGATTGTTCATTTTTTTGATAAAAAATAATGATATTTATACACTAGAAAGTGGTGAACCCAATTCTAACATCAAAATATTTATGGACACATCCCGATACCTTAACTGAAGATGAGCAAGACAAAATTGCAGCATACGCCAAAAAATTTAAAGTGTCATCATTAGCCATTCGCATTTTGTGGCAAAGAGGGTATCACTCGCTTGAAGAAATAGAAGTTTTTTTTGATGATACTAAATTACCTTACCACGATCCTTTTCTTTTATATGATATGAAAAGGACGATTGATCGAATCAAAACAGCTATCACAGCTAATGAGTCGATTTTGATTTACGGCGATTACGATGCCGATGGTGTTACGAGCACTGCTATATTAGCTGAAACGCTTGAAATGTTAGGCGCTAATTACGAGACTTACATCCCTAATCGCTTCACGGATGGTTATGGTCCAAATAGTGCTATTTATAATTATTACATCGATAAGGGAACTACTTTGATCATTACCGTTGATAATGGGGTCAGTGGTCACAGTGCTATTAAAGATGCCATGAGTAAAGAAGTAGATGTTATTGTAACAGATCATCATGAGCTACCAACTACTTTGCCAGAAGCATATGCTATTATTCATCCAAGACATCCTGATGGCTCCTATCCTTTTTCAGATTTATGTGGAGCTGGGGTCTCGTTAAAAGTCGCTCATGCATTATTAGGGGAGTTACCTCAAGAATTACTAGATCTCGTCGCTATTGGTACCGTTGCTGATCTTGTATCATTAACAAACGAGAATAGGACAATCGTAAAATCTGGATTAGTCCTTATAAAACAGCGAAGTCGAATTTCATTATCTGTACTATTAAAGATATTAGGAATTACCACTGATGATTCATTAACCGAAGAAACGATAGGATTTCAGATTGCGCCCATACTGAATGCTGTTGGACGAATAATGGATGCTAATCCACTTGTTCAGTTTCTGACGACCTTCGATGAGGAGAATGCATTAGAACAGGCTAATGCCTTTATCGCCATAAACGAAGAACGAAAAGAACTAGTGACTGCCATTTTTGATGATGCCTTAAAGAAAATTAGGCAGCAAAATCTAGAAAAACGCAAATTTATTCTTCTTTATAGCAACGATTGGCATCAGGGCGTTCTTGGGATAGTTGCTAGTAAGTTAGTAGAGCTCTTCCAAAAACCAATATTATTGCTTACAGATAGTGAAGAGAGCGGTATCGTTAAAGGATCTGCTAGGTCTATAGCAGCTGTGAATCTATATCAAGCCTTATCAGCGGCTAAAGAAACAACGATTGCTTATGGCGGCCACCATATGGCTGCCGGCGTTAGTTTAAAAAAAGAAAAGATTACAGATCTTGAAGAAAAACTAGAATCATTTGTCTCATCTATCCCATTCTCGAAAGAGGAGAAAATGGTAGATATTATTTTACCCATCGATCAAATCACTAGCAAAACAATTAAAATGATTGATTCTTTAAGACCGTTTGGAACAGGTTTTGTCAAACCGTTAGTAGAAATTGATAATGTAGTATTTGATTCAGTAAAAATCATTGGTGCTTTAAAAAATCATCTTAAGCTAACTAATAGCACTTTTAACACCATAGCTTTCGGATTTTCTCAACATTATGAAGAGTTAAACGCACGTATGGCTTACAATTGTTGTGGCTACCTTTCGTTAAACAGATGGATGGGGAAAGAGACGCCACAATTAATATTAATTGATTTCAATTCAGAGGACGAGTTATGGCTGGACAAACGAAAATCAAAATTTGATAAAGACCTTTTAAAAACTAAAAATGCCGTTCTTTTATATGAAACAACTAAAATTGGCGATTGGTTACTAGAGCATATTGACGATTCAAGTATCGTTCAACCATATAGTGGAATAGATACAGCAAATTGGAAGGATAAGAAATGCGTTATCCTAATTGAATGTCCGCTCATTTCCTTAAAAAATCGTTTAGAACACGACCTGAAAGGATATGTTGTCTGGCTCGTTGCTTATCCTTTCTACAATTACTTAAAGCGGCCAATGCCATCTCGAAATGATTTTAAATTGATGTATAAAACCTTATCCAGTAAACCAAAATGGTCAGGGGATGACATACATCAATTAAGACAGACGTTCTTGAAAAAAGAATTCAGCGCTGATAAATTTAATTTAATACTTCAGGTGTTTTCGCAATTAAAATTTGTTACAATTACTGATGGATGGCTTTCTTTCAATTATGAAAAAGAAAGTAAGAAGCTATCAGATGCTGAAGCATATCAGAAACGTCAAGTTGCAATCACCGAACAGCGGTTTTATCAATTTGAGTCATTAGAAAAAATTAAGTCTCATATTAATAATTAACATGGGACAATGTCAGGGAGATAAATATGGATTTAAGAAATTATGTTGCTAGCATACCCGACTTTCCAGAGAAAGGCATTATTTTTAGAGATATTTCGCCATTAATGGCAGATGGTGCTGCTTATCAACAAGCTACTCAGGAAATTGTAGATTATGCATCGGAAAAGAAAGTTGATATGATTGTTGGGCCAGAAGCACGGGGGTTCATAGTAGGATGTCCTGTAGCCTATAAATTAGGGGTCGGGTTCGCTCCAGCTCGCAAGAAGGGAAAATTACCGCGCGAGACTGTGGAAGTCAATTATGGACTTGAATACGGCACAAACACCTTGCAACTCCATAAAGATGCCATCAAACCAGGACAACGTATCCTAATTTGTGACGATTTGTTAGCCACTGGTGGCACTATAGCCGCTACTATAAAATTGGTAGAGGAATTAGGTGGAATAGTTGTGGGAACTGCGTTCATTATTGAACTGACTGACCTTCATGGACGTGATAAAATTAAGGGCTACGATGTCCTTGCTTTAATGGATTATTAATTTAACATTTTAATGGATTATTAATTTTAATCATAATTAAATGTGCAGAAAGCTTCTGTATGCATTCTTAAGACGGGATGCTATCATTTTTCTACTTTCCTGATGAGGGCAGTTATTCAAATAAAGGTACCTTCATAAACAGGTGATTAACTGTATTTTAAAAAGCACTAAAAAGTGAGTATAAACTCCTTTTTAGTGCTTTTCCATTTGGTTCAACTTTATTGAATTTTGGTTTATATCAATAGAGCCCAGCCATAATTAATACTTGTCGCTTTAAAACACGTGACTTCTATAAAGTCCGACGACTTTACCTAAAATAGTAACATTATCCAAAATGATAGGATCCATCGTATCATTTTCTGGTTGCAAACGAACATATCCTTTTTCGCGATAAAATCGTTTGCAAGTTGCTTCGTCCTCGTCGGTCATTGCAATGACAATATCACCATTTTTGGCAGAACTGGTTTTGCGAATAATAACTTGATCACCATCAAAAATACCCGCATTAATCATACTTTCTCCCCGAATTGTCAACATGAATAATTCTGTTGTATCATTCATAAATTCTGGTGGAGTAGGGAAGTAATCTGTGGCATCTTCGACTGCTAAAATAGGTTCACCTGCTGTTACAGTTCCAATCAATGGTATTGCAGCGGGTTGGATTCCTAATGCCTTCAACGCAAAGCTGGTGAGCTCCATTGCCCTCGGCTTACTTTTATCTCTTTCTAGGTAACCTTTTTGTTCAAGACGGTCTAAATGACCATGTACAGTAGAAGTTGAAGCCAAATCAACTGCTTGGCATATTTCTCTCACTGTAGGGGGATATCCATTCGTTTTGATAGCGTCATATATATATGATAATATATTGATTTGTCTATTTGTCAGTCCCTTTACCACAATATCACCACTTTCAAATGATTTGTTTACATTTTAGCATATACGGTAACAGGAATCAAACAAATGTTCGTATTTATTTATTTTCATTTTAATGAAGAGATGTGCTAAAATAAACTATGTATGTTATAGAATTTGAGGTGATATGATGCTTGAAGAGTCAAAAATGAAGCGAATCAATGCGTTAGCCGCTAAAAAGAAGCAGGAAGGTTTGACTGAAGCTGAAAAAAAAGAGCAGTCTGACCTGCGTGAAGAGTATTTAGCTGTTTTTCGCAAGGGAATGAGAAAACACATCGAGGGATTGAAGGTAGTAGATCCTGTCGGCAATGATGTCACTCCAGATAAGTTGAAAACTATTCAAAAATCAAAAAAACTTCATAAAAGACATTTAGAAGAGTAAAGGAGATTGTTTATGTTTGATACGATTGATCAATTAGCTGTCAATACTGTTCGTTCATTAAGTGTTGAAATGGTACAAGCAGCCAATTCTGGTCACCCAGGATTGCCGTTAGGTGCCGCTCCAATGGCCTATACTTTATGGTCTAAATATTTGAAAGTCTCCCCTAAGGACCCTGATTGGTTCAATAGAGATAGATTTGTTTTATCTGCTGGACACGGGTCTGCCTTATTATATAGTTTACTTCATTTATCTGGTTACAAGGTTTCAATTGACGATATCAAGTCTTTTCGCCAATTAAATAGCAACACACCAGGACATCCAGAAGTCAAACATACGGACGGTGTGGAAGCAACAACAGGGCCACTTGGGCAAGGAATAGCCAACGCAGTCGGTTTTGCCATGGCAGAAGCACATTTAGCTGCAACCTATAACAAACCCGACTTTCCAATCGTTGATCATCATACTTTTGTCTTATGTGGTGATGGTGATTTGATGGAAGGTATTTCAAGCGAGGCTTGTAGTTTAGCCGGAACCTTAAAACTTGGAAAATTGATTATGCTTTATGATTCAAATGATATTAGTTTAGATGGACCTCTTGATAAAGCTTTCAATGAAGATATTGAAGGACGGTTCAAATCAATTGGGTGGCAATACCTGCGAGTAGAAGATGGTAATGATCTTGATAGTATTGCTAATGCAATAGAGGAAGCTCAAAATGAGGTTTCAAAACCTACTATGATTGAAGTCAAGACGACAATCGGTTTTGGGTCTCCTAATGCTGGAACACACAAGGTTCATGGTAGTCCGTTGGGTGAAGAGGGTATCATCAAAACTAAAGAAGCACTTGGTTGGTCTTATGAGGACTTCTTTGTACCTGATGAGGTAAAACATCGTTTTGAAAAGCTAATGATTCACTCAGGTCACGAGGAATACTTAGAATGGTTACAACTAGTCGACGATTATGAAAAAAACTATCCAGAGCTAGCGAAAGCCTTTAGGACAAGTCTAAGACAAGAGTTGCCTGATGATTTAGAAAGTAAATTGCCTGTTTATCATGTAGATGATAAGGAACTGGCAAGTCGTGTCTCTAGCCAAAACGCTATTCAAGAAATTGGCAAAAACTTACCTAATTTCTGGGGAGGATCAGCGGATCTTTCCAGTTCAAACAATACAATGAATAAGAATTCGTCTGATTTTTCTGCCGAAGATTATGCAGGTAAAAACATTTGGTTTGGTGTTCGTGAATTTGCTATGGGCGCTGCACTTACTGGTATAAATCTTCATGGGGGATTAAAAACTTACGCCGGTACATTCTTTGTATTTAGTGACTATTTAAAAGCTGCCATAAGAGTTGCAGCCATCAGTCAAGTGCCAAACATTTATGTGTTTACACATGATTCTGTTGCTGTTGGAGAAGATGGCCCAACTCATGAACCTATTGAACAATTAGCTGCTTTTAGAGCTACCCCTAATCTTGATGTGATCAGACCAGCTGATGGAAATGAAGTCAATGCGGCATGGCTTTGTGCGTTGAAAGCAACTGACCATCCAACATTATTGGTATTGTCAAGACAAGGATTACCAGTTCTACCACATACTGATAAATGGGCGTATGATGGTGTCGAAAAGGGTGGCTATGTCTTAAGTCCTAGCGAAAGTGGTGAACCTCATGGTATCCTAATTGCCACAGGGTCAGAGGTTGCCTTAGCGATTGATGCACAGACGGCTTTAAAAGAAGAAGGGTATGACGTTTCTGTAGTATCATTGCCTAGTTATTCTCGCTTTAAGAAGCAATCTAGTGATTATATTGCCTCTGTGTTACCTGATACGGTCAGAAATCGTGTTTCTATCGAAATGGGAAGTTCATTTGGGTGGGGAGATATTGTCGGCTTAGATGGTAGATCAATTGCTATCGATACATTTGGTGCTAGTGGTAAGGGACCAGAAGTGGTTGAACACTTTGTATTCACTACAAAAAATATTGTAAAAACTTACATTGAAGCATATGGAAAATAATTTAAAACCGCATGATGTATGTTTAACACTTAATCGTGCAGCTTACTATTGGAGGAAAACATGAATACAGGACTTTGGGTTTTATTTATCGTAATCGCATTGGTTTTAGGGGTCGTAATTGGCTTTTTTGGAGCAAGAAGATATATGATTAAATATTTTCAAGAAAACCCTCCGATCGATGAAAATATGTTAAGAACTATGATGATTCAAATGGGTCAAAAACCATCTGAAAAGAAAATCAAACAAATGGCACTTGCAATGAAAGCTCAAGCAAAAAAAGCTAATTAACTATAAAGTAGACCTAAGCTATTAGAACGAAACTTTATTGAAATTGAATGAGACATCAAAAGATGGATCGGTTTTGTAATCGATCCTTTCTTTATTGTTTATTTCAACTAAATTACCAATGAAAAAACTATAATCAAGCATAGAAACGAAGTGATTTTTTGTCAATTTTCAAACGACTTGGATGGTTTTTTAAACAAGAAAAAAGAGCTTATATTTCTGGAGTCTTTATGCTATTTTTAATTGCTATTCTCCAGACGCTCAATCCTTATTTGATAGGGAAGGTAGTCGATGAGATTGCATCAGACCATATGATGGTTAATATGGTCATTATATTTATAACGATTCTAGGTGTCAGTGGTATTTTTCAATACTTATTCCGTTACTATTGGCGTGTTAAGATATTTGGGACATCAGCAAAACTTGAGAAGATTTTACGTCAAAGACTTTATAAACATTTTACGGAAATGGATGCTCAATTTTATCAAGAACATCGAACCGGAGATTTGATGGCCCATGCAACAAACGATCTCAATGCAATACGTTTAGTCGCAGGCCAGGGTATTCTAACCTTAGCTGATTCTCTTTTTACAGGTGGTGCGACTCTAATATCAATGTTTTTATTTGTTGATTGGCGTCTCACTCTAGTGGCCATGTTACCATTACCATTTTTAATACTCAGTTCTCAAAAAATAGGACATAAGATTCATCAAGGATTTCGAAGGGCACAAGCCAGTTTTTCAGCAATGAACTCAAAAGTTCAAGAAAGTGTCTCAGGGGTTAGGGTTATCAAAACATTTGGTGAGGAATCATTAGATATTGATGACTTTAAAAGAGTGACTAATGACGTTGTAAAAGCAAACATGAGCGTGACTAAATATGACGCAATGTTTAACCCCAATATCAACTTATTCACTGGTATTAGTTACGCTATCACTATTGTTATGGGTGGTATGCTTGTGACTAATAATGAGTTATCTATTGGATCGTTGGTGGCATTTATCAGTTATGTCGGCATGATGATTTGGCCAATGTTAGCGGTTGGCCAATTGTATAACCTATTAGAACGGGGAAATGCAAGTTATGATAGGATCGTAAATCTGTTTGATCAATCTAGCCATATTTACAAAGCTGATAATGGGAAGAAATCCGGTATTGCATCAGATTGGCACATTGCAATTAATCGATTTTGTTATCCTGATGCACAACAAGCTGTACTAAAAGACATTGATTTTAACTTAAAAAATGGCCAAACTATCGGAATTGTGGGAAAAACAGGTTCCGGGAAATCCACTTTATTTAAGTTGCTGTTGCGGGAATATGATCAGTTTACTGGATCTATTCGTGTAGGTGGTGTTTCAATCCGTGATTTTGATATGGATTATTATCTCAAGAGTATCGGATATGTTCCGCAAGATAATTTTCTGTTTTCTACTACAATAGCAGAAAATATTAAGTTTGCAGATCCTACTTTATCCGAAGAAAAAGTTCGTTATGCAGCTAAACTAGCTGATATCGATGAAAACATTCTTGAGTTGCCAGAAGGTTACCAAACGCTTGTCGGAGAAAGAGGTGTCTCACTGTCGGGGGGACAAAAACAAAGAATATCGATTGCTAGAGCGTTAGTAACTGATCCGGAATTACTGATTCTGGATGATTCCTTATCGGCAGTCGATGCTAAGACTGAGCAGAAAATACTAAGCAACCTAAAAGATGTCCGTCAGAATAAGTCTACAATCATTTCTGCACATAGAATGAGTTCAGTCATGGATGCTGATCTTATTTTAGTCTTGGATAATGGTCTCATCCAAGAAGTCGGGACTCACGACCAATTGATGGCAAACCAAGGTTGGTATTATAGAATGTATGAAAAACAAAAGCTTGAGCAGCATCTTGAAGGGGGGCAACTATAAATGGAAAAACGTCCTCATTTTACAACAGGAGAATCTTTTGCCATTCTAAAAAGGATTGTCAGATATACTTTTCCCTTTAAGAAAACTTTTGGTATCAGTTTACTCTTCAGCCTTTTGCTTGCATTGACAAATATGCTCATGCCACTGATTATCCAAAGATTCATGGATGATTATATTCGTACAGGAAAAGCAACAGTACGCATCGCACTCTTATTTGCAATAACCTATTTGAGTGCTAACTTGTTTAAAATGGTTTTCCAATACTTAGAACGCTATTTGTTTACAAAAGCAAGTTTAAAAACTGTTGAGCATATTCGAAATACACTGTTTACAAAAATAAACACGCTAGGAGTGAAGTTCTTTGATTCTACCCCTGCAGGGTCACTTGTATCACGCTTAACCAATGATACTGAAACGGTCAGAGATTTTTGGAACGTCTTTTTAGCTATCATTGAGGGTAGTTTTGGAATGGTTACAGTACTGATAGCGATGTTTGCACTTAATTTTCAAATCTCACTTTACTTTTTGATTTTTATTCCCATAATGTTGTTTTTGATCTGGTTTTATCAACGTTATAGTTCAGTTGTCTATAGAACAATGAGAGAACGGCTAAGTCAATTGAACAGCCAATTAAATGAATCTATTTCTGGAATGGCCATTATACAACAGTTTAATCAAGAAAAAAGGTTGACTCGTGAATTTGAAAAAATCAATAATGCCTATTTTGTTGATAGAAAACGTATGGTAAGGATGAATTCATTATTACTCAATCCTGTAATCAATATGCTGCAAACATTAGCATTAGTCATTATACTAAGTTTGTTCAGTCATAGAGCGTTAAGTAACCACGTTGAAATTGGTATTATCTACGCATTTACTACCTACATCAGTAATTTTTTCAGTCCAATGAGAATGGTTATGGGTAACCTGAGTATCTATCAAGATGGTTTAGTATCCTCCTCCCGTATATTAGACTTAATGGATAATACGGAATTAGCGCCTAAACAACTGATAAATAATTCAGCAAAAATTACCGAAGGAGCCATTGAATTCAAAAATGTTTCGTTTGCTTACGATCAAAAAAATTTAGTCTTAAAAAACATAAGCTTTAAGGTAAATCCAGGCGAGACAGTTGCCTTAGTTGGTCATACAGGATCAGGTAAAAGTTCCATTATTAATCTATTCATGCGTTTTTATGATTTTGATGAAGGGGAAATCACCATTGATGGCTATTCGATCAAAGAGTTGCCTCTAAGTGAACTGAGAACAAAAGTGGGACTTGTGATGCAGGATTCATTTTTATTTTATGGGGATATTTATCATAACATTGCGTTATTAGATCGAAATATCTCTGAAAATGATGTGAGAGAAGCCGCTAGATTTGTCGATGCTGAACATTTCATCGAAGGACTGAATGAACAATACCATGCGAAAGTCATCGAAAGAGGGACAGGATATTCAAGTGGCGAAAAGCAATTACTATCATTTGCACGTACGATTGTTAGAAAGCCAAAAATTTTGGTGATGGATGAAGCAACCGCAAATATAGATACGGAAACTGAAGCTGTTATTCAAAAAAGTTTAAGGATGATGAGAAAGGGTAGAACTACTATTGCTATCGCTCACCGCTTGTCAACAATCAATGATGCTGATCAAATATTAGTGCTAGACCACGGTCAAATTGTTGAAAGAGGAACTCATGATGAACTAATCGCTAAAGAGGGGATTTATTACAAGATGTATCAGATCCAATCTCATCACGAATTTTAAACGAACTAACAATCATAAATTTTAAATGAACTAACAATCATGAGTGATAAAAGAAATAGGCTATGGCAACGTTTTTTTGCCATAGCCTATTTCTTTGTTTAAAAACAACCCGTATCCCGTATAAGGAACATAAGGTCTTGTTTCTGTTGCTTTATTTATCTTTAAATAGGTCCCAGTTGACATCATTTTTTTCATAAGAAGCTGTTAACACATCATTAAATTCAGCTAATTTTTCTTTTGAATCAATAATAATCGGTTTGTCGATTCTCACAATCATTTTTTGCCTTTTTAGAATGTTCTTTAATTGTAAAGGACCGTTATAAACAGCAGGTACAACTGGAGTTTTTGCTAAGCGTGCAATAGTTCCTGTTCCATTTTTTAAGTTTTCCGAATGTCTTGTGCCACTAGGGAAAATTAGCAGCGCCTTCTTATTTTTTTTGATCTCATTAACCGGATATTTAATAACACTAGGGCCAGGTTTGGCACGGTCGACTGGGAAAGCACCCAACTTTTTGATAAACCAGCCAAATAAAGGATTTTGGAATAATTCTTTTTTGGCCATAAATATAAGTGGGGTTGGTTGAAAAGCAATCGCAATAGCTACGGGGTCCATCCAACTATGGTGAGGAGCCGCAATAACATAGCCACTATCAGTAGGAATGTTTTCTTTACCTTCAATATGGATACGACCATTTAGAAGCCAAATAAGCCATTTAACAAGTAGTAATACAATTTTAAAAAACATGCAACATACTCCTTCTGTAAAAGTAACTCTAGTTTAATTTAAAACGATAACTATGGCAACTTTATTATTCCTATTTGAGATATGCTATAATAATAAGATGAATATAACGTTTAATTCGAGTATTATTGGCAAATTAAGGGGCGCTATAGATGAAATGGAATATTCCAACACGAATTATAGATGAAGGCAAAAAATTGTTAAACGACGGGAAGGTCATTAATGTTCATCCAGATCGCAATGAGCCTCTTTGGTATGCAGAGGTTATCGATGATAAAAACTATCGCGTTGTTCTAGATGGGACTGGGAAAGAACAGGACCGTTGTCAATGCCATGAATGGCACTTAAACCATTATTGTCCCCATACAGTTGCTGTAGAGCTCTATCTTAGAAAGCATCTAGGTACTAGATTATGGCAAAAGGATAGTTACAAAAATCCGCTATTTAAACAACAGAAAACCTTGCCAAATTTGGATGAACTCTTATCCGTTAAAATGAGATACCAACCGTTTTTGGGACAAAGTTACAAGAGCTTAGATCTAATATTAGCCTTTGAACAACTAGTTATTGGCGGGGATAAGGGACATTATTTTATTTTATCAGCACCTCTTTTAAATGAAAACTCTCACAATATTTCTTTTGTAGACTGGTTAGAGAAATTACTCACCGATCAATATCTGCCCATTTCTGTTCAACCGCCAAAAAAACAAGTCTCGTTTTTTAAGAAATTAGCGCATTTAACAGTTGGACAACCGATTAATCAGAGTATTAAACAACTTAAAAAATATCAAAATTCTGTTGTAGTCATGCCTCACCAGTTGGACCGCATAATAGACCTTTTAAGAATGAGTGAAGAAGAGATTAGCTGTCTTCATGATTTTTCATTCAAAAAGCTAAGTCACTTACCGCTTGTTTCACTAGTAGGAAACGAGATCACTTCTTTAAAGATAATGAAATCATTTCTGGTGGATACTTTTAATTACGTCATTATTATAACTGAAAATGATTTACCTACTGCAATTTACAGTGTGACTCCGGAACTTACTGATGCCTTAAAGGGTTTATCAATCATTAATTATCAAATCGTCTCACAACAGATTATCCAATTCTCCAAGGATGAGTTGATTACTATCGGAGAGAAAAAAAGCTCCATCGTAGAAGCTGTTTTGCCACTATTCTTCAAAATCATGGATAACATAAAGGAAATTAAGTCAAACGAGAAACTAGTCATTGATTTATCTGGTCGACAACTGAGTACCGAATTTGAAGTAGGGGTTATATTTGAGTATGGCCAAGAAATTTCACTTCCCATATTGAAGTCTCATGAGCAAACAAGTGACTTAGTCATTTGGCGTAGTGATAATGAACTGAAATTTCACGAAACGGCACTTTCATTGGGAGGGATGTGGAGAGATAATAAATTGGTTTTCCCTTCGAATACACCTGATGATCGGTGGCATCTAGTGAATAAGGTTATTCCGTTTTTGAGAAAGTTTGAGTTTTCATATGACCAAAACTTGTATGACAAAAAAAGCGTTTCAATAACACCAGTCATCTCGTCTCATCAAAACTATCTATCAATTTCATTTGATACAACAAATATCGAAAAAAGTGATGTCGACCATATTTTGCAGGCCATAAAGTCTGGTAGACGATATTATGAAACAAATACGGGTCACTTTTTACAGATTGAAAAAAAATCGATTGAAGCTATTGATGATTTGACAAATAATCTTCATTTGTCTAAGAAGGACTTAACAGATGATACACGATTATCGATGGTTAAACTGCCACTTATCGAACAATTGAAGGACAAGTTAAAACTTTCAAGTGATATCAAGGACCTCTTACACGTTTTTAAATCTCAAGATTCTGCTAATATTACTCTTGATTCAACTATTAGTAAATTTTTGAAACCCTACCAAACTGACGGTGTCAAATGGTTAAAACGCTTAAACTATTGGCACTTAGGTGGAATACTTGCTGATGAGATGGGCCTAGGCAAAACTATTCAAATGATTGCCCTTATAACCACACAGTACGGAGACAAGTCTTGGCGTGAGGACCATCCTGTGATGATTATCTGTCCAGCATCATTGGTAGATAATTGGTTAAATGAGTTTAAACGATTTTCTCCTGATATCACAACAATCAGATACCGTGGCACAAAAAATGATCGTCAGCAATTGCTTGATGATATTCCTAACAAGGGTGTTTTTATTATGTCATATGGTACTTTTATCCAAGATTCAGACGATTTAATCAATTTGCCGTGGGCTAGTTTGGTATTAGATGAAGCTCAATATGTCAAAAATTATAGGAGTAAAACACATAAAATATTGGAACATTTTACATTTGTTCCGATTTACGCCTTGAGCGGTACCCCCCTAGAGAACAATCTAGTGGAATATTGGAGTATCATGTCTCTAGTTGCACCTGACCTTTTTCCGAGCCTTGCTCACTTTCAGCATTTATCAGTCCAAACAATCAAACGATTATCCGCTCCTTTCTTTTTAAGAAGAGAGAAAAAAGAGGTTTTGAAAAATCTACCTGGATTGATTGAAGTCGATTGCTTACTAGACTTGTGTCCTGAACAAAAAAAGCTTTATTTAGCTCAATTAGAATCCATTCGAGAAGAAATAAGCCAATATGGAGAAACTGAAATCAACCAGAACCGGTTTAATATTCTTGCTGGTCTGACACGGTTAAGGCAAATTTGCTGTCATCCTGGTCTTGTTACCCAGGAGTGGAAGATGGGGTCCGTAAAGTATAATGAAATTCTACATTTGTTAATGAAGCATCCAACAGAGCAATGGCTAATCTTCAGTCAGTTTGCTTCTGGGCTTCCTCATTTAGCCGAATTCTTAAAACAAAAGGGCTATAGTACCTTTTTACTTGATGGCAAAACCCCCATAGAAGTGAGACAAAAAATGGTCAATAGATTTAACAAAGGGGAAAGACCTATATTTTTGATTTCTCTCAAAGCTGGCGGCACTGGTTTGAATCTATCCGCTGCTAGCAGAGTCATTTTGTTGGATCTATGGTGGAATCCAGCTGTAGAAGAGCAAGCAGCGGCACGTGCCCATAGAATAGGCCAATCAAGAAACGTTACAGCATACCGACTGATTGCCAAAGGGACAATAGAAACAAAAATCCGTAGTCTGCAAAACCATAAACGTGAGCTAGTAGCTGAGGTCGTTAAAGACAGTTCCAGAGTACAATCACTCTCAAAATCGTTAACACCTGATGAATTAAAACAATTGTTCTTTTAACACCTGTTGAAGCATGAGTTAATCTGGCAGTCACTTTTATTGTTAAGAATCACTCAAATTAATAGGGTGTTTTGAATGAGTTAGGAGATTATCGTTAGTTTATAACTTGGATATTTTCAGTTAATAATTACTCCTAACCGAAATTTCCATTTCTTTCCCCTTGCTAAGACATTCATAATTTTGTATAATGATAGACGGTCTATGACCAATCTGCACTAACTGGGACGACTATTAGGGTGCTCGTGAGAGTCTGATAAGCGTATGAACAGTTGGGAAGCAAAAAACCAAATGGAGGAAAATATATTATGGCAGTAATCTCAATGAAACAATTACTAGAAGCAGGGGTTCATTTCGGACACCAAACACGTCGGTGGAATCCTAAAATGTCTCGTTACATCTTTACTGAACGTAACGGAATCTACATTATTGATTTACAAAAAACTGTAAAATTAGTCGATAATGCCTATAACTATGTTAGGGATATCGCAGCAGATGGTGGCAAGGTTTTGTTTGTAGGAACTAAGAAACAAGCCCAAGATGCTATTAAAGAAGAAGCAGAACGTTCTGGTCAATATTATGTTAATCATCGTTGGTTAGGTGGAACACTTACAAACTGGAACACCATCCAAAAAAGAATCAAACGTTTGAAAGACATCAACCGTATGGAAGAAGACGGTACATTCGATGTTCTTCCCAAAAAAGAAGTTGGACTATTAAATAAAGAACGTGAAAAACTTGAAAAATTCTTAGGCGGTATCAAAGACATGCCTGGATTACCAGATGTTCTCTTTATCGTTGATACTCGCAAAGAAAGAATTGCTGTCCAAGAAGCTCACAAATTGAACATTCCTATCGTTGCTATGGTCGATACAAATTGCGACCCAGACGAGATTGATGTTGTTATCCCTTCAAATGACGATGCCATTCGTGCCGTTAAACTTATTACTGGTACGATTGCTGATGCTATTATCGAAGGAAAACAAGGTGCAGAAGAAGCTCCAGAAGATACTGAAGATGATAAATCATTAGAAGATATCGTAAAAGTAGTTGAAGGCGACAATAAATAATAAGTATTAATTATATAGAATTTAGTCGTCTCTTGATGGACTTTAGAGGTTTATAACCACTAGTTATATATCCACTCCAATCGTTGAGACGACTTTTTTTGAAAATAATAGGAGGATCAATAATGTCTAAAATTTCTGCAAAATTGGTAAAAGAACTTAGAGATATGACCGGTGTTGGTATGATGGATGCTAAAAAAGCTTTAGTTGAAGTTGAAGGAGACATCGAAAAGGCAGTCGATTTCTTACGAGAAAAGGGTATGGCAAAAGCTGCTAAGAAAAGTAACCGTATAGCCGCTGAAGGAATCACTGAGATCGTTGAAAAAGGAAATAAGGCTGTTATCGTAGAAGTAAACGCCGAAACTGACTTTGTTGCTAAAAATGATAAATTCTTAAAACTAGTTGATGATATCGCTAATGCTATCCTTGATAACGACCCTAGTACGCTTGATGATGCTTTAGCATTGACTGTTGATGGTAAGTCAGTAGCTGATTTGATTGCTGAAGCAACAACCGTTATAGGAGAAAAAATCTCTTTACGTCGTTTCAAAGTCCTTTCCAAAACAGATAGCCAACACTTTGGAGCGTACTCACATATGGGTGGACGCATCAGTGTAATTGTTCTGCTTGAAGGGGCGAATGATGATATTGCTAAAGATGTTGCGATGCATGTTGCTGCAATCAATCCTAAGTACATTTCAAGAGAACAAGTTTCTCCTGAAGAATTGGAACACGAAAAAACAGTTTTGACTGAACAAGCTTTGAATGAAGGCAAGCCAGCCAATATTGTTGAAAAAATGATCCATGGTCGTTTGAACAAGTTCTTGTCAGAAATATCATTGAATGACCAACCATTTGTTAAAGATCCCGATGTAACTGTAAGTAAATATGTTACGTCTCATGATGGTAGGGTATTAGATTTTGTCCGCTTTGAAGTAGGCGAAGGCATTGAAAAACGTCAAGAAAACTTTGCTGACGAAGTTATGGGACAAATTAAGAAGTAATCGTCTGATGACTGATCGAGGGATAATCTAATAGGTTATCCCTTTTTTTCAAATAGAGAAAGGAAATTATGATGGTTGATCCTAAATATAAACGAGTAGTGCTTAAGTTGAGTGGGGAAGCATTAGCAGGACAAGATGGCTTTGGGATCAATCCCGAAACAATCAAAGGTATAGTAAAAGAAATCAAAGATGTTCATGATTTGGGCGTTGAGATAGCAATTGTAGTCGGTGGCGGAAATATCTGGCGTGGTAAAATTGGTGCCGAAATGGGCATGGAACGTTCTCAAGCAGATTACATGGGAATGCTAGCGACTGTAATGAACGCACTAGGACTTCAAGATACATTAGAGAATATTGGTGTCCCTACACGCGTTCAAACCGCTATTGATATGAGACAAATTGCGGAACCGTATATCAGAAGAAAAGCTATCAGACATTTGGAAAAGAAGCGTGTCGTCATTTTTGCTGGTGGAATCGGTAGTCCTTATTTTTCAACAGATACAACCGCTGCCTTAAGAGCAGCTGAAATAGATGCTGATGTCATTTTAATGGCGAAGAATAATGTTGATGGTATTTATAATGCTGATCCGAAAATTGATAGTCATGCAATTAAGTTTACAGAACTCACACATTTAGATATTATTAATAAAGGGTTACAAGTTATGGATACGACTGCTAGCTCATTAAGTATGGATAATAATATTCCATTGATCGTGTTCAATCTCAACAAAGAAGGTAACATTCGTAAGGTTATATTAGGGGAAGAAATTGGAACAAAAGTTAGGAGGGATAAATAATGGCTACTATTTTAAAAACTGCAGAACAGCATATGGATAAGTCTCTTGACGCTTTAAATAGAGAACTTGGTTTAGTCAGAACTGGTGTTGCAAATGCAAGCATATTGAATAGGACTTTGGTTGATTATTACGGAGTTAAAACTCCCGTTAACCAAGTTGCATCAGTCTCAACACCAGAACCACGAATGCTCTTGATTTCTCCTTATGATCCCAATACGCTTAAAGATATTGAAAAAGCGATTCTTCAAAGCGATATTGGTATTACGCCAAATAATGACGGTGAAGTTATACGTTTGGTTGTACCTCAACTGACTAAGGATAGAAGAGAGCAACTAGCTAAGGAAATAAGTAAATATGGTGAAACTGCTAAAGTTAGTATCCGAAATATTAGAAGGGATGCTATTGCTGAAAGCAAAGAAGCTGAGAAGAATAACGAATTAACAGAAGACGATCTTCACTTATTGGAAAAAGATATCCAAGACTTGACTAATAAATTTAGCAAAAAAATCGATGCTATGATTGAGCGAAAATCGCAGGAGATTCTTTCAGACTAATTTTTGGCATCAGTTTTTCCGATTCTTGCTAATCGATTAAATTTATTATAAATTAACCCTTAAAAAGGACTGTGACGAGGAATTTGTCACAGTTTTTTGTTGTGCGCCCAGCATGGGCGATAACTTGGTGGTGAAAGTCCACTACAGGCTTGGCAGTAGGAACTGTTAGCTGAAGGCAAGGGTGTCCACCGTGAGGTGGAATCTGAAGGAAGCTGAAAGCAAATACTCGCACTGACGAACAGAAATCTCATATGGAGGCTGGATTGGGACGGACGAGCTTGCAACACAAAGCAAAGTCCAATACTGCACGAATCCCATTTAGTAAATGAGGCAGTGACATGAGTGGAAGGTTATCGCACCTTACCTGGGGAGGTCTGTCTAGCGATAAAAACTATCGTAGTAACAACGAATAGACAGAAGTCAGCAGAGGTCATAGTAGG